>JAUXIB010000015.1 GCA_030621225.1 candidate division FCPU426 bacterium
ATTCTTGTTCTTTCCCTTGCGTATGTCACCCCAGATATCTTCGACAGTTCTTGAATTGGATACCCTTTTTAGAATCCTCGCGTAACCAGTTTTCCCCGTGCCATTCAAACCAAAGATAACAGTTAAACAGGGATTGAAGGTTAGTTCTTGGTCTGGAGCAATGGCATTAACGCCCTCGATTTCCTGAATAGAGTTAATGACCAATTTGTCGATGGCTGTGTCGTTTGTATTAGCGGTGTCACTATCAGTAGGCTTATCAGTGCTTACTTCAATAGTGGGGTTGGTGGTTTTTTCACTACCATCTTCGCCAGAGATTTCTTCTTGGGTGGGTTGGTCTTCGGGAAAAGCCAAATCATTTTCACTTATAAACTTCTCGTATATACCATCGATTTCCGCGTCTGATAAATCCCTTTTTACTTCAATAACCTTATCAGCTATTTGCTTTAACCAAACATATTCTAAGTTCTTGCTCCAAAGCTGAATAGCTAGAAGGGGGTCCCTGAATCTTTCCTGCTCTTCATTACTCATTTCGATTGTCTCTCCAACAAGGAAGTTCCGGAAGAAGAAGCGGATAGACTAATTGGCGGGCTAGTAAAACAAACCAGCAGAATCAACGCCCCGCAGAATCTCTGCCTCTTACAAAACTAGAACCGCCTTAATAATTCAGCCCATTTTCGTCTGTGCACAATATCTGATTTGTATTCATCAAGCTGATTGCCAACTTCATCAAGAAACTCTCTGCGCCCTTGTTCTCCCACCAGGGCCAGCACTGCTTTGCTTAAAGAGATAATATTAACGACATAAATGTTATGACCGCTGGCATATTCCTTAGCAATCGCTTTTTGGATTTCATCCTTATCTTTCTTACTAATCCCCTGAGCCACGAAAAACATCTCTGTCACTTTCTTTTCTCGTATGCTCGGGATTTTTCCTCTAAGGTGGGTAATGGTTAGCTCTCTGTCTTTAACTTCAACACCCATTATTATCTTGCCGGTCTTTGAGGCGCACTCCAAGTCAGCGACGAGTCCTGTAGCCTTGTCGGCGGCTGTAATCTTCCCCCTTTTTACCTTTTCATATAATTGAAGTCTCCTTCCAATGATGCTAAACAAAGCGGACGATAGTGCCATCAATCTATCTCCACCGGAATGCTCGGAGAGATACTCCTCCATAATCCTTAATGTATCTTGAAGACTGCTCCGCTTAGGAACTGAATACGCAACCTTAACAACAGATAGTCTCTTATAAACTTCAATGAGAACTTGTGTAAATATCGCTTTCGTTACCTTGGGACTATTTACTTCCTCAACGTATGCCAACACTGAACAGAGGTGGTTCCACTCCTTTGGTTTTTTCTGTGCTCCTTGATGTTTGGAAGATACTTCAGAAACTCTAAGTGGATTATTCACGTAAGGCTCTGGCGAACCGCCAAGAACGCTTTGGTTATTTTGATCAAAAGGAACTAGAACTTTATGAGCTATCGTCCTGGCATCGAAACTGCCCTGGCCACCGCGACTGGCCTGGAGACATTTGCAGTCAAGCTTGGAATCTGCTAACTTGGCGACAATCTGAGTAGGAAGAACATATCGATAGGACTTAATGGTAGCGTTAACTGAATTTCGTATTGAGACAAGCAACTTTCCTCTAACAGTATCTTTAAGCTTACTCTTCTGCGCAAGCGAGTTGATAAGAACCCAATTCTTCTCTAGAATCATACTTCCTTGAGCAACGAGATCACTAGACATTTAATATCCTAAATTAATAGTTAGTCCATAAAGTTTCTCTGCGAATACGCTTTGACGAATGACATAGCTTTGCGGAAGCTTTATGACATTTCCAATCACTATAAAGTTCACTCATTAAGCTGCATTCATATCCGGAAAGTGCTACTTTTCCTTTGCATTTCCTCAACACCACAGCAAGTTCTCTGTGTTGCTCTTCATCCAACTCAAAACCATAGGCTCTCTTGTCGGTTCGCGATTCATGAACATAAGGAGGATCACAGTAGAAAAAAGTCCTTGGACTATCATACTTCTGAATCACATCGATTGCAGGTCGGTTCTCTATTTGAACTGTGAGGAGTCGGAGAGCAATAAGATCGAGTGCTTCAATTCCTCTAAGCCATCGCGAAACCGCTCCAGACATTCCGGTTCTACTCGTATCCCTGCAATTGGCCCATCTTCCAAGAGTTGCGGTTTGAGCTAATCCAGTTCTAGTTTGCCTCGCTCTAATATAGAACTTTCTAGCGCGTTCTAAATCAGATAAGCCTTTAGTACTACCGTAGATTGCTTGGTAGTACTCCTCGCGAGAGAACGGAGTGAGAGCTATAGTTTTCTTCAAGTCATTTCGCCTATCGCGAAGAACACGAAAAAAATTGACTACATCTCCATCAATATCATTGTATGTTTCAACTGGAGAGGTATCTCGATTAAGCAGTATGGCAGCAGAACCAGAAAATGGCTCACAGTAATGATGCACTTTAGGAAGAAGGGGGAGCAGCCAATCCAAATGGCTGAACTTGCCACCATACCAGCCAAACGCTATTATGCGTTTCTTTTTTGAACGAACTACAACAACTGGCGGTCTGGTCTTCTCAATTTCATCCAGGTATATCGGCGATAACCCACGCTTACCATTAGCGGTGGTCTTTTTCTTTATCGCCTGTGGTTCTTTTATAATAGTTTTACCCACAGCTAATCTCTCCTTGAATATCTATTCATTATCACCGAACTGCTCTGCTTTGTCAATCAGAGAAGCATTAGCGTAAAGTTCTTTGTCAACTATTTCAAGCCTTGTGTCTGACAAACAAATTCAGGGGACATAGTTGATTTACTAAAGATATTTTACCCCATACCCCCATTTTTGTCACCCCCAGGTGCTACCATAGAAGTATCAAATAAAGGGGGAAATATGAGCAAGTTTCAAAGGAAGGATCTGAAATCCCGTCTAGACGTGATAGACGCGGAAACAAAGCTTAAAGGAGCGGCCAAAGTCGGAGACTTATGGCGGCTGGAGAAACTGGGGATGTGGCGCAAGGGATTAGAGGTATTACGGGACTATCCGGTACTGGAAAGCAACCAACTGTCACGAGGGGGTAGGGGGGGCGTTACAGTTTCTTTCAGACGCGTAGCGAAAAAAGTAGGACGAAGCACACCAACGATAATCAGGTGGGTAGAACTAGTCAAGCACGTAGGCGTGACACGCATTCAGTTTGACCGCTGGGCCAAGCTGGCGGTGCCCGAGGTGGTGGAGCGCTGGAAGCGGGGGTTGCCAGCCAAAGCTGACTGGAAAACAAAGAAGCTAAAGGGGTGACTCGTTCAGGGGATGGTCACTTCGCCTTTAGAAACCTTTTCGACCAGCACAAATTCAGGGGACATAGTTAAGTGGTCAAAAACACGGCAAGAACTCGCCCTTTGGGCGAGGGGCGCCCGCAGAGGGACGCCCCTACGAGCTACTAGCTACGAGCTACGAACAATCAATCCTGCTTGGGCGGATCAAAATCCCGAGCGCGGTCCAACTCTCTTATCTTGAGCACCAGCACCCAGATCAGGCATATCGTCGCTATCAACAAAAAGCCCAGACCGTAAAGACGACGCACCTTAGTACCAGCGGCAGCTTCCTCCACTAAACGCTGTGCCGCTTCCTCTTTCTGCTTAGCGGTAAGGGCAGGCGCGGGGGTCACGGCCACCTGGACGACCTCTTCCTCGACCGGCTGATCACCCCATTTGATCCAATCACATCCGGAGGTCATCACCGTCAACAAAGCTATTGCTGTAATCAGTAGGGTTGTTCTCATTTTACTCATCTTATCTCGTAGCTCGTAGTTAGTAGCTCGTAGTTCGGGGCTCACGCGAATCCCGATCGCCGATCACCGATAAACGAATGATCTAGTGCGACGCATACGCAAAATACGTCATCACAAGAATAAACACCACCGCGCCCCAGCCCAGGTAATTCACCCAACGGCTATCAATACCGCGCGCTGACTTGCGGTCGATAAAAGGTATCAAAGCAAAAATCGCGACCCCCAAAAGCAAGACCAGCACACCCACCAGCCGACCTTCCAGGCCGAGCATCCGGGCCGGTAGTACCTTCAGCAACTGAAAAGCGAACATGAAATACCATTCCGGCTCGATCCCCTCCGGCGCCACCGCCATTATGTCCGCCTTTTCGCCTAGGTGTTTAGGGAAGAAAACAGCGGCACACACCAGGATAAAAAAGATCACCAGCCAGAGAACAGCGTCACGATAGAGGAAATCAGGAAAGAAGGGCACTTCACGGTGCTTCTTTTTCTCTATCTTAATCGGCACCGACGCTCCCTGCACCTGAACAAATAACAGATGCAAGCCGATCAACAAAGCGGTAGCGATCGGCAAGGCACAGATATGCAGGCCGTACATCCGCGGCAACGTGGCCTCGGTGACCACCTCGCCGCCGCGCATAAACATGCTGAGCTGCTTGCCGATAAACGGCGTCTGCCCCGCGATCTCACTGCCCACCTTGGTGGCGAAAAGCGACACCATATCCCAGCACAAGCTGTAACCGGTAAAGCCAAAACCCAGCACCAGCATCATCAGCGCGAAGCCGCTGAGCCAGGTAAATTCACGCGGCTTGCGGTAGGCCTTGAGGAAAAAGGTGCTAAACAGATGGATCATCGCCGTCAGGATCATCGCCCAACTGGCGTAAGCATGAACGCCGCGGATCAGCCAACCATAGGGAACATACTGCATAATAAAGAGGAGGCTCTCGTGGGCATGTTCCGCGTCCGGCTGGTAGAACAGCATCAGCATCAACCCGGTGACCACCTGTATGCCGAAAAGAAAGAGCAGGATGCCACCCGGGAAATACCAGGCGGTATACTTGTGCATCGGGATGGTTTTTTTCTTAAGCAAGGGACCGAGCACGGAGATATGGAACCGTTCCTCCAGCCAGTCGTTTACCTTGCTAAGCAAGCCTACTGTTTTTACTTCTTTTATTGCCATTTTTCTTCATCGTCAGTCGCCTGCCCTGCCTGTCCGCCATAGCCCTTGACGAAGGCGGAAGCGAATAAAATGAGTCGAAGGGTTGGTCGTTCGTCGTTCGCTACACTAGCAACGAGCAACTAGCAACAACGTTAGCCTTCCGCTTGCTCTTCCTTCTTCTTCTTCGCCCACTCGGGCTTCATCACCAGCAGGCCTCCATCCTCCTGCTGTTCCAACACATAACGCGGCAGGGGCCTGGGCGGCGGGCCTGCGATTACGTTACCATCCAGGTCAAAGTATCCCTTATGACAAGCGCAGTAAATATTCTTGTCCTTCCCATTATACTGCACCGTACACTCAAAGTGCGTGCAGGTAGCGCTAAAAGCCCGCAACTCACCGGAGGGCGTCCGGAAAATCAACCCCGGACGATTCCCGTAACGAAATATGGCGCCCTGGTTTGGCTCCAGTTGCGGCACTTCCTCGGGGGTCAATAACACTTCATCCGGCTCCGGCCCGATCACCCCCGGAAAACAAAAACGTATTACCGGCGTAAGTACAGTAGCGAAAAGCGCAAGTAGCCCCCCGCCGAATAAACTGTTCAAAAACTTACGTCTTGAGAATAATGATTCGAATATTTTCACGTTTATCTCCTCACAAACGGTTTTCTTACCACAGAGTCACAGAGGACAGTGAGCAAACACAGAGTTCTTTCTCTGTGAACACTCCGTGCTCTCTGTGCCTCAGTGGTTACAACACCTCCCCGCGCTCAACTACTTCCCTCCGCCCACCAGCTTCCTCAACTTATGCTTCACTAACTCCCGGCGCAAACCGACAATAGCATAAGTCGGGCCGACGTCCCTGGGGCAGTATTCCACACAGCGATGCACCGTATCACACCCCCAAACACCCTGCGCGTTGTTGATCATATCCAGCACCTTGCCCGGACGATGATCCCGGCTATCTAACGCGAAACGATAAAGCTTGGTAAGCGCCGCCGGACCGAGATAATCCTTGGTCTCAGACCGCTTAAAGACCGGACAGGCGCCGTAACAAGTGGCGCAGAGAATACAATTCACGAACGCGTCCATGCGCTTTCTCTCCTTGACACTAACCAGCCATTCCTTTTCGGGTGATTTTACCCCCAGCGCCTCCTGAAGATAGGGTTGGATCTTATCATAGGACTTCCAGAAAGGATCCATATCCACAGTCAGGTCCTTGATAATGTCCATATTAGGCAACGGCTCTATCGTTATCTTCGGTCCCAGGTTTATCAGATGGCTGCGACAGGCCAGGTTGAGAAAACCGTTCATCGATAAAGAGCAAGAACCACAGATAGCGCCACGGCAAGAGTAACGAAAAGACAGCGTGCCATCAATATAATCCTGTATATATAGTAGAGCGTCCAGCACGGTCATGCCAGCGGAAGTCTTATCCTCTATCTGATAGCTCTGAAAACGGGGCTGTTTACCCTTGTCTATAACGGCATCGTAGCGCAAGACTTCGATCTCGTAGACGGGATGCTTAGGCTTTTCTTTCTTTTTAATACTCATAGCTTCTCTCTATCCGCAGGGTATTTGGCTGTCATTCCTGCGCACCTGTCCTTCGTAGCTCGTAGAGCGAAGTAGGAAGCAGGAATCCATTTTGTATTGGACACCTGCTTCCGCCTTCGTTTCACTTCGGCGAGACAAGTCCGCAGGTGTGACAGACCAGATAAACAAAACTTGTCGTCTCGCGTCACTCGTCGCTGACCCGGGACACGAGACAAGCGACACGTGACGATCAATAAGTCCTCGCCTTCGGCACGTATTCCGAAACATCTACCTTCTTATGGCTAAACTTCGGCAGCTTACCTAAGCGAGCAATAGTATGTTTGAGCCATTTTTTATCGTTCCGCTCGCGAAAATCGCGCCGGAAATGACTGCCGCGTGATTCCTCGCGGTTAAGCGCACCACCGGCGATCATCAGAGCGATATCTACCATACCGGGCAATTCTATCAGGCCGGTAAGCTGCTGGTTGAAGCCATAGCCGTCAGGACTAAGGCAGGCGCCGTCCGCGCGCTGGCGCAGCTCTTTTAGCTCCTCAAAGGCTTCTTTCAGGTATTTCTTCTCGCGAAAAACGCCAACCTTCTCGATCATTATCTCTTTTACCCGCTCGCGGATGGTAGCAGCCAGACCCCCACCAGAGCGAGACTGCAATTCCTTGATGCGTGACTGCCATTTACTTAGTTCGTCCTTAACCAGTTTCGCGTCCGGGCCCTTGATCCCAGGCGTTGTCCTAACTACTTCGTTACCGGTTAGCTTACCGAAAACTATAGTGTCGAGCAGTGAATTACCACCCAGGCGGTTCGAGCCATGCACAGATACACAGGCACACTCTCCCGCCGCGTAAAAACCTTCCACCTCGGTAGCACCCTTGACATCGCAATCTATACCGCCCATGGAATAATGCTGGCCCGGCTGGATCTTGATCGGCTCGTTTATCGGGTCCATATTGGCAAAGTCTATACATATCTGACGAATACCGGGCAACCGCTCCAAAATCTTGGCCTTGCCCAAATGCGTCAGGTCAAGATAAACGTATCCTCCCGGGAACCCGTTCCCCTTCTCTATTTCCGTGTTTATCGAGCGGGCTACGATATCACGCGGCGCCAATTCCATAGCCTTGGCAGCATAATCGGCCATAAACCGCTTGCCTTGCCGATTACGGAGATAACCGCCCTCTCCCCGCGCGCCTTCTGTCATCAGGATATTCGAACCGAAAAGCGTAGTGGGGTGAAACTGCACAAATTCCAAGTCCTTAATAGGGATCCCTGCCTGGTAAGAGATGGAGACACCACTACCGGTGTTGATGATCGCGTTAGTAGACTTGCCGTAGACCCGGCCATAACCGCCCGTGGCGAAGATAACCGTCTTGGCGCTAAACGAAGCCAGTTCTCCGTTTATCAAGTTCATAGCCACAAAACCGTGGCACTTCTTGCGCCGCACTACCAATGACAGCACCAGCCATTCATCGTAACGCTTAATATTTCGTTTGACGCACTGCTCATAAAGGGTATGCAATAATACGTGACCGGTAACATCGGCCGCGTAACAGGTGCGGGGGAAGGCCGCTCCGCCGAAGGGACGCTGGCAGATCTTGCCATCATCGTAACGACTGAAAGGCGTACCCCAGTGTTCCATCTCGTATACGGTCGCCGGAGCCTCGGCACACATTGCCCGTACCGTTGCCTGGTCAGCTAAATAATCGCTGCCCTTAACGGTATCAAAGGTATGCTTTTCAACGCTGTCATCCCTTCCCTCGGGAGCATTACCCAAAGAAGCATTGATCCCCCCCTGCGCGGCCAGTGAATGCGAACGCACCGGATGAACACGCGAGATGATCGCGGTATCCAGTTTGTCGTTGGTGGCCACCGCGGCACGCAGACCGGTCAGCCCGCCGCCAACCACTATTACGTCATGTTTGAAGTGTAGCGTCATAAAAACAACTTCCCCACCGTTGCTCGTTGCTCGTTGCTGGTATAATCGACACGCTAGCAACTAGCAACTAGCGACTAGCAACTGCCTTCTCACATTGGTCTCTGATAAAAATAATAACTGGCTACGCCAAAAAGCGCCAGGCCGATAACATTAAAGGTCCAGAACAGGAGTCTTTCCCTTTTAAAGCCAAGGTCTATGATTATCGTGCGTATTCCATACAGGCTATGGAAGATAAACATAAACAGGATAATGCTGTTATATAAAGGATCCTTATGATATTTAGCGAAAGCATCGGTGAATATGTTTGTGTATTTTCCAGCTAGAACATGACCGGCAAGCATGTGGATGGAAATCATCACCAGGAGAAGAACTCCTGTGATCCTGTGTACTATCCATACGAACATGATCCCTCCTCGGATTTGTATGGTTCAGCGTGAATTAACCAACAAAAGTATCACAATAATATTGCTTACAAAAAAAATAGTCAAGGGTAAAAGTCTTGTCTCGTTAATTACTCCGGTAAACCTATAGGAATGCAGTGATTCTTCGGGATAAAAACCAAGCGCAGCGTAGGGGCAGGGCTTGCCCTGGGACGCGGCATCTGCCGTCGTCTTCGGCTATGTCGAACACGGGCAGCGCCCCTACTGGTGGACAGATGACGTTAACCCTTCGATGCGCCATGCTCCCTCAGGGCAGGCGACTTCTTTGGATAACGGCTGATTGGCCACAGAGATCACAGAGGACACAGAGAAACGACTTTTTCCGGCTCTATCTTTTCTAACACCAACAACAACCAAAACTTTTCTCACCACGACGACATCCGTCTTCGTCAAAGGCTACGACGGACAAGCAACGTTATTGCTTGTCATTCCCGCGGACTTGTCCTTCGTAGCTCGTAGAGCGAAGTAGGAAGCGAGAATCCAATTCAACCTGGACACCCGCCTTCGCGGGTGTGACAAGGCGACTATCTTTTACCGCCTTATGACATTATCCAAAGGGGCTTTTTTCAAGCCTTTCCTCTGTGACCTCTGTGGCTCCCTGCCTTTAGTCGTTATCTAAAGAGGTTTCTCCGGAATCGTTCCTTTGTGTTCTTTGTGGCGAAGAGACGTTTTTAGTGCTTCCTTGGTCCTGCAGAGGATTACCATTTATCTGCCCGGTCCCACCACTGCCTAAAAATTCGATTTATTTTACGTCTCACGTAGTATAGAATGGATAGTAACGATGACTAAAAACCATAGCATAATCGTTCTCATCCTCGCGACCTGCCTGCCGCTCGCCGCGGCGCAAAAGGAAAGTGAGCCGAACAACACCCCTAACGAAGCTGACCCCTTACCATTAAAGGGATCACTCCAGGCGGAAATATCCGCGCTGGAAGACAGGGACTACTACTATTTCGTCAATACCTCACCACAACGGGACCTGGCACGCATCCGAGTCACAGGAGCAACCAGAAAATTCTTTCCCCTGCTGGACATACTTAACTCAGAAAAGCATGCTCTGGCCTCGGCTAACAGCCTCAACAAAAAAAACATAGTGCTGACCGTTCCCCTGGTCAAGAACGGCCAGATCTTTATGGGCGTAAGCTCCACCAACTCCTCCGGCGAAAGGCTACGCGGCTCGGCAGGAACCTATTCCATCGGCATAGAGATGCTGAGCGCTTACGATAACCACGAGCCCAACGAAAGCTTCGCGGGGTTTTCTCCCTTAGAGGAGCCTGTCATCAAAGCCAACCTGATGGACGATATCGATGTAGACTTTTACCGTTTCAAGTACGACGGCCGGCTGCGGGACAGGATGGAACTGGTCTGCAAACCTAACGATGACTTCCGCCCGGAGCTGTCCCTTTACGATCAAGGCCGTAATCTTATAAAGACCGTCAAACAAACAGTGCCGGGCAAAAAAGTACGCATTGAATTCACCGCCAAGCCTGGGAGCTTTTATTACGTGTGCGTTGACTCCCTTAACTCATTAGACGAAAAAGAACAGGCGGCAGGCGGAGACTACACTCTCAGCTATAAGTCGCTTAAGGCTTACGACAAACGCGAGCCGGACAATGATTTTTTCTCGGCCGGCATCATTACTCCCGGCGAAATGATCAGCGGCAATATCCTGGATGAAGCGGATGCTGACTACAACCGCGTTGAACTGCCCAAAGATCACTTCTATGTGTATTTCTACCTGGAGAACGAGTCTGATACGCTTAGACCGGCGCTTGATGTGTACGACGCGCGGAAAATCCGGCTCAAGAGCTTTGTCAACGAACGCAACGGCAAAGACCTAGAGGGTTATTTAACGCTCACCCCAGAGCGAAGCTACTACTTCGCGGTAGACGCCGTCAACCAACACGGCAACCGTCAACGCGCCTCCCACGGCGCCTATAGCTTGACGGTGTATATAAATACTGTTGATGATTTCTCGGAGTGGGAGTAAAAACCTCGAACCGCCAACCTTTTTGGATCCACAGATTACACAGATTTCACAGATTCTTTCTTGGTAACTGAAAAACTACTTTTAAAAAAACCACCCACAAAATACGCAAACCCGCTTACTAAAAAGTCCAATTACACCGATTCCTCTGTTATCGAAAGGATGATCTGCTTGCCGCGCCGTAGCCCTTGACGAAGGCGGAAGCGAATAAAATGAGTCGAAGGGTTAACGTCGTGTCGTCGTGGTAAGTGCCGTTATCCAAATGATGTGGTGAAAGACCACGATGTCCGCCTTAAAAAAAACGGGGAGAGATCCGAAGACCTCTCCCCTAATACGGCACAGTGGGGCTGTATCCTGTGCCGAACTACCATTATTATAACCCAAAATAACATCGGGAATATCAAAAAAAAAACACTACCCAAGGCGTAAGGTCCATACTTAAAGAAAATATCTTGAATATCCAAAGGATGGCACCACGGCTTTTTAAAGCTTGACAGCCGCGCTTTTATCGTCTATATTGCAGTAGGAATGCAAATCAGACGAGCATAAAATGTATACCTCCAGAACTCTAGAAAACTTCTTTAAAAAGGCAAAACGCCAGTTCCCCGTATTGCTGGTGACCGGCCCTAGACAGGTCGGCAAAACAACTTTTTTACAGCATCAAAGCGACAAAAAAAGATCCTACGTCACCCTTGACGATCCCCTGATATGCCAACTTGCCAAAAAAGACCCGGGATTACTCCTACAACGATTCCCGCCACCGGTGCTTATTGATGAGATCCAGTACGCCCCAGAGCTCCTGCCATTTATCAAAATAGCGGTGGACCGAAAACAACAACCGAATATGTTCTGGCTAACCGGCTCCCAGCAATTTCATATGATGAAGAACGTGTCGGAGTCTCTTGCCGGTCGTGTCGGCATAATTAATCTATTAGGCTTATCACACAGAGAACTGAGCGGCCACAGTGAAAGCGTGGTTCCCTTTACGCCCACCAGCAAACTTATTTCCAGACAATTCAAAAAAACGAATAGCCTCGGTCTTACAGACCTCTATCAGCTCATCTGGCGCGGGTCTTTTCCGGCTATAGCATTGAACAAGAAAATGGACCGTGATCTATTCTACAGTTCTTACCTTCAAACCTATCTTCAAAGAGATATACGAGATTTAGCCAATGTCGGTAACGAAATGGCCTTTTTGCGCTTCCTGCGCGCCGCGGCCGCCAGAACCGGTCAATTACTCAATATGGCCGATATGGCCCGTGACGCCGATGTTTCCCAAAACACAGCCAAGCACTGGCTTTCCATCCTGCAGGCGTCCGGTATTGTTTATTCACTTGAGCCGTTTTACAATAATCTAACAAAGCGGTTGGTCAAACGACCCAAACTTTATTTTCTCGATACCGGGCTATGCAGCTATTTGACAGAGTGGTCAAGCCCACAAACATTAGAAGCGGGAGCAATGTCCGGGGCCATCCTGGAAACCTGGATTATCGCGGAAATTTTGAAGAGCTACTGGCACAACGGACAACGGGCACCGCTATACTTCTATCGAGACAAGGACAAAAAAGAAATTGACCTGCTGATAATCCGGGACGGCACGATCTATCCGCTTGAATTCAAAAAGTCTGCAGCCCCCGGCAAGGACAGTATCCGGCATTTCAATGTGCTAAAAAAACTGAAAATACCGCTCGGCCCGGGTGGGGTGATCTGTCTAGCCGAGCAACCCCTGCCGCTGACTAATACGGCCCAAGTCATACCGATAGCGACATTGTAACCTCAAAAAAAGAAGCGCTCGTGATGAGCGCCTCTTTTACTTGTCACTTAATTTAACCATCTACCGTAGCACTACTTACCTTCAGCGAACCAGCGATCAGGCGACCTTTGAGCAGTAGAGCAGACGCCTCGCTTTGCTACAGCCTTTGAGCAGTAGAGCAGTAGAACAGTAGACCGCGATTGAGCAGTCTCACTGCTCAATCGCTCTGTAGTCAGCGTCTCCGACGCTGACTACGTTCCCATTTCCCAGCTCGCCAGATATTTTTTCTGCTTGGGTGTGAGGGTATCTATGCTTACTCCCTCGGCTTTCAGCTTGAGCCGCGAGATGCGCTTGTCTATATCTTCCGGCACGCGGTAGACCTTTTTCTCCAGCCGCTCAGCATTCTTGAAGATATACTGTGCCGCCAGCGCCTGGTTAGCAAAGCTCATATCCATCACCGAGGCCGGATGCCCCTCGGCCGCGGCCAGATTGACCAGACGTCCCTCGCCCAGCACGAATATCGACCTGCCGTTTTTGAGCACAAACTCGTCTACGAAAGGCTTGGCCTTGCGTTTAGTCTTACACATCTTGGCCAGGTCTTCCAGATCAAGCTCAACATTAAAGTGACCGGAATTACAGACAATAGCGCCGTCCTTCATCTTAGCGAAATGTTCCTTACGGATCACTGAGATATCTCCGGTGACGGTAATAAAGACGTCACCCAGCGGCGCGGCCTTAGCGATCGGCATCACCTGGTAGCCGTCCATATGCGCTTCCAAAGCCTTCAATGGGTCCACCTCGATGATTATCACCCGCGCGCCCATACCCGCGGCGCGTATGGCCAGTCCCCGGCCGCACCAGCCGTAACCACAAATTACCACCGCCGAACCGGCGATCAGCTTATTAGTAGCGCGCAAGACCCCGTCCATCGTACTCTGCCCGGTGCCATAGCGGTTATCAAAGAAATGCTTGGTGTCCGCGTCATTGACCGCCACCACCGGGAATTCCAGCTTGCCCTGCTCTTCCAGGCTGCGCAAACGGATCACCCCGGTCGTCGTTTCCTCGGTGCCGCCCATGATACCGGCAAGCAGGTCACGCCGCTTGCCATGCAGGGTGCTGATCACATCAGCGCCGTCGTCCATGGTCACGTTTGGCTTCGCCAGCAGGGCCGCCTCGATATGCTGGTAGTATTGTTTGTTATTTTCCCCATTGATCGCGAAGACCGGTACCCCCTGGACTACCAGCGAGGCAGCCACGCTGTCCTGAGTAGAAAGCGGGTTGGAAGCGCACAGTCCTACCTCGGCACCACCCGCTTTGAGCGCAAGCATCAGGTTGGCTGTCTCCTTGGTCACGTGCAGACAAGCCGCGAGTTTCATGCCTTTGAGCGGCTTTTTGGCCGCGAACTCCTTGCGGATCAAACGCAATACCGGCATGTCCCGCTCGGCCCAGTCTATCTCCTTCTTGCCGGCCGGGGCCAGCTTCATGTCTTTGACATCGTGTTTTACCATGGTCAGATCCTTTGTTCTGAAGAGTTAGTTGTCAAACGTTAAAACGTCCAATGTCTAACGTCCGCCTGTTGACACTCAACGTTCGAGCTACGAACTACGAGCTACGAGCTACGGGTTTCACCCTACTTGAGAGCATTCGCCTTATCCTTCTTCTCCCAAGCAAAATCAGCTTCTTCCCGGCCAAAATGACCGTAGGCGGCGGTACGGGTGTAGATCGGCCTTAACAACTTTAACGTCCGCTTAATACCCAGCGGTGTCATATCAAAATTCGCGCAGATGCGTTTCTCGATCTCGAGTTCAGATATTTTACCAGTGCCAAAAGTATCAACGAAAACAGAGGTCGGCTCCGCCACGCCGATGGCGTAGGAGAGCTGCACCTCAAGACGATCAGCAAGCCCCGCGGCAACGCAGTTCTTAGCGATATAGCGGGCCATGTAACTGGCCGAGCGGTCGACCTTGCTGGGATCCTTGCCCGAAAAGGCGCCGCCGCCATGCCGGCCCATACCACCGTAAGTATCAACGATTATCTTGCGGCCGGTAAGCCCCGTATCCGCGGCCGGCCCGCCCTCGACGAATTTACCGGTAGGATTACACAGAAACTTGGTCTTCTGCGTCATCAACTTTTTCGGCACCACTTTCTTAACTACTTCATCGTAGATAAAATCCTTGAGGCGCTTGTTCTTCACATCGGGAGAATGCTGCGTGGATACCAGCACCGAGGCAACTGCTTTCGGCACCCCATCCTCATAAGTCACGGTCACCTGGGACTTACCATCCGGGCGCAGGAAATCAACCAGGCCCAGTTTCCTCACCTTGGCCAGGCGCCGCGTCAGCTTGTGCGCCAGGGTTATCGGCAGAGGCATCAACTCCGGCGTCTCGTGACAGGCATAGCCGAACATCATCCCCTGGTCACCGGCGCCGCCCGTGTCTACGCCCTGGGCAATATCCGGCGACTGCTCGTGCAGCGTCACCAGCACACCCACGCTCTCGTAATCCAGTCCCTTGGCCGCGTCATCGTAGCCGATGGTCTTGATCGTCTGCCGCACCACTCCGGGCACATCGGCGAATCCACGCGTAGTCACCTCCCCCGAAACCACGACAAAACCCTTGCCCAATAACGTCTCGCAGGCAACGCGGCTGTTCTTATCCTGAGCAAGCAATGAATCCAGAACACCGTCCGAGATCTGATCGGCCACCTTATCCGGATGTCCTTCGGTTACAGACTCTGACGTAAAGATATCAAACATTATCTACCACCTTTCTTTTCCATGCCCATAGTTGTTTTGCCGATAAGCAATCAGCGGTACGAACACTAGAAGTGTTCTCGTGGCTTCTCTCCACCTGATATTTTAGTGAGAAGCCACAAATTCGCGCTAATAATCCGCGTAATCAGCGTTTCTTCATTAGCCCCTTGAGGTACGTCCTCATTTCCCCTTTAGCCATCTTGTCACGCAAGGCCATCTCCAACGAGGCCTTGATCAAACCCAGCTTGTCCCCCGCGTCATACCGGGTTCCCCCAAAGACCCCGGCGCCTATATTGCCGCCGTCCTTTAAATAACCGCGCAGAGCGTCTGTAATCTGTATCTCACCCAACGCGCCGGGACGTGTCCGCTTCAGCGCCTTGAATATCTCCCCCGTAAGTATGTAACGGCCAACGATACCCAGGTCCGAGGGCGCATCCTTGAGTCGCGGCTTCTCGACCAGGTCTTCAATATCATAGGCACCGCGTCCTCCCCGCTTGATCTTGACAATACCATAGGAAGGTATCATCTGACGCGAAACCTTCTCCACCGCCAGCGCCATGCCGTCCGGCTTGCGCCTGGCCCGATCCAGTTGGGTCAGCACGTTAGCCGCGCCATACATCAGATCATCGGCCAGTAACAGGGCAAAAGCCTCCTTCCCCGCGAACCGTTCGGCACAGAGCACGGCGTGACCCAGCCCTTTCTGCTCACGCTGCAACACGTAGCTGATCCTGGCCATCCCGGCCAGCTTCCTGATCAGCCCCGCCTGCTGCCGCTTGCCCTTGCCGGCCAGCACCAGCTCCATCGCCCGATCGCGGCCGAAATGCTGCTTGATAGCTCCCTTGTCCGCCGATATGACGATACATATTTCGCGAATTCCCGCTGCCACCGCCTCTTCCACCACATACTGGATGGCCGGCTTATCGTAGACCGGGAACATCTCCTTGGGCACCGCCTTGGATGCGGGAAGGAACCTGGTCCCCAGACCAGCCGCAGTTATCACCGCGCGACGTAACTTCAAAAATACCTCCTATAACCTGAAACCTGCACCCTCATACCGCTTGGTATGCCCGAGCAGGTTTCAGGATAAATTACGCTTACCAGAGTTCGCAATCCACGCACTATTCTTGCTTGGCACCAAAGCCAAGATGGAAATTATATTACAATGATGACTTTCTGTCAAGGATTCTATGCGGGAGTGCTGGAAATGGTGGAAATGGAAAGAGAGATGGTGGGCCCCACAGAACTGGGGAAACACTAAAAACGGCTTTGAATCCACAGATTACACAGATTTCACAGATTGGTTTTTGGAAAAGTCTAACGACGTACGTACAAACAAGCATTAATCTCTTGATAACGACGAGGAGATTCTTCGCTGGCAGGAAAGCATTCTTGATTTTAACGGTTTAAGGTTGAGGTTAAACACGAAAATTACACGGATGACAACGGAGGAATCGGTGTAATCTGTGGATCATCTTTGATGGTAAAAAACTTTTGTTTTTTCGAAGGGAGTCATGATGTCTATTCCGCTCCCTTCTATGCGGGGGGAGTACACTCAAACCAGGCCTGAAGCATAAGATTACGGAGGGGGGGTCTGAGTGGGAGTAGCGGTAGGAGTAGGGGTAATGGTCGAGCTGACAGTATAGGTGAGAGATACTGTTGAGGTTGGGGTAGTGGTAAAAGTATCACCCGGCGTCACGCTCCTGCGCACCCGCGGGGTGATCACCGGCTCCGGCAACATAGTCACATCGGGATGTTTACAGCTAAAGAAAACCGATCCCGAAACGAGCGATATAAAGATAAATACCAAGACTGCTACCAATTTGCTGTTCATTATCTAATCTGAAATTTATGCACGAATCCCCGGCCGGGGTCCATAACGTATATATATCCCGGGAAACCCTCGTCCAAAATCGGCGGATCCATACGAATGGCCCGGACGGATTGTAACTGACCGGTGCCAGCCCCGTATTCCCCAAATGAATACTGGTAAACACCACTGCTATCATAATACATTATTTTGACCACCGGAGTCAATACGCTGACGAAATATCCCAATACCGTTCCGGTGGGAGGATCATTATCGGTCACATCAATCAGCGGAGCCACGCCCCAAATGGTCATGTTGAGAAACGGATTATTGATCAAAGGCACATCACCACTCGCTACATTGATACAGTAATCGCCTACAATGGCATATTGCATGATTTTCTTCGGTTTGTCCATATCGGTGGCGCCATCCACACAATAGATACTATCAGTATAGACATCATAGCACCAGCCCGTACCATCATTCAACAGAGGTGTTTCGAATTTTATCCCCGCCGACATGTCCACCACCCGGTTGTAGCTGTCCGCATTCCAGCTTTGTTTGTCCATACGGGCCGTTGTAATAACACCTTGCGCGGTCACCTCAAGGTGCGGGCTGTTAGCCCACAGCGACACCGGCAACCAATAGTTGTAGCTGAGCGGATTATCGGTCAATAAATTCGGATCTTTATCGCGCGCAAAAGGCAAAGACATCTTATGAAAACCATTGGCGTCGAACATCTGTATGCGCCCGTTGCCGTTGACTCCGCCGTTCCATTTAACACGATAACCCTCTAAAGTATAAATAACGCCGTTGCCGTCAACCGCGACATCATTCAAGCCCCAGAAGCCGCCGTCATTAGGCACATCAGGCTGCCCATCCCCGTCCCCATCAAAGGGATAATAGACACCCGCAGCGCCGAATTGCAGCAGCTTGCTACCGTAACGGTCATATTTAACCACAGTGGTATCCTCACAAACATAGAGATTATGGTCCATATCCACGGCCATACTGCTACTGGCCTTGCTGGCGCGGAAGCTGCCCACATAAACCGGCGCACTCGCAGGGGCAACGAATTGGTCCGGAGCGCTCGGCAAATCAGCCTTTGAACAGCCGCCCAACAGCGGCACCAGCAGCAGAAGTATGAATATTCTTTTCAATATCATCATGCTAAAAAACTCCCTCTTCACCACAAAGCCACAAAGAACACAAAGGAAAAACTTTTAGAGATTATCTCTTTCTGTTTTATAAAGCGCTTTCATTTACAGCACCAATCTCTTGATACCGTCTTCGCTGTGTCTTTATCAAAAGAACTCTCTGCGTTGTTCCTTAAAAGTATATTTTGCGGAGAGCGCGGAAACACCCTCTGCGGCCTCCGCGAAAACTCCGCGGACTTCGCGAAAATCAACACATCAATTATCCGCAGCATAAGCATACGGCCTATCGGCCAACCACTCATCATGATCCGGATGCAAAGGCGAATAACAATATTTATTTTTAGAAAAACCAACCGCCACATAGTCCATGATGCTTACGTCCCACTCCATGGTCTGAGCCATGAAATCAAAGCTCTCCCAAAACGGCTTCTCCAAGCGGGCTACACGCATGTTATCTATATATAACTCACCGCCGAAGATAAGGTTCATCTGGTCACCGCCTAATATAAAGCACATATTACCGGTAGCGCCAAGCCGGGTCCAGCGGCTCCCCACTCCGCCCCAAACCGGGTCATTATTGACGTTAAAAGACCAGACCATGTTCATCGGGCCGAGACGCGCGGTACTTGACCCTTGAATTGTATGCATCCAGTAATAGTTATCCCAGCCCACATTACCCCGTTCGCTCAGCCACAGGTCGGTCCAGCCGGCCATTTCGGTGTAAAAACCTATCATCCCCCACCAACCCTTGTGGTTATGTAGCGGCTTCTCGGGATTTATCCACATATCACACATAAAATGTGTATACTGGCTCCAGTCTTGGCCAAATTCCGTATCTTTGGGGTCACCGGGAGTCGACCCCGACCAACAGTCAGGCCGGTCCGGATCATACGCGTATTTGGGATCAAGTTCCAACCGATAATAAAACCAATCCATCCAGGTCTCTTCAACGTTGGTCAGTGTCATACGCAAACAGCTCGTGCCGCGAGTAATAGCCGTGCGTGCCGCGGGATCTATCAAAACTATTTCAGGCTCGCTGGCGGTGGCTTGCCGCGGATAAAGACCGACTCTTTCTACTATGTATATGCCCACATTCCCAAGAGAATCATATTGAGGATGAAAATCATCGTCATAATATTTAGTCATAATCGCAGACGTCTGCGTACTGACCGGCACCTCTACCGGAGATTTATTGCGGCAGCCGCCAAAAGAAAGCGCCATTAATACCGTCAGTGAAATTACAAATGTTGCTTTTTTCATACTTACACCTCCCACCAACACCCTAACTCAATGCTACCATCAGTTTCCTGGTCTGTCAAGATACAGGGGCTCGATTCATCGAATCTGTTTTTTTGGGCGCGATAAATCACGCCCCTACATCCACCCCCTCTGTCGCTTGCGCGACATCTCTCCCTGCTTGCAGGGAGAGAACAAAAGGTAAAAATTTGTTATTACCACCAAACACGGATCCAGGTGGAGAATTCTTCTGCCCGCTCGTCGTTCAGTCCTTTGGGCCAATTCTTAAGATCCAGTGAATAGTCCGTCCGTTGATACATAGCGAATATCTCACAAAGGTCCGAAACGTTATATAATATACCGTGCGAGGTAGTCTTTTGCGAAAGGTCAAAAGTCGCGTGCACATAGCGGTCTATTATCCCTTCATCCACATAAAAATTATTGTAGAAACCAAAGGGCAAATGGTAGGCCGCGCTGGTGCTGATCCCCGTTGTCTGCAGGAAATATTCTGTCCCATCCTTCACTGATATCCATTCGTTGGCAAAAAGGATGGTGACGTTTTCGCTCACCTTGCCTTGCACACCCAATTGCTTGGTCATGGTAACAAAATCGACCACCCACGCCAAATCATCTTTCGGGGTTTCTTTTCTGTTCTGTGTTTCTTCCCTTTTAAGGTTCACTTGAAAACGCAACGTCTTGTCCTTCCACTTCAGCTTCAATGGATCAACCCCCATGCCGCCCTCCAGCACCAGGAAAGAACGCGCGGCTATGGAAACAGGCGCGTCACTCCCCCCGCCAATGACTTCTACCGAGCGAAATCCAGTAGCACCAGAACCGTCTACATCATAATAGTCAAAAACCCAGTTCGGCTGGATCTCGCTCATCGCTTCTACATTAACAAAGGGCTGAAATAACTTCTTGCCATAATCACCCCAGTATTCCATGTTAAAGCCTGTCCGATTGGGGGTAGCCAATCCATAGGGTGAGGTATTATCGGTAACACGGTTATAGGGACGGTAGGCCCCGACCAGCAGATCGCCGTCGTAATCAGGATCAAAAGCGTGGGTTTTTACAAAGCCGGGATTCGCCCCGGTGTAAAGATTGTAACTGGTAAAAGCCTTTTGCTTAAGCGGATTAAAAGAACGCGACTGGGCGGCAAAGGCATGATAATAGGGCCCGACGTCCATAACATGCATCCCCAGATGCGTGCGCACTTGTTCATATTTATCGCGCAGGTCTACCGTCGCGCCAAAGCGCAAGGCGCTGTCCCGAAAGCTAAAGGGAGCGCCGGCCCGTACGCCCTGAAAACCGCAACTGTTCAGCTCCCCTTCCACGGTCAGCTTACTCTCAAAAAACTCCAACTTACCCTCGCCGCCCACGATCGTATCTTTTATCGGTCGGATCGGCGGCAGGGATTCCCCGCCACCGGACTGAGCCAGGTCCTCCAGCCAGAGCAGGTTGCAACCCCACTGGCTCTTCACTTTTTCCCCCAGACCCAGATCAACGTGGGTAAAGACCATCATCTGGTCGTACTCCGCCAGGGAGAGATCATTGGTAGCGGCCAGCAACAACTTGAAATTCAACTCACGGAACGGCTTGCGATGAAATTCCCGCCTGATGTTCGCCTTGCCGCCCAGCAGGCGGGCCTCCTCCCCATAAATCAGGTCATCCCACTCCGCCTGGGCGCGTACCTTACGGAATATCTCCGGTTCATGCGGGTAGAGCTTGACCGGGTTCCAAATGGTAAAGGGCGAGTGCTTGAAAAGGATATCACCAAACTCATAACGGTCACCCTTTTCGCTTTTAACGCCCAGGCTGATCCGCCGGAATTGAAAATAGTTTCCGGTACCCCAATCACCGCCCAGCGGATGGTAAACGCGCATCTCGCAAAGGGCCAGAACCCTCTCGTCCGGCCGTCCGGTGAAATCAAACTGGAACATGCTCGCAGTCACCCGGGAACGCGTATCTTCAAATGGCAGGGTGCCCACCGCGGGACCACCCACGAGCACGTTGTTCCAGACCATGCGTCCCTGGCCATTAATGCGCAGGCCCTTCTGTTTGACCAACCGCTCCTGGTCCTCCACGATACGGTCGGTGCGAAATTCCAGATCCTCTAACTCCTCCTCCAGGATCCTGACCTTGTGGGCAAGTATTTTCAGCTCTATATGATATTCCTCCAAAAGCTTGTTAATGGTATCCGCGGACTCCGCCGCCCGCGCTGCCGGCGGCAAGCAGAGGACAACCAGGATAATGGTCGCAAGCAAGAATCCCCGGGCTAACCCCGAACCATTCGTTTTGCTTAGGTTCAGGGCTAACGCCCGCGGTATTCTTGTTCCAAACGCTCCATCCTCATGTGGGGGCGGTTCGCGAACCGCCCCTACGCTCGCTTGCCCACCATAGCCTCTAGACGACGGCGGGTGGTATTCGCACCTACGGAATAAGGTAAGCCTTCCGTTTATATTCACCATTGGGACCTCGCTATTTTTTAAGTTCAACTAACTAAAACCCAATACCGGCGTTTACCGACAACCAATGCGACCCGTTGATTCTGCCTACGGACAAGTGCGTACCATATTCATCGACAATACGATTGTAAGCGCTCACCAGACGCACACCGCCGGGCATATCCCAGCCAAAGAACAGCCGCCATACTTTGCGGGTAGTATACTTCGGCGCATGCCCAGCAGCATCCCAATAAATAGGGTCATCACCCGAGCCAAAGCTATTGAGCCACATCCTACGGACATAAAAGCTCTCTATCAGCTCGGAGCTATAACCAAGAGCCACAGACAAAGCAGCAGAGAGCTGGATAAAACCCTCATAGCGCATCGTAAAACGCCGCATGGCACACATCTCATTGAAATCAGGCATCGGAGTGGTATCCAGGCTGGCGTTATACCACACCACACGGAAGAAGGTGCGTTTGGTGCGAATGAATTCACGGAAGATAGGCAGTTTGTTGACGGAATACACATAGGACAGGCGCAGATGGCTTGACCACAAACGGTCAGGCCGTGGGCCGCCATATTCCGGATCATAGTACTCAAAACCTATCGCCCGTGTCCCTACTCCAGCAAAACCCGCATCTCCCGAATCATCGCCCGTAGCGACGCGCTGGAAATCCGCGCGCAACAAACGAAACGCTCCAAGAATAGCCCCCTCTGTCGGCGCGTCTATCTCCCGGCTGAGCTTATATACAATATCCAGGGTACCGTTCCCCAGTCCCTTGATCTTCGCCGCGCTCTGGATGCCGCGCTGGTTACTAACGTAACTATCAAGCTCACCGATATTGGTCTGAGGGGGATAGTACGTAAGTCTACCACTCGCTAAATTAACCGGTATAGAGAATACATTGTCTCCGCCGCCGGCGGTATTAGCGGGTCTTATGCTATACGTAGAAGAACTGACCGCGCCATGTTCCGATATGAAGTCCCGATCGATATCAAAATATTCAAGGGAAAAAGGCATCTGCCAATCGCCTATCTCTATGCGCCGGTCAGCCCTGATGTTATAAGCGAAACCGCGCACCGCGGGATTCTGGTAAGGTTTATCGTATTCCTGAAGGGGCTCCCAGGACCAGGCGCCTGAAAACGCATCCTGTTCCCAGGTCAGGAAATCAAAATGATAGCCAGTATCCACCACGCTCATAGCGACCTCAGTACTCAACTTGAAATAGGTGTCTACCCTGGCTATGTCGCTGACTGAGGTGGTAAGATTCATAAAGCGAGTGCCAAACCTGTTGCGCAAGTCTTCCCCAGTGTAGCCATAGTTGAAAGCAAACAGGTGCTTGCTTATGGGCACCTCCAAACGTCCACCGGAGTTGATAAGCCGCCGGTCACCGGCGGAACCGATGCGACCGATACCGAATAATCCCTTCATCTGCCGCGGCAAGCGCTCAAATTCCAGGCGCACCCCCTGGATCTGCCTGTCCGCCCACTGCCCGAACCTCTCTGTGCGTCCCATCGTCCAGTCTTCACTCACGTTTAAGTTAGGCTGAAACACCAGCGGGGATATCCTGATATAAACGTTCTTGCCCGCTGAGAAATCCAGATCAAAGTCCTCCTCCTCAAACTGGATTTTGTAACACACAGTAGAAGGCGGGCCGAACCATTTAGCCCCATAGACCCCCCCCCCCCTAAAGCCTGTGGCATTAGGGGTAAATTTCAGGATTGACCCGATCTCAAAGCGGCATTTCTCGGTAGATTGGCTGATAACATTGATACGGAATCCGCGCGACATGCCAAAACCACGGCCGGTTATTTCTGAAGCGCCCGCGACGCCATATTCGATGGGCTGGCGAAAACTCTCGCTGACACTGGTGCCAAAATCCACATGGCCCTTGACCATAACTTTTTGGTCAGTGAGGTTGGCCTCTACAAAGTCCTCCTCCATCTCATCCACGTTCTTCTCCAACTTATCCACCAAGGCGACCATCTCATCACGGTATTTTCTCAGATTAGCGTATTTCTTGGCTATCAACCGCAACTCTACCCGATATTCGCTAACCAACCGTTCTATTTTTTCTTCGTCACTCCGAGTAACACGCACAAAAGGAACCACGATCCCCGGGTGCTCACTGGCCTTTTGCATACGAGCTTTGGCCCGCTCAACATAAAAAGCCATCATATACCGGCTCAGCGGCTCCTGCCTCGCCAAAGGCTTGGTGTCCTCCTCATCTAAATAGCCGCGCTCATAGATGTCCTCAAGATCGTAATAAGAGGGATCACTCGGGGAAACCAGATCAAACGGACTCCTATCACCCGCCAATAGCGGTTGGAACAAAAGTAGCAAAAAAAGACTGCTTAGAAGATATTTAATCATATATTCCAAATAATAATATTCCTACACACTGTAAAGTATATCATAGAAGATAATGAGGAACAATAAGAATACTCGGGCTATCCGCCATCGTCCTTTGGACTATGGCGAGACAAGACGCCCGCGTCTTCTTGTTCCGGATGGGCTTGTGTCTTTTAGTTTGCGGAATAAGAATCCTCGGGCTAAC
>JAUXIB010000068.1 GCA_030621225.1 candidate division FCPU426 bacterium
CCTGGTCACGCATATCTGGACACATAACGAAATCCCCCCCCTGCTCCGCGAAATATCCGCTCCGCCACTCAGTGAATTATCGCCAAAGATATCGCTGAGTTTTAACAAAGATTGGCGCGAACTGACCCCGGCGCTCAAGCAACTACTGGATGAACTCAGCCGTCCCAACAGAGAAATGATCGTTTGGGCAAATGAGCAAACGGCCGGAACTACCGGACGCCTTGATAAAACCCGGCGCATCTATCATGCCCTGCAAAAAAAATACCACCCCGTTCCGGGCCGTCTCAACCTGGCCCTGGCGCCGCCGCGCAAGGCTACCGAATTATTTCAACAGGAAAATCTGTCCGAGCACGAACTCAATCTCCTCCTGCTTTCGCTGACCCGCGCCGCCGGAATTGAAACGGTGCCGGTTCTGATGAAAAGCGAAGCATCGGGGCGAGTGCTCAAGCGTCTCCCCGGAGTCTCGCAGTTTGACCAACTGGCCGTTGTCCTGCCGTTGGCGGACGCGGACCACTTCTTCTACCCCGGCAACACCTACCTGGCGCCAGGCCTGCTGCCGGCGGGGCTGGCGGGCAACACCGCCCTGATCCTGGACGACAGCCCCCACCGTTTTGTCACCACCCCGCGCAATGACGCCGAGGGAAATGTTTTTAAGCGTGACGTAACCATCATCATCAAGCGGCAGGGTGGTTGTACGGTCTCCGTCCTGGAAAAACCAACCGGCGAACTCGCGGCATACGCCCGCGCCAATGTCGCCAACACCGGAATAAACACCACACGTCTAACAGATTTCTACGGCGAAGCAAAAAACATCAAGACCCAGTCTTCCGACCTACTTGATACGGCCAGCCCTTTTGAATTCACCTATTACCTGAATGTCGAGAACCAACCTCGCCGCAACGGCGACCAACTGATATTCCCACACGGCCTTTTCCCATTACCTGATCTTGCCGCCCTGGTGGACTTACCCAGGCGAGAACAAACGCTGCTACTGTCCAGATGCTTTACACTCGCAGACACTATTCATCTTAAACTACCCAGCCAATTTCATCTGAAGAATAAACCGGGCAACGTAAACCTGCGTTTTGATTTTGGCAGCTACTCCAGCCACTGGGAGGTCGAATTCGGCGGTCTGCAGCTTAAACGTGAGCTCATTCTCAAAAAACGCCGCATCTCACCGGACGATTACCATCGCTTTAAGAGCTTTTTAGACCGGGTAATACAGGATAGTGAAAGAAAAATAGAGTTTAGGTTAACAGGATTAGAAGGTTAAGCGAGGTATACAGGATACGGGATACGAGATACAGGGGGCTGTTCTGAATTATGAATTATGAATTCTGAGTTATGAATTGATGATAGCAAACGATAGACTATCGACGATAGACGAGCCCCGAGCATCGAGTCCCGAGTTACGAGCTACACGACACAAATATACCTTTCAACAACCTTGTCATTGACAACACAATCTTACAATGATAGAATGACGGCTTGGTGAACAAGCATAGAGGAGGTATCTCTTGATATTTTTCGGCGGATCAAAAGAAGATAAAGTTAAAAAACTCAACGAGAAAGCCCTGGAATGTATTGATAAAGGCAAATACAAGAAGGCCATCGGTCTCTTCCAGGACGTGCTGAAGTTAGATCCTAACAGCGAAGAAGCTAATCTGAATCTCGCCTTCATTTTTTCCGACCAAGGGAAGGCCAACGAGGCGATTGAGCGTTTCAAAGCTATCGTTGCTACCAATTCCGGTAATATTGAAGCCTGGAATAACCTCGGCCTGATCTATGCCCGCGAAGCCGACTATGACAAGGCCATTGCTTCACTGCAAGAGGCCATGGAGAAAAATCCCAACAACGCCGCTTTACATAACAACATGGGTAATGTCTACTACGACCAGGGCAATTACGCCGAAGCGATGAAAAACTTCGCCAAGGCTATGGAGATCGACCCCAGCTATACTGACAGCTACCATCATCTAGGCATCGACTATTACCAGAAAGGGATGCACGAGGAAGCCCTGGAAGCCTTTGAAAAATCAGTAAAATCAGGCCTGAATAAAGCCAAAGCTCACTATGACCTTGGTCAGTATTATACCGAGAAAGGCCTGCACGACAAAGCGCTCACTGAATACCAAGAAGCAGTCAAGATCGACCACCGCTCCGTTGTCGCCCATTCAGCGCTGGGGTTCGCCTATGAGAATAAAGGCGACTTAAACCACGCTATCAAAGAATTCGAGACTATTTGCCAACTCGAACCTACAAGCGCCAGAGCCTTCAATACCCTGGGACTCTTCTACGACAAATCGAAAGCCTATAAAAAGGCGATCCTCGCCTATCGTAAGGCGATAACCATCGACTCAAGTTATTCCAACGCCCATTATATTCTCGGGCAGGTCTATGAAAGCAAGGGACAGATAGACAAAGCGGTGATGGAATATGAAAAGCATATCCGCATACATATCATCGGCCCAATGGTGGAAGAAGCCTACGAAAAAATTGCCTCTATCAAAAAAGTTGATCTGGAAGTAGTCAAAAAACACATCAAAATACCGGAAGAGGACCTTAAAAAAGCCCAAAGCAAAAGTGGAGAAACCGCGGAAAAAGAAACTTCCGGAGAATCCACCCAAATGCTCTCCCCGGAAGATTACTTACGCCAGGTGATTGCCAAGGAAAAAGCAAAGACCGCTGATGGCGCCGACGCTCCCACACCGGCACCACCGCCAAATACCACTCCCGTTGGGGCCGCGCCAATGACGCCAATTCCTGCTGTTCCGCCGACCGCCGCTCCCACACCGGTACCACCGCCAAACGCCACTCCCGTTGGGGCCACACCAATGACGCCGGTTCCGGTTGTTCCACCGACCGCCCCGAATAGTCCCGCGGCAACGGAAACAAATCCGGCTACGCTTTCAACCCCGGGTATGATGCCACCAGTGTCACCACCTGGTCTCGAAAAAACCGAGACCTCCCCGCCGACCGCAGCCAAACCAATCGATGGCCCTGCGATTCCCATAACACCAACACCCCCCCCCGCAATGCCCGACACACCGCCAGCTATGCCACCAGCCGCCGTTGCGGAGGTGAAGCCGGTCGTCAGCCCTGGTAGTCCCGGCGATAGCGAAAACAAAGAAAAGTCCCCGGCGACGCCCGTGATGCCTGCCGCGCCGACACCTATCGCAGCTAGCCCCAAACCGGACACCAACTCTATGCCGCCACCTGTCATTCCGCCGGCTTCTAAAATGCCCCCGGCGGTACCGCCAATTACACCCAAGCTCAATACCAACGCTATCTCACCGGCAGCGCCCGCTGCGCCCATTCCCTCGGCGGCCCCCACTCCAGCAGCGGTTCCCGTTTCACCGCCAACGACTCCCGTTCCGCCGCCAACACCAGCTCCACCGCCAACACCAGCTCCACCGATATCACCCGCTCCAGCAGCTGCTGCCGCAACTCCGCCAACTCCCGCTGTGCCGCCCACGCCTACACCGAACCCCAACGCTCCCAGCCAGCCTCCGGCGGCGCCGATGCCACCCAGCGCACCCGCTCAGCCCGGTACGCAACCCGCAAATATACACAAACAGTTAGCTGACCTCGACCCCGAAGTAAGCCCCAGCGGCAACGGGCCGCAAACACCCTGATGTCCGCTTCGGCATAAAATACTTTTTATACCCTATCGCAAAAAAACAACGAACCATCAAAAAAAAACTTGCTTTATTGCATGGAATAGAAGATAATTCCCTTAAGTTTAATGGTTATCCAATCAGTTAAAGTGGAGGTGGCCGATGCCTGAGGACACTAGTTTTTTGAAAAAATATAAGCCTTTCAAAGATTTCGACGATACTGATATCCAAGCTATGAACGAGCTCAGTATCCTGAAGCCTTATAAGAAAGACGAGCAAGTATTCGCTGAAGAGACCAGGGGCGATAGCATGTATATTGTTAAGTCCGGCTCTGTAAAAATACTAAAGGTAGTTAAAAACCAGGAAAACACGATCGCCGTGCTTAAAGCCGGCGAGTTCTTCGGCGAAATGGCATTGCTGGACGGTCAGCCCCGCTCAGCAACGGTAAAAGCCATCGAGCCCTCTGATTGTCTGGTAATTACTGACAAGGCTTATCTAAAGATGCGTGGTGACCGCCCCAAAACGGCGCTTAAGCTGATGGACATCATTATCCGCGTCCTTTCCAATCGCCTGCGCCAGGCGAATAAGAACCTGGAAGTTATCAGTTTCTGGATCGAGTAGCAACAAGCTAACGAATAAAAAAGGCGGCCCAAATAGGGTCGCCTTTTTTCGTTTATGTAGAGACCGTCTGAAAACCTTTTACCCACGACGACACGACGTTTTTTTCTAAAAGCAACGTCATGCCGTTATCCAAAAAGAGATTTTTTTAAGTTGTTCCTCTGTGTTCTCTGTGACCTCTGTGGCTATGCCTTTAGCCGTTATCCAAAAAAGAGTCGTTAACGTCGTGTCGTCGTGGTGAAAGCCGTTCCTTGGCAGTGATCGTCTACGGCCTTATGATATTTTTTGTATACTCATTCTCGGCCTGATACCCCTGCAACTTTTCCGCCGCTGCTGCCAATTCCGCAAAGGCACTTTCCGCTTCCTGTCGTTTCCCGTTTGCCTCCAGCGTCACCGCCAGATAGTACCTGGCCGCCAGATAATTAGGTTCTAGATCGATAGCTCTGATAAACGCCTGTTCCGCCTGCTCCAGCTCAGCCAGACCCAAATAGCTAACGCCTTTTTCCAAATAAATAAACGCCCGGTAAGGATGCAGTAAAATAGCCGCGTCCATCTCCGCCAACGCTCTCCAGCGCAAACGTTCCCTCCGTTCCCCTTCTTCCAGCGAACTTCGCGCCAGCCAAAGACGAGCGAGCTCAACACGGTAATACGCATCCCGCGCCTCATACGCTGCCGCGCGCCGAAAATATCTTTCCGCCAACGGCACCTCCCCCGCAGCAAGGGAGAGTTTACCCAGGCGAAACAAAGCCCGAACCTCAAAGGGATTTGCCCTGACCGCCGCCAACAACACCGGCCTTTCGGCCGTCCCATCTTTCGCCACGGCTACCAGCCAGCTTGCCGCAATCGGCCTTAACAAAAACAATCCAAGCACTACCGCCGTCAATATCTCCGGCAACCCGATCCCTTTATTTTTCACGTTACGCGCCTGCGCTGACACACCGCTGCCCAGGGCCACTCCGGCCAGCAAAGCCGTCCAAAAGAGGACCGCCGGAGAAAGAAACACCATTTCTACACAGGAATGCATGCTGACCGCCACTAACCCCCAACATATACCGGAAGCCGCGTTCGACGCACGAAAAACCCCACGGCGGCACAGGACAAAGAACAAGGCGCCCAGTAGCAGAAACACCCCGACCATGCCGTGCTCCAGAAGCAATGTCAATGGTTCGCTGTGCGCGTAGCGCGGTTGATGGTCATAGTTGACCGCGCCCTGACCGTCCGGGAAATTATTCAGTCGCAGGGCCAGTTCACTTCCGCCGGGGCCATAACCAACAAACGGCCGCTTCGCGATAGCATCGATGCTCGCCCGGTAGATATTAAAACGGTTATACGAAAACTTATCCGCCCCCGAAATTTTTGTTTTCAGCGTCCCCGCCAGAAAAAAAGCGCCGCCACTTAACACGATCATTAATACAACAACGGACACCGCTCGGCGTTCCACGCCGCGCGCCAGAAGATAGAAGATCAGCGTCAGAACAAGGGCCGCGCCCGCGCCCCTTGAGCCGGTAAGGGCCAGGGCAACCAGCATTACCAGTAAAGCCAAAACGCGCAACGCCCCCGTCCGGCCTTTTACTTGTCCTGATAACCATGGCAAAAAAGTAAACAACGCCAAAATGATCAAGGCCGCCAATAGGTTCGGATTCCGCTCCCAGCCGCTGGCAAAAGGTTCGCCAACGAAGAAACGCTGGTAGACCGCGCGCAATCCCGCTAAAACCACCACAACCTGTAAAACGCCTAACGAGAAACGATACGCTTCCCCGCCCCGCCCCGATTTCATCCGCCAGCCAAGAAAGAAAAACCCGCCGGCCAAAAGAAGCATTACAGCCGAACTATATCCCGCCGCAACCGTACCGGGCACACACAACCGCAAGGAAAGATAAACCCAAGCCGCCAAAAGCAGCATGCGCCATCCCCCCCGCGGCAAGAGTGCGCCCCGCAAATCGCGCACGACCAGCAATACCACGCTGACTGCCGCCAGGCAGAGATAAACCGGGGCATATTCCGGCGGGACAAAAACCGCCAGCCCCGCGAGTAACGGCGGCAAGTAATTCCTGAAGCCCATTCCTCGCGAACCCCGTCCTCCTGAACCCGTCAGGGAATTCACCTGCCGCGGGGAAGACAATAACTTCCCCGCCCTTCCCTTTCTACCCAAGAGCAGGGCGCAAGCCGCAACCAGCCAGAAGATCATTTGCGCTTCCGGCATATACCAGGAAAAATCCACCAGGTTGTGCAGGAGAAACGCACCGGCAGCGGCAAGCAGACCATAATACAACGGCCGCTCGTCTTTGGCTACATTGCCCCGGGCACGCCAGATGGCCCGAGCCAAGAGAAAAAGGCTCACCACAGCGGCGACAAGTCCCATCGTCCCCAATTCCGCCGCTAACTGCAGCGGCAAGTTATGAGCAAACTCCGCGTACCCTTCGCCGCCCCCCCCCCGGTCAGCAATAGCGCCGGAGATGCCGCCGGGACCGTAACCGATAAAAGAACGCGCCAGGTATGCCTGCCAGGTATTCCAGAAGAGCTTTAGCCTGTTGCTTACCCCGGACACCAGGAAATCCATCAGGTTCCTGCGCGACAAGATGGAAGAGAGTAGAACCGTCACAGCCAAAATGAGCATAGCAGGCAACACGATGCCCCGCCGACCACTAAACACCATCGCCAGCAGGACGCTGACAACAAGCGCTGTAAATACCAGCCAGCCGCCCACCGAAAAAGTAAGGTAAAGAGCGATATTCTGCAACAGCAGAGAACCCAACCAGAGACGGCGGAACCATCCCCCTGGCGCGGACCAGCACAAACCAGCAGTCACCGGCAACACCAACAAGAGAAAGGAAGCCATGGTATTTGGATAGAGTAAAGTCGCTGAGAGTCTGTTTATTCTAAGTTGATGCTGCACCGCCGCCAGGAAATCAATGGAGAGGGTAGGATCAGCGCGCAGAGTCCCCGCCAACGTAGGCAGCATGAAAAAATACTGGTAGATACCATATATAGAAAGAGCCGTCCCCCAAAGGCCAAGGAATGCCGCCAGCCGCCGCGCGGTGTCCCTACCGCCTACACGTGTGAGGGACACAAAGACCAGCACGCCGGAGGCAAAAAACAAAGCGGGCGAAAGCTCCGCCCGCCCGTCTGCCCAGTTCCAGCAAAGGGACACCCCGGTCCAAGTCAACCAAATACCAAGAGCCGCTTGCAATCCACCGCTGATAAGCGCGCTACCCCGCCGCACAGGCAACATGATCAGGGCAAAACTTATGGCCAGGAAAAGAAAGACCACTTCGCTGGATGGATAGACCCGTGGGGGCAATATCGTAGAGATGACCACCAGCAGCAAGAGCGGCAGATATCCGGCGTTTTTCCAGGAGATCAGTTCTTTCATCGGAGAATTATATGGGGCATGCTAAAGGGGCTAGAAGCTTTATCTGTATCTCGTAGCTCGTAGCTCGTAGCCCCGTACCATTCGCGTTGGCACACTCAGGTGCAGGGTCCTGAGCGAGCAAAGTGAGTCGAAGGACTAGGAGTTCGTAGCTCGTAGCCTGCCCTGAGCACAGTCGAAGGGCTCGTTCCGCTAAATTCATAGGTCAAACTAGCCCTTCGACAAAGCTCAGGGTTAGTAACTAAATACCAGATACTAGATACAAGTTACGAACTGCGCTTCGCCTGCAACAGTCCCTTCACCGCGGCCAGCGCCAGCAGATAGGACTCCACGCCAAAACCAGCGATCTGACCGCGAGCAACGCCGGCAACAAAAGATTTATGCCTGAACTCCTCCCGCGCATAGATATTGGATATGTGCACCTCGATCGCGATAATCCCGGTAGCGGAGATGGCCTCAGCGATCGCGATACTGGTATGTGTGTAAGCGGCTGGATTAATGATCAACGCCTGGGCCCAGGCGTTTTCCCGCTGGATCGCTTCCACGATCTCGCCCTCATGGTTACTCTGAAGGATACGCAACTGATGCCCGAGGTCTGCCGCTTTCCTTTCCAGCTTACGATTGAGCGCCTTAAGGTCGACCTTACCGTAAACGTCCGGTTCTCTTTTGCCCAGCAGGTTCAGATTCGGCCCGTGAATTATAAGTACTTTCGCCATTGTTTTTCCTTTTGATTACAGTATATCAAAAGCCACGGCTTTTCGCAACGAGTCCTGAAAAAGCTAAATAGTCCGTGGTTCAATGGATATGGTATGTAGCACAACATACTACATACCACAAACAATGAACAAAAAAGCTGTATAAAACTCAACCGACCACCTGCCGCAACAACAAGCCAACCACAATAACGAATCCCATCAGTCGGGCGTAGAAAACAGCCCGCCCGATAAGGCGGTAGCGCAAGACTAGCTGAGCTACCAGGCGCAGCAACAGGAAACAGCCAACCAACCCCGCCAGGCCATACAGACCCGGAGACAACCCCAGGAATCCCACCTCTAAAAGCGCCGCCCCCGCGAGCAAAAAGAGCCGGTCCAACCAGCGATAAAAATCCCTCTCTTTTGAATCCGCCAAGCTCCGACAGAGGAGGAACAACATAGCCAAACTAAAAACGGCAACGATGAAAAGTAGCGGCAGTTCCCCGGCTACCCACACGGCCTTATTAGAGAAACGCGTGAGTTGCCACCCCCCTACCGCCAACCCCGCCCCTAATAACGACAACTGGCTAAGTATTCCATAAAAGAGGAACAACGGGAGCTCTTTCTCTCCTCCGCCCCGGCGCAAAGTCGCCAGACAACGCGCCAGCGGATAAGTCGTGAGTAAAAAGACCAGCAAGCCGTAATTTAACTCATCCCCGACCAGGGCCACTTTACCGTAAGTGGGGACCGCCGCGACAATGAAAGTCAGCAGGACAAGGGCGGCAAACGAAAGCACCCGCTCTACTCCTCCCTTTATCCGCGCCCAAGCCATCAACCAACCGAGCAGATCACCCCAAGCCGCCCGCTCCTTTCGTTTTCCAGCCACCCGGGCAGCTAGCCGCTCGCCAATAACAAATACTCCGATAGCCACCAGCAGGAAAGAAATCAGTCCCGGATAGAGCAACGCTTTGGCTATTATTACTGCTACGTTATTATCCATATCAGCTATAATTTTACAGGTAAATACCGTGTTTTCACAACAAAGTCACTGAGCCACAGAGAACACAGAGTTCACAGAGAAACTACTTTTTCTGGATAACACCAACGCACACCATAACGGCTAACGTCTTTTTCACCACGACGTCACGACGTTCTTTTTTTCAAACACCAGCATCGCACTGTAGCAATCAAAATCCTTTTCACCACGACGTCACTACGTTTTTCTTTCCTAACACCAACGTCGCCTATTTCTTTACCACCTTATGACGTTATCTAAAAAGAGAGCCGTTAACGTCGTGTCGTCGTGGTAAGTGCCGTTATTCAAAGAGAATCTTTTTAAGTTGTTCCTCTACGTTCGGCGCTTGTCCCGCCATAGCTCCCAAGGAGCGACGGCGGATGACCTCTGTGGCTAAATAGCCGTTTCCTCATTCACGAACAAAGCAAAAACAACAAAAACACCAGCACCACCAACACCAAGCTGCCCAGTACACCACCAGAAAAATAATAGAAGAAGACGATAGTCGATAAAAGGACGAAAAAGAACACCAGCTGCGGTCCCAGCTTCACCTGCGGCAACACGGGAAACTTCTCCACCACTCCATCCCGCTTCAGCGCAAGTTTCAACTCTAACTGCGTCAGCAGGACACCGTAGGTTATGGCTATTAGTACTAATACTATTATTGTTGTCATGTCTGTGGTTAGTTACCGGATGCTCCGAGTCCCGTGTCCCGTGTTCCGTGTTCCGTGTTCCATATCGTTCCGTTAGTAGCTTAGATAATCAACAATATACTCCACCGCCGGACGTACGAAAGAAAACCCCCACCAGGCATCCATGCTTACCGCAGCCAAAAGCAGCAGGAATCCCGCCTGTGCTATTTTGACGGCTAACGTTCCACCTTCGCCGGGAACCGACATCCCCCTGCCTGCATGCGCCAGTCGGCGGTAAGCCGCAGGCAACAGAAGTACGGCCAACAACAACGACGTCAGCACAATGAAAACAAAGGCGGCCATCCCCCCCGGCAAAGCATAAGCTCCCCGCACCAGGCTGAATTTACCCCAAAAGCTTTCCAGAGGAGGCAGTCCAATCAGAGCACAGACCAGAAAGAAGCAGACAAAACCGTTTATCCATCCCATGTTTTCTCCTGCCCTATCCCCCCGACATGAGCGGAGCAAAACCAGGCCACAAAATACCACGAAACCCAGGGACATGAACTTCACTGCCGCAGTATAACAATCAAGCGAGGAGTATTCCAGCCCCATGCCCAATGATATCAAAGCAAACCCAAACAAACTAGGCGTCGCTCGAAAAAGCCGACTATAAAAATCTTTTTCGCGCCAGGTATTAAATACCGCCATAACTACGGCCAGCACCCCCCAAACGATGAAGACCCAACCCAAACGAGACCCCAGACGACTGAAGGGGAAAGCCAGACGATGCAGCAAAAAAAGCGAGACCGTCGCTCGCAACAAGTCCCCCTCGACCATCCCGCTCCGAGTCGGCAGGCGACGCACCCCAAACGGAATTATGCCCCCTTTCAAAGCCAGCGCTAACGACAAAAGAAGCAGCACAGCGGTAAGTGGTTGCTCGGCCGTCGGCAGAGAGGCAACTTTGAGCAGCCTTTCCAGGTGAAAACTACCGACATAATAAAAAACCAGGAAAAACACGAATAAAATCAGCAGTGTGCCGACAAGCTGCAAGCGCGCCATTCCTGCCACCCGTTTATCTCCCAGGCGATAGGAAGCATACAGACTGGTTAGGATAAAAAGCTCGTAATACAGATAGATATTGAATATATCCCCCGCCATCCCGGCGCCCAGAATACCGATAACCAGCAAGAGGTGCGGCAACTCCCCACCCGTTGCTTTCTCCGCCACTAAACGCGAAAAAACAAGCGCGAAAAGACAGAGGACGAGCAGTGGTAGGTTAAAAGCGTTGATATGAAAGAAAACATCGTATCCTGTTGCCTCGGAACCGCCCGGTCGATAGTTTATGCCTACGGCGCCCCCCAGCCGAACATAAACAACGACCAGCAGTAACACCACACCAACCTGTACGATCAACTCTACCAGCCGTGGCAGCGGCCGAAGATCCACTCGCCGCAACACAAAGCGAAGATAATCAAGCGCCAGCAACACCAGACAGCCGCTAAAAAGCAGCAGAATGATCAGTTTTATACACGGGCCAATAAATTGCATGGTTCAGTTGGTTTGTTTGCAAACAAATACTATTTCTTCACCACCAAGTGAACTACCACCGACCTTGTCGGTGGCTTCACAGACCCTCTCCCCCGGCGGGAGAGGGAAGGGTGAGGGGGATGAGCTTTTCACCCTCCCCTTTATCCCCTCCCTTCAAGGGAGG
>JAUXIB010000075.1 GCA_030621225.1 candidate division FCPU426 bacterium
ATGCCGGCGGTGCTGATAGAGGTAGCTTTTCTTTCTACCGAGCTAGAGTTGGAAATAATGCGTGAAAAGGAGGAAGCTACCCTTTTAAGTATACTGGGGGCACTGGAATTGTTTTTTGAGCATGAGGGGGACGGTTCGGAATTATGAATTCTGAGTTCTGAATGCTGAGAAAGTGGAAATGAAAAAAGTTGCCCTAATAGTTATCCTGCTCCTCTGTTTTGCTGTGACGGCTTTTCTGCTGTTGCGTGACCGGGGCGCAACGGAACAAGCGGATGACGGATTGGGCCTATTCAGCACACTGGACGAAGGGGAGCGGCAGAAGGTCTTCCTTTATTTTACTTCACGTGACGGTCTTCATTTAAGTGTTACCACCGCGGAGATAGATACTACCGCGAGCAGGCAGGATAAAGTAAGACGAGTATTTGAGCTTCTGTGTCAGGGCCCAGGAGAGGGAGAAACATTGTTTCCGGTCCTGCCGCCGGAAGCGGTCTTGCGGAATATTTTCTTAGCGAAGAAAGGTTGTTTGTACCTGGATTTTGGTCCGGAGTTGATAAATATGCATCCGGGAGGGAGTACCGCGGAAAGGCTGAGCATTTACGCTATTGTAAACTCGATGATCGAGAGCTTCCAGTGGGTGAATAATGTATTATTTCTGAGTGAAGGAAAGGAAATGGAAACGTTGGCAGGTCATATCAATCATAGTGGAAAATGGACATTTAATAATGATATAATAACCCTAGTGGATGATGCTGGAGAGATACAGGAAGTGGATGAAGAATTGGAGAAGGATATCATTCGTTAAAGTCGATATTTGTTGCTAGTTGCTAGTTGCTCGGGCGATAAACGAGAGACGAAAAAATGGCTGACGAAAAAACACCGAAAATACCACCAGGAGGTTTCTTGGGTGATGCTGAACCGCCAAGCGCTCCGCCAGAAGGGGGCGCGACTCCGGCTCCTCCTGTGCCGGGGGAATTGACCATCGGCGAGCCCGGCGGTGATGCCGGTGGCGGCCTGGATTTGGGGGTGGCCGGAGGGGAAGTGGAGGCCCTGGGAAGCGGCGAGGGAGAGCTTTCCTCTATTTTCGGCGGCGGTGGTGCGGATGCGTCCGCGGCTCCGGCGGAGGTACCGGCTGCGGGAGAGGGCGAAGTGTCAGCTCCGGTGGTGACAGGTGGCGGGGGGGATGAAGCGGATGGTATCAGCGGTACCTTTCTTGGGGATTCCAGCCTTACCGAAGATATAGGCGACTTGGGATTTACTGACGATAGTTCGTTGGCAGCGGGAGAAGGAATCGCTGAGCAAGAGGCGGCGTCGGAGGAAAAGGCGACCGGAATCAGCAGAAAGATCAACCCCCTGGCGCTAGGTATATCTATTGGCATCGCTGTTTTGGCTATCTCAATTTACCTGTCGCACATATTTTTTGCCGAGCGCGTGCAGATAAAGATCAAAGGGAACATATTTGAGACGGTTGAAAAAAAGATTACCGATTCTGTTACGGGAGGGATTACGGAAGGGATCACTGCTGCGGATACGAAGGATTTTACAGAAAAGATGCAGAAGTTGGTGGATGAGCCGGATGTGCAGATAGCGGATTTTCAGCTTCTAAAGTATACGTTGGAGGACATGTTAAAGGACGGGGTGTTGCAAAAGGAAGACTTGACAGCCCTGAGGGGACAGTTGGCGAAGGTACGTTAAGCGGGGTGGTTAGCGCGGCACCTAAAAAAACGCCCTTAAGGGGCGTTTTTTTAGTAGGGGGCGAGGTACAGTCTCGCGTCTCGAGTCGCTTGGGACACGCGTTTTGGGTCGCTTGGGATATGCGACACGTGACACGGGACAAACGACGCGCGACGCCGTTCATAGACTGAGATACGGATTATTATGAAAAACAAAGATACCACAGCAACAAAAGAACTCTCGCCCCAGTATGATCACCGGCAGGTGGAGGAGCGTTGGCGTGACCATTGGGAGCAGGGAGGGTATTTCAGAGGTGATGCCAAAGCAAAGGGGGAGCCTTTTTCTATCGTTATCCCGCCGCCCAATGTCACCAGCAAGCTGCATATTGGTCACGTGCCGATGCTTACCCTGCAGGACATGTTGATCCGTTGGCAGCGTATGCGCGGTCGGAATGTTTGCTGGGTGCCCGGCACCGACCACGCGGGAATAGCCACTCAGAATGTGGTGGAGCGCGAGCTGGCCAAGGAAGGGAAGACGCGCCATGATCTGGGTCGCGAAGAATTCGTCAAGCGGGTCTGGGACTGGCGCGATAAGTGCGGCAATGAGATCACCAACCAGATCAGACGGCTTGGTTGTTCCTGTGACTGGCCGCGCGAGCGTTTCACCCTCGACGAAGGGTTGTCACGCGCGGTACGCGAGCAGTTCGTACGTCTTTACCAAGAGGGACTGATATACCGGGGAGAATATATAGTCAACTGGTGCCCGCGTTGCTGTACCGCCATATCGGATCTGGAGGTGGAATATGAGGAGGAGGACGGACACCTCTATCATATCACCTATCCCTTTAGCGAGGGCGAGGGAGGACTTACGGTTGCTACTACCCGGCCGGAGACGTTGTTCGGGGACGTCGCGGTGGCTGTCAATCCCTCGGATAAAAGGCACAAGGGCGCGGTGGGTAAGCAGGTGCGTTTACCGCTTACTGATCGGGAGATCCCCGTGATCGGTGATGATTATGTGGATACCGAATTTGGTACGGGCGCCTTGAAGATAACGCCTGCCCATGACCCCAATGATTTTGAGGTGGGACAAAGACACAAGTTGCCGGTGGTTGTGGCGATGAACGAGCAGGCGGTAATGAGCGAAGCCGCCGGTAAATATAAGGGGCTAAGCCGTGAGGATTGCCGCGCCGCCGCCTTGAAGGACCTGGAGCAGCAGGGCCTGCTGGTCAAAATCGAAAACCACACGCATTCAGTTGGGCATTGTTCGCGCTGTCAGGTTACGGTTGAGCCGTATTACTCGCGGCAGTGGTTCGTGAAAATGAAGGACATGGCGCGGGCGGCCGGTGAGGCGGTAGACAAGGGGGAAGTGGTTTTTCACCCGGCGCGCTGGAGTAAGCTATATAAGAACTGGCTGGATAATATCCGGGACTGGTGCATTTCCCGCCAACTGTGGTGGGGGCATCGCATCCCGGTCTTTTACTGTGAGAAATGTGAGAATGAGATCGTCAGTCTGGATGATGTGGAGAAGTGTCCTGACTGTGGCGGTGGCGTGAAACAGGATGAGGACGTCCTGGACACCTGGTTCTCTTCCAACCTGTGGCCCTTCTCGGTGTTCGGTTGGCCGGAGCAGACTGACGACTTGAAGAAGTTTTACCCTACCAGTGTGCTGGTGACCAGCTGGGACATCATCTTTTTCTGGGTTGCCCGTATGGTGATGGCCGGCATCAAGTTCATGGATAAGGCGCCCTTCAAGGACGTGTTGATAAACTCGTTAATCATGGACGAGCACGGTAAGAAGATGAGCAAGTCGTCCGGCACCGCGATAGACCCCTTGGAGGTGATGGAGCAGTATGGTACGGATGCGATGCGTTTCTCCTATCTGATCAGCGAGACTTTTATTCAGCACTTGCCCTTCTCTTTGAAACGGGTGGAAGGACACCGTAATTTTATTAACAAGATCTGGAACGCCAGCCGCTATATTCTTAGCAAGCTGGCAGGGGAGAAGGTTGAGCTGGATAAGTTACAGGAAGATTTGGAACCTTTTGACTATTGGATCCTGGATGAGCACCGGAAAATGATGAGTGAGCTCGACAAGGCTATGGAAAAATACCGTTTTTACCAGGGTGCGGAAGCGGTGTACCATTATTTCTGGCATTCCTTCTGTGACCATTATGTGGAATACAGTAAGCTTAAGCTTGTCGCGGGAGGCAAACGTGCCGCTAGCGCGCGGCGGGTGTTGCTTTTCGTGCTGGACCGCTTTACGCGTCTGATCCATCCGATGATGCCCTTCGTTAGCGAAGAACTTCACAGTAAGCTGCCGGGGGCCAAAGAATCAGTGGTGCTGGCCGGTTGGCCGGAGGCGAAGGAATTGGATTTCGTGCAGGAGCATGCGGTGGAGATCAAACGGGTCCAGATGGTTTTGGAACTGGGCCGTCAGGTTGGCGTGCAGCGCAGTGAGAACAAGGTGCCGCCGAAAGAGGCGACGGATCTTGCCATCAAGATGCCGGCTGGGCAGAATCAGAGGGATTTCGACGAACAATGGGGTGAGTATTTTATTTGGCTGGCGCGCAGAGGACACGTGAGATTGTTGGAAACGGACAAGCAAGCCGCGAAAGACGATCCCTTGCTGGGGTTTTCCATAGAAGTGACCATACCGGAAATTTCCGAGGCGGCGAAGCATGATCTCGCCGGGCGGCGTGTCGAGTTGGAGAAGCTGATCGAAGATAAAGAGAAAAGATTGGCCAATCCTAAGTTCGCGGACAAAGCTCCGGAGCAGGTTGTGGCGGCGGAACGTAAGAAGCTGGGGGAGTATCGGGCGGAGTTGGAACGTTTGAAAAGTTAACATCTTGAGAACACAGCACACGGTACACGGGACACGGGAATCCCGTATCCTGTGTTCAGTGTTCAGTGTTCAGTGTCCCAATGGATAGAGCTTATATATCTAAGCTAGTAGATATTGCGCTGAAGGAAGACGAGGCGCGTGCTGATATTACCTCTCGGCTTACTATTCCTGCCGGCAGGAAGGTGAAAGCGGTCATCTTTAGCCGCCAGGTTGGGGTGTTGGCGGGGATTCCCTTAGCTGTTGCCGTGTTTAAGCAGCTTGATAAGACGCTCCGGGTTAAGCTGTTGGCCAAGGATGGCGGCAAGGTTCGTGCCGGTGGCAGGGTGCTGGCGGTCGAAGGGAAGGCTCGTTCTATCTTTGCCGCCGAACGTATCGCGCTTAATTTTCTTGGATACTTGTCGGGTATTGCTACGCTGACGGGTGAATATGTACGCCGTGCCGGGCGGATGAAGGTCTATGATACGCGCAAGACGCACGCCGGTCTGCGCGCCGCCGAGAAATATTCCGTGCGCATGGGAGGCGGGTATAATCATCGGCTGTCACTGGCGGATGGGGTTATGTTGAAAGATAACCATAGGGTGTTAAACTCGAATTTGGCAGAGGTGGTTCGAAATTCAAAGTTCAAAATTAAAAATTCAAAACAGGTAATTGTTGAGGTGGAGAGCTTGCAGGAGGCGTTGGCAGCCGCTGGGGCTGGGGCGGACCTGCTGCTTTTGGATAATATGACTCCTGTCGGCGTTAAGAGGATAGCTAAAGCTTTAAAAGGCCGTATTCCGTTGGAGGTATCGGGCGGGGTAACGCTCTCTAATATCGGCAAATACGCCAAATCCGGTGCTGACCGGGTTTCAATCGGCCGGATCACGCATTCGGCCCCCTCGTTGGATCTTTCGCTTGAAGTCATCGAAAATGGTTCATAGTTCGGGGTAGGTAGGATGTTCTGAATGACCAGCCCAAAGATATTGGCGACCAAATACCATATACCAAATACTAACGACTAATCTTCTGTGCTAGAATAAACGCATGCTCATACTGCAAAGAATCCAGCGGCTGACCATCCACACCATCCTCTTGCTTACCCCGCTTGTTTTTCATATCGGTCTGGAAGATTGTTATTACCTGCCTAAGCTTCTGGTCTTTGAGATAGCGGTAGCGGCGTTGTTGCTCTCCTATTTTGTTAGTTTACTCTTGGAGCGGCGGAAATGGAGTGTGCCGCTGGATGCTACCCATTTGGCGCTGATTGCGATACCGCTCTACCTGGCGCTGCAGTTCATCTGGCGGGGCGGCGCGGTCAACGTGCGCTCGTTTTTTCTCATTCTCAGCTATGTTATCTTTGCCGCCGTCTGCTTGGATTTTTTCAGAGCCGAGCGGGAGCGGAAACGTGTTTTGCTGCCGTTATTTGTTGCCGCGGTCATTGCCGCTATCTATGCGCTGGCCCAACGGCTGGGCGGGGATTTGCCGGGCTGGTTGACGGATTTCAAGGGCCGTAGTTTTTCCAGCTTCGGTAATCCGGCGTTTCTTGGTGGCTACCTGGTGTTATTATTACCGGTGGCTATTTGGTTTCTGTTGACAGCGAGATCCAAGTGGCGCTATTTTGCGGTAGGGCTGACGGCCCTGTTATTAGCGGGACTGGCCGCCAGCTATACCCGGGGCGCTTGGCTGGGCCTGGCGGCGGGACTTCCGGTTTTTTTTGTTTTGTATTATTATTCCCGGCCGGAAAAACGGGTGTTGACACCGACCGTGGCGATGATCGGTGGTCTGGTTCTGCTGGCGCTGCTGGCTTTCCCCGGAAACCTGGCGCGCCTCGTATCTATATTTGATCTTTTCGGCGAGGGGGCGCAAGGCCGTTTCCTGATGTGGCGGGTGACCCTGGCGATGATCGTGGATAATCCGTTTCTGGGGATTATGCCCGGTAGTTATTTGTATTTATACCCTGAGTACCAGATCCCGCTGGTGAGCCTGTATCGTTATCTGTTTACCGGTCAGGCGCATAACGACTATTTACAGTTGCTGGCGGAGTTTGGTTTGGTAGGATTCACATTGCTTCTGCTACCGCTGTGGGGACTAACGCGGCGGTTGGGACAAAGCTGGCGTGAGCGGCGTCCGAGCGGGATGGAAGCTGCGCTATTGGGCGGCCTGGTCGCGTTGGCGGTGCACGCGCTATTTAATTTTCCCTTATATATTCTGCCGAGTGCGGTGGCGGCTTTGTTGTTCTTTTGTATGCTCCATGGTTCGTTGACTCCCGCCAGGCGGGTCTGGTCGCTGCCTGCTTTTCCGGTGGCCGGCGTGATGCTGTTGTTGTTGCTGGCTTTGGGGGTTAATCTGAGCGGGGGGGTGCAACGGATGACTGCCAGTTATTACCTCAAACAGGGCGGCGATCTGAACCGTGAGATGGAATATACCGGCGCACAGCGGTTATTGCGACGCGGCATAGAACTAAACAGGGGCGATTACCGTTTGCGTCGGGAGCTGGCGGTATCGTTGGCGGCGGTGAATATGTTTGGCGCGGCGGCCGGGCAGTTGGTGGTGGCGACGGAGCGGTTTCCGGCGAGTGCTGAGCTCTGGGTCAGGCGGGGGCTGATGGAGGCCCGGGCCGGCAATCTCAAGGACGCGGAATGGCAGTTACGCGAGGCATTGCGTCTGGACCCGGGACGGCAGGCCGCTTGGAATAATCTGGGTAATGTTTATTATAAGCTGGGGGAGAAACGCCGCTCAGCGGAATGCTTTTTGCAGGTGGCGAAGTTGAAATATGAAGCAGGGGATGTTGAGGGGTCACGGGAGGCTGTTGCTAAAGCGGAGGCAATGAGGAAGGAATTAAAAATTAAAAAGTAAAAAGGAAAAAAGGGGCTCAGGATACAGGGTAAGGAATTCTGAGTTCTGAATTATGAATGCTGAATTACGAGTACTAGGCTTCAATTTACCACGACGACACGACGTTATTGCTTGTCATTCCCGCGGACCAGCGGGAATCCAATTTACCTAGACACCCGCTTGTGCGGGTGTGACAAACCAACAAACCCCTCTTCGTTAGAAGGAGAGCAATTATTGGTTTTAACGGAGTGTTTGAAGGCGGGGAGCTGTTCAAAATTACGAATGCTGAAGGTAGGGGCGCTGCTCTTGTCTCGCCGTAGTTTTAGCGGAGGAGGATGCCGCGCCCGTACCCGGTAGACGGCCTGCCCTGCATGTCCGCCATAGCTCTTGACGAAGGCGGAAGCGAACGAGACGAGTCGAAGGGTATACTGGGAACGGCACTTGTCGAGCTACGAACTACCAGCTACGAGCCCTTCGACGGTGCTCAGGGCAGGCTACGAACTAAACCGCCTTCTCAACTGCCGCCGGCCTTGGCTTCTTGATCGACTTCTGCACTTTTCCCGCCCGCAGGCACGCCATGCATACCCTCGCGCGTTTTATGTTGCCATTGGCCTCGACGATCTGGATGCGACGTAGGTTAGGTTTACGGAAGACACGGCTGATTCCGGTCGTTTTCAGACCGATACCGCCCTGTTTCTTGGGTTTACCGCGGCGTACTACCTTGTTGCCCCTGAGGGGTTTCTTACCGCATATGTCACACATGTAGGACATTTTGTTTCTCCTTTAACGTATTTCGCGGAGTCCACGAAAACTGGGTCGTGAGTTTTCAAACAATTCCAAGCAAGGGGGGAGTATAGCAAGGGGGAAGTGGGAAATCAATAGTAAAGTTGGGAAATTGTTTTTTTGGGACTTCCGCCGTAAAGTAGGGGTATTGAGGATTTGGATTGCGTGCGCAGAAATGAAGTCGAGATCCGCCTTCCAAATACTATCTGGTTGGACGAATCTCGCCTGGACGTGAGGTGCATTTGCTACCTCTTTCTAATTATGGTGTCCCTAGTTAATTTTTCTTTGGGCCACAACTAGCGTCTCCCTTCTTTTTTCGCTTGTTTTTCTTGAAGCGAAGGCGGAAGGCTTTTAGACCGTAGGCACTCGCGTGAAGTACGCGACCGTTCTTCAGTCTGATTGTCTTAGTGTAGACAATTTCAAAGTCGTTTTCATTCATGATGCTGTCCTCCTTTCTCCTCCCAAACGAAAAACGCCTGATCAAACGGGAAGTGGATAAGGCCTCTCCCATAAGATCAAGCGTAAGATATCCGGCTTCTCAATATAGCTACGACTTAAGTCAACGCTTTCATCGTGCATTTTGTTGCGCTTCTGCGCTTTCCGGTCCCGTCTGCTAGTCTTCTAAGTTTGGCCTGCGCACTCGAACCAGTTCAGGTTCGTACCTGCGCTCTTCAATACTGGAAATGTACCATAAAAACAGGAATGTGCAAGTGGTTGGAGATTTTTTTTGCAAACCCCCGTTTTTGTCAGGGGGGTGTGATACTCTGGATGTAAGAGAATGGAGGGGAATTCTCAAGAACTGGGAGGCGGAGTAAAATATTTTCATCAACTCTATGTTCTCTATTTTCAAATCTGATTGACAGATATTCTGATTTGGTAGATAATTAGGGTAGATTTGTTACTAAAGGTAGCAAAAATAACAAGGTGACTATTATGCGGAGAAATTACTCTGTAACCACAATAGACTATATTGATTTGTTTTGTGGAATTGGTGGATTCAGACTTGCGGTTAATAATGCTTCCGCGTTCCACGGGGTCTCTAGTCGTTGCGTCTTCTCCTGTGATGTAGATGCGGAATGCCAGAACGCTTATTTAGAAAACTTTAACGAGCGGCCGGAAGGGGATATTTCCAAAATTGAACCACAAGAAATTCCGAACCATGACGTTCTATTAGCTGGATTCCCATGTCAACCGTTCAGCATAATCGGCAAAATGAGAGGTTTTCGGGACACAAGAGGAACACTTTTCTTTCACATAGCAAGAATACTAGAAGCTAAAAAGCCAACATCGTTTGTTCTTGAAAACGTGAAGCTTCTATCCGGACACGATAAAGGAAAAACACTTAATACAATCTTAGAGACTTTGAATGATTTAGGTTATTACTCTAGCTACAAGATCCTGAACGCTTTAGATTTTGGGTTGCCGCAAAAACGGGAAAGAATATTTATTGTGGGATTCCGTAAACCATGCGATTTCAGATGGCCTACTGGTGGCGCTAGAATGAAACCGCTCAAAGAAATACTGGAAAGAAATGTGCCGAAAAAATATTGCGCCTCAGATAGAATAGTTAAATCGAGACAAAAACATTTGAGGCCAACAAGCGTGCCAACTATTTGGCATGAAAATAAGGCGGGGCATGTAAGCGCGCATCCGTATTCTTGTGCATTGAGAGCGGGTGCTTCATATAATTATCTATTAGTTAATGGAAAACGAAGATTAACTCCTAGAGAAATGTTGCGGCTTCAAGGTTTTCCGGAGAATTATAGAATCGTTTGTAATGATCATCAAATAAGGAAGCAAGCGGGCAATAGTTTACCGGTTCCTGTCGCGGAAGCAGTCTTAAGGAATGTTGTTGAATGCGTAAAGGGTATTCATTCAGGTGTTTATGAAAAGCAAAAGCATATGTCTATAGATGGGCAGTCGTTTTGCTTTGAGAAGGCGGTTTATAATAGAAATGAAAAAGCCAAGGTTGCGAGTCGCTGAGAAGTATAAGCCGCCATACGCGCTTAACAAGTTCCCGTCCGATTTTCCTCTTAGATTAGGAAGGGAGGTAGTATATCTTCTTGCAACGCGTAATACCTCAAGCCTTGAGGGCGAAGATTGGGAGGAAATATTTGCTAGAGTTGTTGACGCTGAATGGAAGCCATCCAATATTGGATTGGATGATGTGGTGCTAGGTAATATAGCCTGGGGTGCTAAGACTGTAAAGAATGGATGCCCTTCCAAAGCTTCGTCGGTTCGTCTTATTTCAGGTCGAAACTCTCCGGTTTACTCTTTCGGCGATAGAGAAGTTAGTGAGTGTGATCCAAATGAATTAGGCGAAAAAGTATTAGCTATTTGGAATGAACGAGTTGACTCTGTAAGGAAACGATTTAGACACGTTAGAACAGTTGTTCTGATTAAGTCAGATGACCTTTTGGAGCTTGCCGCGTTTGAATTTGATACTGTTGGTTATTGCTTTGAAAATTATGACTGGAGATGGAATAAGCGGAATAATCTTGAAGGGGTAGAAAGGGCAAGTGGCAAACACAAGTTCACCTGGCAACCGCATGGCTCCCAATTTACGATTATTGAGGATGTTCCTGCCAATAGATTGGCTGTTCGTATAAAGTCCCCTCCGAAAATTAGCAGAGATTTGGTCTTGAAAGGACTGAAATTTGACGAGTCGTGGGTTCAAGTGTTAGGCTGAGTTTAAATGGATACGGTAGATAAAGAAACACGATCTCATATAATGGCGCGCGTTAAGTCTTCGGGGAACAAATCTACAGAAATCAGACTGGAGAAGATACTAAGAAAGGAAAAACTCAAAGGATGGAGAAGGAATTTTCCTATTTATGGCAAACCAGATTTCGTTTTTCCTTCAAAAAAAGTTGCGATGTTTGTAGATGGTTGTTTCTGGCACGGTTGTCCTAAATGTTGCAGAATGCCAGGGAGTAATAGAAGATACTGGGAAAAGAAAATCGGCAGAAATGTAGAAAGAG
>JAUXIB010000135.1 GCA_030621225.1 candidate division FCPU426 bacterium
ACATGGAACAAGGTCTTGGGGAGAGTTCACTTTTCAATGACGCCTAACATGGGCGGAAGGTATAAAAATACATTGATCCATCGTATTTCGCGTGCATTCTAAAATTGTTTACGATATACTGTCTGAAAATCTTTCACCATAACAATATGACGGTGGTGTTTGAAAGGAAAAACGTCGCTTGTTTCGCCGTAGCACGAAGTGCGTAGGAGGATGTCGTCGTGGTGAAAAGGACGTTAGCCGTTACGGTATGCGTTGGTGTTGGGAAAGAAGAACGTCGTGTCGTCGTGGTGAGAAAGACTTTTCCGAGATAGTATTGTTATTTTAGGAAGAAACCCACAAATCAGCGAAAACAGGAGAAGATATGAGTCGGAAGATCAATCTGCCCGGGGGGAAAGCCTTCCAGGAACTTAGCGCCGCTTACCCGCAATATTTCACCAGTGGACGGGGGCGTCGTTTGTCTATCAAGGAAGTGTCCGAGCCGGGCTACCACCTGGTCGTTGACGCTAAGGAAATACGGCTTTCTTATCAGACCCGTTCTGATCTATTTCGCGCCCTGGGCGTGTTAGCGGCACGGCTGCGCGCCGGAAAAGTGCGGACGCTGTGTCTAAAAGAGACACCCCCGGTGAAATGGCGCGGCTTGATGGTGGACGTCTCGCGTAACGGGGTGATCCGTCCTGACTATTTAAAGGGGATCATTTGCGTCCTGGCTTTGATGGGCTATAACTATCTGACCCTTTACACCGAGGACACCTATCAGGTGGTGGGGCATCCCTTGATCGGCTACCGGCGCGGCGCCTATAGCCAACGCGAGTTGCGCGAGCTGGCGCGCTATGCCGCACTTTTCGGCATAGAGATGTTTCCCTGCATCCAGGTGCTGGGCCATTTGGAACAGGTGCTTAAATTTCCCGCCTACCAGGCGTTACAGGACAACCACAGCGTTCTTTCGGTAAAGCTGGAGAAGAGCTACGAGCTGGTAGAGGCGATGATCGAGAGCGCCGCGGCGCCGTATGCTTCCCGTCTGATACACTTGGGCATGGATGAGACGCACGGGCTGGGGCAGGGCCGCACCTTTGAGTCCGGCAAGCCGATCGAGCCGCGTCACATGTATCTTAAGCACCTGAAAAAGGTGGCCAGCATCTGTCGGCGGCGCGGTCTACAGCCGGTCATCTGGGGGGATATTTTAACCAACTGGGGCATGACGCGTGAGTTGATCAGGAAAGAGCATGGGATCGATCCCGAGGGACTGGGTGTGGTCTATTGGAATTATTACTCGTCGGATGGGGAGGTATACGGGCGGGATATCAAGCATTACCGCAAGCTGGGCTTTGAGCCGATCATTGCCCCGGGTGTCTGGAACTGGAGCAGGTTTTGGGGTTACTATCCCCATGCCGAAGCGACTATCGCACCGTGCATGATCGCGGCGAAGCAGCAGGGAGTAGAGCGCGCTCTGCTGACGATGTGGGGCGACAATGGTCAAGAGGCGCCTTTTGCCTCCAATTACCCGGCGCTGGCTCTTTTCGCTGAGCAATGCTATCAGCATAAGGCCGGCCTGAAACAGGCCAAGGCGATGGTAGCCGCGCTTTGTGGCGACGACTGGGACAGCTTCGTTGCTCCGACGCGTCTCGACCAATACGGACGCGCGGCAGTTCACGGTGCCCCTAACCTTTCCAGGTGCCTGATCTATGACGATCCGTTGTTGGGATTGTATGCGGCGCATGTTGGTGGGCGCAAGTTGGGGCCTTACTACCAGAAGCTGGCGCGGCAACTCAAGGGGTTGCGGCGTAAAGTAGCACCAAAAAACAAGAACCTTTTCGCTTTTGCTCAGGCCCTGGCCGAATGTCTGGAGCTAAAGGCGGACCTGTGGGGTGAAAGCTACCGCGCTTATAAAAAGGGCGACCGTCGCAAGCTGGCCGGGATAGTTAAAGGACTGCCGGAGATAAGCAAACGTGTGCGCGTCCTTTGGCTGGCACAGCGGCGGATCTGGCTGGAGGAACGAAAACCGCAGGGTCTGGAGACGCTTGATCTGCGCTACGGCGGCTTGATGGCCCGGCTGGACGTTATGCGGCAACGCTTGGCGGCATTCTTGCGCGGAGATATCGAGCGGATAGAAGAGCTGGAAGAAAAACCACAGAATATCTACGGACAAAAATTCCCGGCACGCGTTCCTCGATATGACCAGCTATCCTCTATCTCTACCATAAAATAAGCTTACGAACTGCGAGCTTTGAGTCCTGAGCAACTAGATACCAGATACTAGATGCGAGATACAAGTTCTGCCTGTCACGCCGTCTTGTTAAGCCATAGCTCGTTTAGAGCGTAGGCTGAAGTCCAACGGACGAAGGCGGAAGTCCCAATCCCCGAAACAATATAACGCAACTTTTTGTTGTTCTGTGTGTTTAACTTGATAGCAGGGCCGGGAAGGTGGGTTCGCCTGCCTTGGCGTGGTGATTATGCCCCCGCTGCGCAACCCGGCTCTGCTACTTTTTTAACCTTGAGACATCATAATGAGATGTAAAGAATATGAAAAGATGTTGGTTGCCTACCTGGACGGCGAGCTTGGTCCGGCTGAAAACACGGGGGTCGCACAGCACTTAAAAGAGTGCCCCCAATGCGAAGCCGAGACAGTGGAGCTTGCCGTTTTGCATAAGGCTATAAGCGCGGGGAAGGATATAGATCCTTCAGCCGATTTCGATGCGGGATTACGCGCTAAACTGGCGAAGACGAAGGCCGGGGACACGCTGCTCGGTTTCCCCCGTTTCTTGCCGTTCCCGTTGCTCGCGGCAACCGCCTTGGTTGTGGGGCTCTTCCTGGGCGGACTGGTGTTTGATGATCGGGTTCCCCGGACTACGCTCGGGCCGCACCTTGCCCTGGAGCTGGCTAATTTTGGCGAGACGACGCCAAACTCTTTGCAAGTTCATTATCTTAAGTTCATGGAGGCCATTAAATGAGCGGTGATAGCCGGCGTAGGATAGGTGTGCTTTTAATCGTGGTGGTAATAGGGATTGCTTTGGCCGGGGTGCTCTATCACTGCGGTGGTAACTGTGATCGGGGTGGGGGCGGCGACCCCCTGGATTATTCCCTTGATGACCTTGGCCTTAACTCGGCGCAGAGAGAGAAGATCGGCGCGCTGGTTGAAACGCATCAGCAGGGACTGGCCGCGGCGAGAGAAAAGATCGCTGTCGAAAGAATAGCGCTGAGCCGGATGTTGGCAGGTTCGGATTGGAACCGCGCGGCGCTCAAGGAGCAGTGCGAGAAGATCTCCGATCTGCAGTGCCGCCAGCAGATGGCGCTGATCGACCACCTGGGCGAGGTGAGCAAGGTGCTTGATGACGCACAGCGAGAGAAGCTCTTTGCGGTGATAGAATGCGAACTGTGCCGCACCTGCCGCGGTGAGTGCGGCGGCGAGTGCCTGTGTGGAAAATGCGGAGAAGATTGATAGCGGTTCTGGGCGTGCTTGTGCCGCTGGTTGCGGTGGGGTGCGGCAAGGGCGAGAAGCCTTTTGAGAAGGATTCGGAAAAATATTTTAAGAAGTAGATGGTGTGCGGAGTTATGAGTTGTGAGTTATGAATTCTGAATGTAGGGGCGCGATTCATCGCGCCCAGAAAGGGGTGTGGGGGAAGAAAATCAAACCGGGGTGAAACAAAAGGAGATGGATCATGAAAAGAGTTATCTTGAGTTTGTTGGTGGTCGGGTTGGCGCTGGTGTTTGCGTTGCCCACGGCTCTGGACGCGCAGTGTTCGGGGGCGAAGAAAGGTTGTGGTACTGACTGTACCAAGCCATGCTGCGCGGACAAGGTCAAAGACAAGAAGGCCTGTGGCCCGGATTGCCAGAAGGCTTGCTGCGCGGACAAGACCAAGGAAAAGAAGGCCCATGGCAAAAAGTGCAAGAATGCCTGTTGTGCCAAGGACAAGAAGTCGAAGGGTGAGTTCAAGAAGGACGGTAAGTGTTGGCATGATAAGCAGGGTAAGAAAGGCGATAAGTGTTGTGCGGGCAAGCAGGGCGAGAATGATGGCAAGTGTCGGCATGGTAAGCAGGGCAAGAAAGGCGAGAAAGATTGGCAGGATAAAAAACACGCCAAGCACGAGAAATTTAAAAACGTTGGTAATAAGAAAGCGGAGAAGCATGGGTTTGTCCTCTGCCCGGTGATGGGCGGCGAGATAGAGCTGAGCAAGGCCGATAAGGCGCTCTCGGCGGAATACAAGGGCAAGACTTATTATTTCTGTTGTGCTGGATGCAAGGCGCCCTTTGAAAAGGATCCGAAAAAATATCTTGAGAAATGAAAAAGGTACACGGTACACAGGATACGGGATACGAGCTACGAAGATTGGGATGCTTTGTCTTTCATCACTGATCTCTTCTTGGGAAATATTGCCAGCAGTGTGAGCGCGATCAGTAAGATTGATGAGCCTGTTTTCACCCATCCGGGCAGCATCTCCATGCCTCCCGCTATAAGCGCTACGTCTTTGCCGGACGAAAGCCATATGAAATCTACCAGCAGGCCGAAACATAAGGCCGTGACGGCTATCGTGGCCAGGTAGACCGCGCTGGCGCGCTTGCCCAGCTTGCCGGCGACGAATGACAGGGTGGCGGTGTTGGTGGCCGGGCCGGCGATCAGGAACACCAGACCGGCGCCTGGGCTCATCCCTTTGATGATCAGTGTGGCGGCAATGGGTATGGACCCGGTGGCGCAGACGTACATCGGAATGGCCAGCAGCAGCATCAGCGAGTAGGAGATGAAAGAGTTACTGAGATAAGATTCGATTAAGCTGGCCGGCACGAAATACGATATCCCTCCTCCCAGGATAATTCCTAACGCCAGCCATTTCCAGACGTCTGCGATCAGCTCGTGGAAACCATAGGCTACCATTTCCTTTATCTTTCTGGTAAACGAATGGCTATGTGGTTGTTCCCTGCCGCACAGGGCGCAGGAAAGATCTGTTGATTGAGTGCCAGGGGTTTCTTTTTCCGCGAGATTATAGGTTGCACCGGCGATCACTCCGCCAAAGAGCGCGGCGATCGGTCTGATCACGGCGAACAGGGGGCCGAGCAGGGCATAGGTGGCGAGGATCGAGTCTACTCCTGTTGTGGGGGTGGAGGTGAGGAAGGATAGGACGGAGCTTTTCCCCGCGCCGTCTTTTCTTAATTGGGCGGCCACCGGGATCACGCCGCATGAGCATAATGGCAGTGGTATGCCAAAGAGTGAGGCCTTGACGATAGAAGCCAGATCATTCTTAGCCAAGTGTTTAAAGACAGCGCTTCGCGGTATCAACACATGTAATATCCCTGCCACGCCAAAGCCCAGTAGCAGGTAGGGCGCCATTTCAGCGAGCAGGTACCATATTTCTTTTAACAAACCAGTTATTGCCATATTATTTTCCTCGTTTAATGGTAGTCAGTAGTTAAAGGGAAAACCAGTTTAGCCGTTATAGTATTCTTGTAAGTTCTGACGCAGGTACTCGCGCGCGCGGTGCAGACGTGATTTTACCGCGGGCAGGGACAGCTTTAATTCTTTTGCTATCTCGTGGTTGGTTTTGCCTTCCAGATCGCTGAGTATTAGGACACGGCGCCGGCCTTCGTCCAGCTCTTCCAGGATTTTTCCCAGTAGGCGGCGCAACTCGTTTTTTTCGCTTGAACGATCCGGGGAGGTCGAGTCTTTGTCTTCGAGCGGCACTTCTGGTAGGGACACCTCGCGCTTGCGTTTTTTTTCACGGTGCTTGCGCCAGCATAAGTTGGCGGTGATGGTGTAGAGCCAGTTACCAAAGGAAGAACGTCCCTGGTATTGTTTTATTTTGGAGAAGGCCTGGATGAAGGACTCTTGGAAGACGTCCTCCGCTTCGGCGGGAAGCCCGGAGCAGACCTTGTGCGCCAGCGCCTTTATCTTGCTCTCGTAACTTCTCAGCAGTTCATCCAGCGCCTGTTTGTCACCGCGCTTGCCGAGTCTGACTAGTTCGCGTTCGTTGTTTGTGTTCATCAGCCATCATTATACGGTAGTAGGCGATGAGTGGCAAGCGATGGTCCGTGGAACGAGTCGAAAGGTACACGGGATACGGGACACAGGATACAGGGGGCTGGATAAAGAATTCTGAATTATGAGTTATGAATTATGAATTGCGGTAGACCCTACTCTGCCCCCATTCCTGTCTTCCGATAGGAAGACAGGGGGGGCTACGTAGGGCAAGCGCTATACGCCAGGTGGCCGCAAGGTGTCCGCGGCGAGCGAACGACTGCCTACTTGCTCATTAACAACGCTGCGCCCAGCGCTGCCCAGATAAGCACCGAGCTGTAAGGGTTGCTGGTAAGCGGACAGCCGCCCGTAGGACAGCCGACCAGTCTGTAATAAAGATAGCCGAATACCCCTCCGGCGATCAGGCCGATCAATGGTTTGTACCACATTTCATACCTCCTTTAATTAATGCGCAGATTTGTGGCTTCTCACTGCAATATTGGGTGGCGAGAAGCCACGAGAACACTTTCAGTGTTCGTACCGCGGATTGGCTAACCGGACTGATCAGCGTAATCAGCGAGCTCTTACAATGTCGCTTCTATTTCCCTAGCCAAGGCCTCTGCCGTTTGCAGTCCCACCAGGCGCTTCACCTCTTTGCCTTCTTTGAATATCAGCAGGGAAGGGATGCCCATGATGCCATAGGTTGTGGCGGTGGCCGGGTTTTCGTCAACGTTGAGTTTTAATACTTTGATCTTTCCGGACATCGTCTGAGCGACTTCTTCAAGTTGTGGTCCCATCATAACGCAAGGGCCGCACCAAGGCGCCCAGAAATCTAAGAGAACCGGCAAGTCGCTTTTTAGGACGTCTTTCTCGAAATGTACATCGGTGGTGCTCTCTAGTTTGCTCTTAGTGTTTCCCATGGTAACACCTCCTTTTAATGTGCAAATTATGCAGATGTAACTCGGATTACGCCGATACATATGTGCGGATGTAGTATTTAATCCGCGTAATCAGCGGGGACGGCGATAGCCGGCCATCTGTGTAATTAGCGATCTATAATTAATAGATGCTATCAGTGGCGAAAAGGATTCAAAATTAATATAAATTTTATCTGCGAACAAGAAAATCGGGACTCGGAGATCG
>JAUXIB010000006.1 GCA_030621225.1 candidate division FCPU426 bacterium
TCAAATCAGATGTTGGTCCAACAACAAGCTGATCGACATCCTTCGAGTCAAGATTTCCGACCTGAAAGGAGTTCACTTTTGAATTGAAAATGGTTCACTTTTGAAAAGTTCCTAACACAAATGTTCGCACAAATTACAAATCAATGGCCCGCCACAATATAAAAGATATTTTTAACGCGTTGACAACAATCAGTTGTGGTGTTGCTTTTGGGTATAAAAAAAGCCAAAAGCCCCGACTCTTCGGAGCTTTTAGCCTACAACTTCTCAATGAGTGTAGAACTACCTTTTCTTCTTGGCCTTTTTCTTCGCCTTCTTCTTGGCCTTCTTCGGAGCCTTCTTCTTGGCCTTCTTCTTCGCCTTCTTCTTCGCCTTCTTCTTCACTGGCATAGGAACTCCTCCTTTTTTGTAAAACTCTATTAACATATTAGCACTCTGTTAATTTTCAATGCAAGGACTTTTTTTGTTTTTTTTGTTTTTTTTCTCTTAACAAAAAAACACAGCCGATGTTTTTTTACCACGCGTTTTTCAAACATTATGTCAAACGATAAACCTTCATCGCGTTATCATAATATATCTTACGCAATACTTCTTCCGGCAGATCCATGCCCCGTACTGTCACCGGCCGTGCCGCGTCCGCGTCATCGATCGGACTTATAAAGTCTTCGCTTCCTTCCCATAACTTCTGCTGCACGTAGTAGCGCGAAGCAAAATATGCTTGGTCTCCTCCATGATAAGTTACCAAATCAGTACCAAAAATAATACGCTCCGCGTGCTCGACAATAAACTGCCTCGCCTCGTCCCGCTTGGCAGATAACTCACGAGCAACCCACTTAGTCGCCGAAGTATCCAAATACAAATTCGAAAAACGCGCCAGCAATTCAGCCAAGTGCGGCAGTTCTTCCGGGTTTCCACCAAAATGTGCCGCTACAAAATTTATGCCGGGATACGCGGCTAGCGCACCCGTCAGTTGGCGGTAGTTATCCCGTTTACTGAGAAACTTACGCTTATCGCTGTAACACCGCTGAAACCAGATATCCGGGTCGGCGATATGCACAAGGGCCGCCAGCTTTAACTCGGCCATCCCTTCAAATATAGGACGCAACCGCTCGTCATCCAAATATAATCCCTGTTTGTAATTAAACTCCGGCTTGAACCAAAACTTCATAGCTACCGCCCCGTTCGCTCGCTGCCGCTCCATTACCGGCACATTCTTTTCACGCAAAGCCGCCGCGTTATTCAGCTGTGAATAATCCGGCCAGAGCGCAAAATGCAGGAAATCTCCGTGCCGCTGCCGCAGGGGGGACGTTTCCTCCGGTGAACTAACAGCGATCATCCTCTTCATACCATATAACTGTGCTATTTCCACTAGCAGATCGGCGCTCTTTGAGTCGGTGAGATGCACATGAGCATCAATGATGGACAAAGGGAATTTTCTACGCGGAGGATTACTGAAATCTATCTCGTTCAATGTCTGATACTTTCGGAAAAATCTTTTTTACCACAGAGCCACGAAGAACACAAAGGAAAGACTTTTTAGAGTTTTATCTTTTCTAAATTCGTCCAATCCCTGGAACGCCCCTACATACCGCCTGCCGCCTGCCTTGAGCGAGCATCGCTTGCAAGCCGAAGGGTTATCCCAAAAAAAGAGTCGTTCATAACGTTGTGTCGTCGTGGTAAGTGCTGTTATCCAAAAAAGAGTTGTTAACGTCGTGTCGTCGTGGTCAAAGATTTTTTTACCATATTATCCAAACCAGCAACAAGACAACCAGCGTCCCGCTCAACCAAAAAAGATTATTCGTTCGCAACCGTTCCCAAAATGTAGCCGGACGCCGTATCAAGCGCCGCCCCGTAACCTTCATGCCCCTCGCCCCGGCAAACGCCGCCAGGCAGCTCTGACTGCAAAAATAATACGTCTGCTTTTTTAAAATAAGACTAAGCGCGCTATTTTCATCAACCGCCATACCGCAAACAGGGTCTCTTGTTTTTTTATTTAACACAAGAATGTTCATTCAGTAAATCGTTCCTCTATTTTCACAACGGCTCGCCGGGCGCTGTTACGCACCTCTGCCGAATTACTATCTTCCATAAACGGCTTTATCAATCCCAGCGCCTCGCGGCCGCCAAGTTCAGCCAGCGCCCGGATCGAGGCCAAGCGCGTACTCTCCCCCGCCAAACTATCGATCACTAACTGGTATCCTCGTCTATCTCCCATCCGACCAAGATACTCCGCGCAATATAAACGCACCGCTTCATCTTCATCTTCTATATGTTCGCGCAAGGCCTTGCGGAATTCCTCCCGTCTTTTATAAAGCAGGTCCAAGCCAAGCTGGAAATGCAAACTGCGATTGCGCCCCTGGCTATCCAGCGTAGGCCGCAGATAGTTCTCGCGCGCATCCGTCAGACACGCCCGGTAAAGTTCGGAGAAAGCCTCCGGCGCCCGACAGCGCAAGAGGATGGCGTGATATGTTTTTTGCCGCAAACGCTGACGCACCCCTCTCGCCGAGCGAAAAACATCCAGCGGATATTCCCTGGCTAGTTTTTCCAAGTAATATAACGCGGCATCCGTCTCGGCTTTTTCCAAAAAAAACCCGATCTCCTTTTTGCTCGGAGTTACTTTCATCTCCCCTGCCAGATTAAATCTAACCGCTGCTTCTAATACCAACGGCCTGGCCTCGGGACGGCTGCGCATCAGACGCCAAATAAAATCACGCTCAATCCCCTCCTCATAAAGCTGAAATAAAGCTACCAAACGCTCTTGCGAAAGTGCATGTCCCAAGAGCTCGTCGCGCTCCGAACCTTTTACCAATTCCGCCATCTCATCGCGGGCAACGATATATTTGCTCAGGTCCAAAACATGCGCGCCCGCTTCCACTTTATCACGCAACACAGCACACACCGCCGCCGCTGTCTGACGATCGGCGAAACAACCGCTGACCACACGATAAAGCACTCGCCCTTTCTTCATAAAGGGAAGCAAGCGCACGGGCAAAGCCAGCTCTTTTTTGGCTTCAGCGTAATAATAATTAGCCAGCGCCCATAACTGTACACTATACGTCGCCGCGGGTTCTCCGGAACAATTCATGGCAACTGCCGCCGCCAGCTCGGTTTTTGCTTGCGCGCCGCTTTTCTCCAAGGCCTGCTGGTATAATTCCGCCAACGGCGCGCCGCTTGCTACCGAAACGGCAAGCAACAGCGCACTGCTCGATAACATCAACAGCAAAGTTTTCTTCATAGTTTGATCATCTCCTAAATATAATTTCCTAGTCATTATACTACACCACTACCGCCTAAATCACACCGTAATGACATAATCATCGAAATGAATTGACATCCCAGCTGCATGGAATTATTATTGTAATCTAATGGTTATGCGCAGCAAACTTCAGAGAATATTTTCATCTATAGTAGCGCTCCTATCACTTAGTCTTGTGTTTTCCTTATCGCCGGCTCTGGCTAAACCAAAACTACTGCCAAAACCTCAAAAAGTAAAATGGCTAAAGGGAGAAGGTGCCGCTGGCCCACTTACGGTAATCACCATTAATAATGTCACGGGCAGCCCCGGTCAGACTCTTTACGATAATTTTCTCAAAAAACTTCCCAAGCAGGGGCTGGGCAGTGAAGGCTATTTATTAGAAGTAAGCGCCGAAAAAACGGTGATCATCACCCCGCACACCTGGGGCTACCTGCGCGCCCAACAGACATTAAAACAATTGCGTGACCCTCAGGGCAACTATACTTATTGCCAGATCGCCGACTGGCCAACGGATTTCTGGCGCGGCGCGCATTTTCTTATTCCCAACGCCTCCGCTCAGCCGGCGATCAAAAAACTGATCAGCGAAGTGCTGGTTCCGTTGAAATGCAACGTCTTCTTACTAGGGGTAGGCTATAGCTACCAGTTCCCGTCCCACCCGGAAATAAAACAGAACGGCGCCTGGAGCAAGCAACAGATGCGGGAGATCGCCGCGCTCTGCCAGCAAAACGGCATTATCTTCATTCCCGAGATGGGCTGTCTCGGCCATCAGTCTTGGGGTACGCCACCCCATGCCCTGCTGCGCGCCTACCCGGACTTTGAGGAACCGTCTGAAATAGATCCCAAATCCTCGGATTTTTACTGCCGCTCCTGGTGCCCACTTCACCCGCAAGTGAACAGCGTAGTTTTTGATCTGATCGACGACCTGCTGGACGCCTGCCAAAGCAGCTACTTCCACGTAGGTCTGGACGAGGTATTCGTTATCGCCAGTGAGAAGTGCCCGCGTTGCCGGGGCAAGGACCCGGCGGATCTATTCGCTAAGGCGGTTAATGACCTCTATGGGCACATTACTACTAAACGCCGCAAGCGGATGTTGATGTGGGGAGACCGACTACTCAGCAGCGCCAGGACGCCCTATGGCGCGTACGCCTCTTCCGCTAACGGCACGGACGACGCCATAGACATGATTCCCAAGGACATCATCATCTGTGATTGGCACTATTCCTATTTTGAAGAATACCCTTCGCTACGCACCCTTACTAAAAAGGGGTTTCACGTCTGGCCTGCCGTCGCTTATGACCAGCGCGCCGCGCGCGCCTTTCAATACGCCGCACGATCACTAAAGGGAAATAAGTCCCTGGGCACGCTTTCCACTACCTGGTGCACCGCTGACAATATTGCCTACCTACTCAGCAGCGCTTCACCGCCCGCCGGATTCACCTACGCCGACAAGGCCCGCGCCCGGGCAAAAGCTCTGCAGGCCGTCCTCGCCGAATCATGGAATCCTGATTGATTTTTGCGGGGAGTCCGCCAGATCCTCACCCCAGAGGTGTAACACAAGGCAGCACGTAGTCTCACCTCTGGGGTGAGTGCGTTTGCTGACCCCTGACCACCGACCACCGACCACCGTCTTCTCATAGCTCGTTGGCCGTTCCCCTGTGTCCCGTGTACCTTATTCAGAATTCATAACTCAGAATTCATAATTCCTTTCCCCGTATACTGCCTACTGTATACTTTCATAAGCTTACCATCCCATAAAATATCCCGCTACGCCCACCGCCATACCCACCGCCAAATTCACCAGCTTAACTCCAAAAAAATCGCGGCGTGAATGCGCCAGCAGCGGCAGCATACCGTGTCCGTCCTGAACCACGGAATTAGCCAACAGAATACTCAAGGGGATAGTTCCCTGGGCAAAGAGCGTAACGAAGATCAAATGAGGCCCCGATTCGGGGATCAGGCCGATAAGACAAGCCAACAGGATCAGGGGAATCGCGTGCTTGACGCCGTAGGCTGCCAGATCAATGGTTCCCATATCCAGCTGGTGGAGCAACAGATGCGTCAGCAGCAACGCGCCCAGCGTCCAAAGAAACACGCGTGGCAGATGCTCCCGCGCCACGTGCCGCCATAAATGTTCCTCTAAAAAATGCTCCGGCACTGTAACGACGATAAAGACCCCTACAATCGCGGCACAAAGCATAGTTACCCTGATCCAGTCCCAGTCTGCCGCGCCAATGGCGCCGCTTAGCAGGCCAAAGATAAATAACGCCAGAACCAGTGTCAACACTCCCCGCGGTAATGAAAGTTTTCGCCAGTAGTTTCCCACCTGTCGGAAGGCAAGGCAGTCACAAGCCTCCTTGCGGTGCAACTTCAATCCCAAACAATCTTGCGGTCGACCAAAAGAACGCCCCTTTAAAAAGAGATCCGTCAACGCTCCGGCCACAACTCCCAGCACGCATAAAACCACCATAATCAACAGCGCCTGGCGCGGGAACATCGCCAGCATCACAAAGGCCTCATCGCCGCTGGTGGCGATCATCGCCGCGACTAAGGCCCCAACAGAGACCACCCTGTGACCATAGAGTGCGACCACCGCAAAAGCGCCCAGGCAGCCCGGAGTTCCCCCCAAGATAACCGCCAGTAGATATCCGCTCCATTTGTTGGCTGCCAGTTTCAACTTCCAGATCCCCTGGCTGGCCACATTTAGATACTCTACTATCAGCATCATCAGAAAAACGAAAGCTGAGATCATTAAGCTGTGTTTTAGTACCTCAATTAACATATGGGCATATACTAGTCCAGCGCGCTGTGGTCTACAAGACATTTATCGTTAAACAATTAGGTGTATTATGTGGAAAAACATCCCCGAATGGCTTGACATAGTCATAGTAGAATGATAGTCTTTTTTCACATTCAGTCATCAGGGAACCAAGGAGGAATCTGTGCGTAAATCAAAGATCGTAACACTTATGGTGTCTTTCGCTTGCCTGTTCGCGTTTGGCCTGGCGGATGCCCTTTATGCCCAAAAGATCCGGGTCGCTGTTACGCAGCTAAAAGCGAAGAAGGGCATCGACAAAGATTACGCCGAGTTGATGACCGATGTCATCCGTACCGAACTGTTCGAATCCGGCAAATTCGAGGTAATGAACCGCGAGGATATGGTTGCCGTGTTGGGTGAGCTAAAATTTCAGGAATCAGGCGCCTGTAACAGTACCGAATGCGCGGTAGAGATGGGTAACGCTCTCGGCGTTGAAAAAATGGTCGCCGGCTCGGTAGGCAAGATGGGCAAGACATTCGTGATCAACATAAAGCTGATCGATATTCAACAGATGAAGAACGAACAGTTGCTCTCTGAGTATCACAAAGGATCGGAAGATGATTTGCCCGACACCCTCGCCAAGCTGATCAGCCGTATGGCCAAGAAGGTATCAACAGACAGCAAAAAAGAAAAGGTCGTCGCTAAGAAATCCGGCAAGACACGCCGCAAAACCACAACTAAGAAGAAACCCGCGCCGCAGAGAGAGAGCTATTCGTCCTCAGGCGGCGGACTCTGGAGCCGCACCGATTTTAAAGTAGCTGGGATAACCGGCACTGTCACCGCTATAACCGGTGTGATCTTCATGGCTTCCGCCAGTAGTGCCTTCACCGAGCATGAAGCAGCCTACGCGCTATACCAGGATGATCGCACTGACGAAGCAACCGTGCAAAGCCTGTTCGTTGATGCTCAGGACAAATACGATTCATACAAGTCAAAGCAGACCCTATTCTGGACGTCACTGTCCATCACTGGCATCTGTTACGGATACTGCGGTTATTTATTTATGTTCAAGCGCGGTAGTGGCAGCGCTAAGAATCCCCAGGAAGAACCGAAATTCTACGCCGGACTTGGACAAAACCACGAATATGAAATGTCTTGGAAATATAAATTCTAGTCAGGGAGGAATAGGACGATGAGAAAGAAGATAACGCTGGGCGTAACAATCCTTGCCGCAATAAGTCTCGTGCTGTGTCTGCCCGCCTGCAAGAAGGCGCTTACCGAAGGCCCTGATGCTCATACCAACCCACTCGACCCGAGTAACCCTAGTTATATCAACATCACAATCGACGGCACCATCGATGCTGACTACGGCGCTGCCATAGGTTCGGGCGCAAACACAGCTATCGGGTGTACCGGACTGGATATAAAAAAAGTCTTCGTGATCGATTCCGCTAATTACTGGCACTTCTTTGTCGAACTGAACCAGGGCTGGTGGGGAGTGGCAGGTGGTTATCTGGCTATTTATCTTGAGTGGGCCCCGGGCGGAGCCCCGCTGGGTATAGAAACCAGCGCAGGCCAACAATATTTTAGCGGTTTGTTTGATCCTGAGGGAGTAATCTGGTGGGATCTCGACCCCGGGGTAAACTTCGTTGACTTCTACACCTACGACCCAATTCTCCCGGGCTGGAATCTCACACCACTGCAACCCTTAGCCGCAGCAAATAAATCCACTCCCAGTATATCCCCGGTAAACGGTCATTTGGAAGTACGTGTACCCAAGAGCTATTTTGGCGCGACGCCTCCCGCAAGCCTCAGAGTACAAGTGCTTTCCTACTTAGCTGGAGCTATGATCACCTCTTGGGATCAGGTCCCGGGTCAAGGTTTGGGAGAATGCTACTCTTTTTGTTGTCCGAGCGTACTAAATGCTATTACGGTCACGGCAACGAACAATTAGATAGTTATCTTCAGCTAGAACTGCTAGCGCTATAAAAGGGCTCCCTCTGGGAGCCCTTTGTATTTCCCCGTATACCCATAGCTCGTAGCTCGATACTCGCAACTTGTATCTTCCGCCTTCGGCAAGCCTACGGCGTGACAACAAGGGACCTGTCCCTGGCTACGAACTACGAGCTACTAGCTACTAATTTTTTCGCTTCTCCCAAAGCCCTAGCAGAGCCGGCAGGATCAGTACCGTGCTCAGGAAACAGGCGCCAACGCCGATCGTCAGCAGGCCGCCCAGGCTCGCCAGGCCGCGGTACTTAGCCAGCAGCAGCGCGCCAAAGCAGGCCATGGTGGTAACGCTGGTAAGCATGATAGCGCGGCCCGTGGAAGCAACTACCGTCCTTATCTTACCCTTACCCTCGATGCGGTAGCGGTGCAGCAAGTGCACGCCATCGTCGATGCCGATGCCAACGATCATTGGCAGGCCCATCACGTTGACAAAGGTAAACATCATCCCCACGCTCTCCATTATCCCCACCATCCAGATCGCGCCCACGACCAGCGGCAGCATCGCCATCAGCGCGAAGCGCACGCTCCGGAAATCAAACCACAACAGCAAAAAGACCACGATAATGGTCAGTCCCGTGGCCTTCCTGCCGTCCTCCTTTAGATAGTCCATGTAGTTAAGGAACATCGGCGGCAGGCCGGTTATCTTCTCGTCCACGCGCTTGAGCTGAGCGCTGAAACGCTTGAGGAATTCTACGTCCCAAACGTTGCCCTTGGGATAGATTGTGATCAACATCTGGTCGGCGCGATCATTGAAAAACTGCCGCTTTATCCGCTCTGGCAGATCGGCCAGTTCGATCGCGACCGGGTTGGCCATCCGCGCTACAGTCTGGCGCATCACGGGCAGATAGTGTTCCTGGAAGACGCTTAGCCCCCGCGCGCTCGCGCCCCGGTCCCTCACCAACGCGTCATTGAGCAAGCCAAGCTTGCCCCCTGAAGCATCGTCTTCCGGATCACCGGCAATTTCCTGGCACTTGGCGTCCACCTTGTCCTGCCCGCCGGTGAAGGCCATCTGGCCCATCTCGTAGAGATTATCCTCCAGGCGGCGCAATTGCTCCGCCAGCGCCGGCAGATCAGCCTGGCGCAAAGCCCGGGCGCCGCCGGACGCCGAGAGATACTCCGCTATCTGTTTTATGTAGGGACGGCGTCTGGCCTGTTCTTGCGGCGAGGGAATGTAGTAAGTAAGGCTGTTCACCATGCTCACGGTAGGCAGGTCCTTGGCCGCCTCGGTGATCCGCCGCGCCTCTGCCAGGTCCCGGGCGGTCACCATGGCAAAATCAGGCGACAGGTCAAAGACCTTGATGATCTCGTGCTGTAACGCTACCGACTCCAGGCCCTTGGGTTCCATGTTCAGATAGTTGTAGTCAAATTCCGAGTGAGACGCCTGGTAGATAAAAAAGGCGGTCAAGCCCACCGCCAGCAACAGGTAAAGCGCCGGGCGGCCGCTTATCTCGCCACCCAGCCTGCCGAGGAAGGCAAACTCGACAATCGAGGGCCGCTGATATTTTTTGCCCCGCCGGGCCAGAAGTTTCTCGCGCCAGACCAGAAAGGCCGGCAGCACCATTATGCTGACCAGCATACAGCAGAGCACCCCCATCCCCATCACCGCTCCCATCCCTCGGATACTGCGCGTGCTGGAGACCATCAGGGTGAGGAAGGCGCAGGCGGTTGTCAGCCCGCCGGTGATCACCCCCGCTCCCGCCCGGCGCAGGCTCTCCGTCACCGCTACTTCTATCTTTGCCCCCTGGCCGCGAAATTCATTATAAAGGGCGATGATATGCACGGAAAAATCAATTCCCAGGCCAAGCAGTATAACCGCGAACATCGAAGTACCCAGGTCAAGGTAGCCAAGTGTCAGCGCGATCAGGCCGCTGGTCAGCACTATGCCCAGCACTAGGTTAAGCGCCGCCAAGAGAGGCGCCGCCCACATACGAAAGGACAGGGCAAAAAGCGCGAAAACCAGGATAATGCCGACCGATGAAGTAAGCTTCATGTCCGCGGTCACGTAGACCATCTCATCCCGCCCCAGTGGCACCGTGCCCGTCAGCCCGGCAGTGACCCCGGGATAACGGCCCTCGGCTTCGTCTATCATCGACTGGATGATCTCGGTGCTGGCGATACACTTATTAACATCGACCACCGAGAAACTAGGCTCAACGATCAGCAGCAGCATCTGCTTGTCGTGGGATATCAAGTATGGCTGCCCCAACAGCAGGCGCTCCACGCGGCGGCGTGCATCTGCCTTACTGCTCTGCCCACCGATCGCCGCGGTCATACCGTCCAGCCACTGTCCCAGGCCATCCAAAAAGACTACCGCTTCATTCTCCTTGCTCTTGTTGGACAGAGATTCCTCATCGTAGACGTAGGTGCGCTCGAAGTTGTCGTTGATCGCGGTCAAAAGCGGCACCAGGTTCAAGTCCTTATACATCCCCTGCATATTCGCCAGGTCCCTGGCTTTGACCAGCATCAGGGCGTGCCGGCGAATGAAGTCCATATCCAGCTTGTAGTCCACGCGCTTCACCAGCAGTTCCGGCGGCGGCGCCTCTTGCTCTCGGCCGAGCTTATGCCGCAGCCAGGCAACCAGCGGGTTTTTCGGCTTCTGCCACATCCCCGTGTCTATCCGCTCGATGCGCGGCGCAAGCTCCTCCGCGAAGGCCTTAATATCGGCCTCCGGGCCCTTGATCACTACCATGCTGTTGCTGGAGGAGGTATATTCGTCCAGGATGCGCTGGAACTCCAACGCCATCGGATCATTGGCTGGCAGGCTATCCGCGAAGCTGGTCTTTATCTCCAGCTTGCCCGCCATAACCCCCGCCAGGATGGTCAGCGCCACCGCGCCGATTATCACCCGGCCGGGATAACGGCTGGCGATCCTGCCCCATGCTATCAGTAGTCGTTCGCGCATTTTGCTCCATACAATAAGACCTGTATCTCGTATCTAGTATCTTGTATCTCGTTGCCTGTAAGCTTCGAAACGAGATACCAGCTACGGGCTACTAGATACGATCAGAAGTAGACCCTCAAGCGAACAACTCCCCCCTTGCCCAGCTTACTACTGTATGCCGTTCCTGCCTTACCCAGCCCAGCGTTGGCGTAAAGGGTCAGCTCAACGTCCTGGTAGGGAGAGTAATTCATCTGTGGAACAAGCGCCACACTCTCATCCGACACGCTGTATATCCCCGAAAGGCCCAGCGTAGTTAGCTCCCCCCAGGGATAATTAAGATACAGGTAAGCCTGGTTACGGCTGAGCGCCAGCGTTTCACCGCCCAGGCTGCGCAACCAGTCATTGAGGCCGTAGTCGCCCGAATCATTGGGCGCGTCGCTCTTGTGCAGGAACTCACCCATTATATACAGACCGCTCTCCAGCGTGTAGTCCAGCCCAGCGGCCAGCTCCCAGAATTCCGCCCCGGCCATCTCGTTCCAGGCGTACTCCGCCCAGCAGCCCAGTACAAGCTCCCCCGCCAGGTCTACGCCATAAAGGCGCCGCTTCTCCTCCGGCGTTTCCATGTCCAAGTCCACACCATCCGCCAATTCTTCTATGCTTACCCCCGTCGTCTCCGCCAGCGCCAGTGCCTCGGCGATCGCCCCCGCGTAGTCCATGTAAGGCCAGCCCTTTTCCGCCAGCACCAACGACAGGTCAAAATGCCCCGCGCCGCTCTTCAGACGCAGCATCTTGCCCGACAGCTCCCAGCTATCCCCGGGAGCATAAAGCCCGATCAGGGTGCTGCGGTTACCCAGGGGCAGATCAAAACGCGCGGCGCTGTGACCGCGCTGTTCATAAGTGGGATCGTAGACGTCTTTGCGATTAAAAAGGTCCGTCGGGTTCCAGGCGTAGCCCGTACCCGGGCTGATCTGTTGCTTGCCCAGCACCAGGTCGGCGCGTTTCGTTGCCAGCTTGAGGAAGGCATTATCCAGGTAGAACTCATCCTCGAATTCCATCGCCAACGGCGGCAATCCCCTTGCCGCCCGCCTGGGAATGAAATCGCGCGCGTCCCAGCTAGCGCGACCATAGTAATCCAAATAAACCAGGTCCGCTGCGAATGTCACTTTCTCGGAAAGCGAAGAAGCCAGATCCAGGCGCAGCTTGTTCGTGCCCAGATGCACGAACTCATCATTCAGCTCAAACCCCGCCAACTGCGGCTCGAGATAACCAGATATATCCAGTTCCTGAGACATCCCAAGGGTAGCCAACGAAAAAGAAAATGCTATTACCGTTATCCACCTCATATCTGACCTTTCTTTTTACCACAACGTAAGCCAGTCGTTAGTCGTTGGTATCTAGTATCTAGTTTAGCTTACGAATTTAGCTGAACGCTATACGCAATACGATACGTAGTCAGCAACCAGATACTAGCTACTAGATACGAGATACTGCCTTCTGTCGCCTGCCCTGAGGAAGCGTAGCAAATCGAAGGGTTATCCAAAAAAGAGTTGTTGACGTCGTGTCGTCGTGGTAAGTGCCGTTATCCAAAGTAGTTTCTCTCAAGTTGTTCCTCTGTGTTCTCTGTCCTACTCCGCTAAAGCTACGTAGGACTGAACCCTTCGTAGCCCCCCTTCCTGTCTTCCGACAGGAAGACAGGGGGGCGAAGTAGGGTGGCTCTGTGGTTAAAACACCTTCACGCTACCTCGCAGACTTTAGCCCCCGCTCAGTAAACATATTATCAGGTAGTTCCACCCCCAACTTCATCTCTACGATCTCCATTAAGGTCTGGGTATTATCTTCTTTATTATGCATCACTATTTTTGTCGCCGTGGGAACGCCGTCTATCTCCTTCACCTCACTGCACACCAGGCGCTTCAGGTGATACTCGGGGTCGTCCTCATCGTAGTAGTCGATCACCAACGCTACGAAGTTACTCTTCGCCACCCAAACGACGAGATGCGAATAGGAGCGGTCGCTTTCAGGCTTCTTTGTGAGCTCCAGCTTGTAGCACCGCTCTCCCTGCATTTTCTCCTCGCCCAGGAGCACACTCTCGTAGTCCTCAATAAAGGCATCGCCGCTGCCCATATCCTCATAGGAGAAATCACTGCCTTCCAGCTTGCGCTTCTTGGCGTGGCTGGCCAGCTTGCGCACGCGGTTGGTACGCCGGAAATAGGCCCAGATGTCGTCGGCGTTATTGAGCATCAAGATCGCGTCGCCCTTAACGCGCGACGGCTTGAGGTAGCGCATCAAGTTCTTGGCGCCGCGGTCTTTGCTGTAGGTATGGTAAAGAAAGGTGCGCAATTGCCCACCGCTTGTCTGGATGGTCATTTTCATCTTTGCCTCAGCGCTATCCTGGTTCATCAGCTCGTTCATCTTCTTGATTATCTCGGGACCGCTCAACTCCCCGGCACCCGCCAGGGAAACAACCCCGGCCAGCACCCCAGCCACAATGCTCTGCCTGCTCATTTTCTACCTCGCTTTCCTGCCACGCCGGCAACACTTATTCCCACTATCAGTTCATCGAGACTGAATCACTAGCTCCGTTGGATAATCATTGTGATTTTTTTAGTATTTAGTATTTGGTATATGGTGTTTGGTCGCCTATTCACAAGCATACTAAATACAATTTTTGCGCTTCATAATTCATAACTCAGAATTCATAATTCGCGGAGCTTCCGCCATCTTGCTCTTGCCTAAGCTGATACATCGCCCGTAGCAGGTCGCGCTGCTCGACGATACCGATCAATTTCTTGGAACGCTGGTTTTTCACTACGGGCATGGTGCCAAGATTAAGCTGATGGAATAAGTTTAATAATTTCTCGGCGGTGATCTCCGGCGTTACCGCCGGAGTGTTCCGGTCGAGGATGTCCATCGCATCCACCAGATGGGCCAGCGCTGGGTCGTAAACCATGTCGCTCAAATTATGAAAATGGATTATTCCCTTGTACCGACCGGCCTTATCCACCACGGGAAAATGGTTGAGGTGGCTACGCTCTACAAAATGCAAGATATCGTCCAATTTCGCCTTGGTGGAAAGAAAACGAACATTAGTACGCATCACGTGCCTGGCACATAACCTTCCTGCTTTTCGGCTGCGCCGGCGTCCCCGCAAGGTGACGCCGATCTTCTGCCTGATCATCATACCCAGCGTCGGTTTGTCCGTGTGCATCGCCCCGGGACGCATCAGAGTGATCAGCTTTACCTCCCCCGCCTGGATCACCGTGTAGCGCACCAGGAAAGGCCCGATCAATTCATATAGCACCACCGAGGCCAGGATCACGGTATTTATCTGGGCCGCGATCGGACTGTCCCAGTGATCCACCAGGTAGCTCCCCAAGCCAATGGCTACCCCAGCCTGGCAGAGCAAACCCAGCCCGGCCTTCTCCTCCAGGATATGCGCTTGACCCACCTTGTTTATCCCCCGGTACATACCAATGTATTTTCCCGCGCTACGCATCACGATATACACGACGCCCAGCCAGCCCAGGTGCTTGAGTTCCGCGAAGTGAAGATTGTAACCGGCTAAAACGAAGAATAGCGCGTAAACCGGCATACCGATCGTATCCAGCAAGCTGTCAAAGCGGCTGGGATTGAGCGCAAAATTAGCAAAGACCCCGCCCAATACCAGGCAAGCGGCCATTGAGTTAAACGACATGCCTATATTATGCCGTAACCAGTCATCACCGGTGATCAACAGGAATATTACCGCGAAAAACAGCAAGACCATTTCCGGAAGCGGTACCCGTGAGTGCAGCCAACTTAAAACCAAACCCAGTATTCCTCCCACCAATACGCTTCCCAAACAGACCCAAAGCAGGTCAAGCCATAAAGAAGCGGTACTCAAAACCGCGCTGTCTATCCAACCCAGCGAGACACAAACGATAAAGACCACAGAAAAACCGATGATACTAACCAGGTTATTGATACCTACCAGGCCCAGCAAATGGTCGGTAGTAGGCCCTTTGGCGCCGTACTCCTGCAACACCAGCAGGGTGGCCGCCGGCGCGGTAGCGATAGCAGCCATGCCTAACAACAGGCCGATGGTAACCGAAAGCGGCAGGTTCATACCGGGCAGGCTCCAGGCAGCCACGCTGCAACCCAAACTGGCAAACAAAGCTGTCAATGATATTTCCCAGAGACTGAGCCTTGGTAACGTCTCACGAATATTCTTCAGCCGCTGCCGGTCAAAAACCTGGCCGATAACGAAAAGGATCAACCCTAAAGCCAGTCCGTTGACCAAACTGCTCAACGAAGCGACCCAGCCTGGCTCCGTACCATACATAATAGAAGCAATCTGGCGCAAGAGTGAACCGACCAGGATATACCCCACAATGCGCGGTATGCGCAATAACCTAGCCAGATAGCCGCCTAAAAAGGCGGCGATCAGCATCACCGATATTGCCAGCACCGGGCTGATTACTCCACGCACTAGTCTGCTCCTTAGGGTTGATGATTGCGGGCAAAATGCCCCTTTGGATAATGATATCTCAGGAAGGCAATAAGGTCAAGCGTACCGCACACCCGGTGTGCAAACGGAGTGCATGTATCAATGTATCGGGGTAACGGGGTGTCGGCGCATTCACACCGTTCCTCCGATACTCCGTCACTCCGATACAGTGCTGAGTCCCGCGTCCCAAGCTACTTACTACAAGCCAACCTGTATTATACCTCTGGGATGTAACAACAGTAGATACAATGAGAGCCCTTGCGCGCCACCTTCAAATCCGGCGCGCTCTTCTTCAGGTCGTTTATCATCAGACACCCCCTGGTTTAATTCCTTAATTCCCATACTGCCGATACTTTTTCCCCCTACTGTCCTCGCCTTTGACATTGAGTCCCACCCTGTCGTCGCTGCCGTAAACCCAACCACCCTTACCATCGAATACCTTTACCTCACGATTACTACCCGTGATCTGTTCCTTGGGAATCTCCTCGATATACTTCGGCACAAGTGCCTCGAGCGTCGGCGGCCAAACCCCTTCGTGGTCACCGTAATATATCGCAGTGGCGGCCTTTAAATATCCCAGATGTCCCTTGGTCTCCGCCTCTTTTTCCTTGGTTTTCAATTCCTTTTTCTTCTGCTTCAATGTTGCCAACATGTCCGAAAACATGTCCGAAAAGGGGATCCCCGGATCAAACTGGAACAACTCCTCCTCGATCTCGCCATTAAGCACTATCTTGCGGTGGATCTCGTCTCGCACCGTTGAAAAGTCGTCATTTTTTTTCTCCTGGTGCACCCGTCGCAGCAGGAAATCTTGCTTGCCTATCCACATTGTTTGTGGTTGTTTGCCACGCAGCACAATCTCGATCACATAGCACTCCACCCCCTCAAAAGTCTCCTCGCCCACCAACTTGGGAGAAGACGTACGAGAGCTCAGGGAACCGTCCAGGTCCGGCAACAGCATCAAGGGAACATGATACGCGGCACCGTCTGAAACTCCCGTCGCTCCCGCGATAGCCATCTTTAGATCCACCATAGGCTCGTACATGTCCGGCTCCAGGTAGAGGTAGGCGCTTTTGCCGTTATGCCATACGACGCTCTGACGAAACGGTGCGTTAGGAATGGGATGCTTTGAACGCCAATCGAAGCGAAAACGGTCGGGACGGACCAGATAAGTATTGAAGAGCACCTCTGCCGTCCTGGTTTTTCCCGAATCCTGATTAAAGACAGTCGTCACCACTCCCGTGTCGCGATAACTGGCACAAGAACTGTACTTTTTTTCCATCTTCTTGATTATCTCCTCCGCCTGCTGACGCGGCTCACCACAATACGCCAAGAACACAGAAAAGATACCGGCCGCACACGCTCCCAGCCACCATTTGTTACGTATCTTCATCGTGTTTTTGTCCCCTGTTTTATCTGTTTCTTTAATAATCTTCTGTGCCCCCCAACCCCAAGATCCCACACCCGGTGAGCAAACGGAGTACACACTGGGTGTGCGGTTGGATCGCTGCCATACTCTAGTCTTTCGCCTTCTTGCTCTCAATCCACTGTTTAATACCCACCCGGCCATTTTTGAAACCGATGTTGATACCATGTTTGCGGTCGCTGCTGAGCCAGATGTAATGTCCCGTCTCGGGACCGGCGGTCGTTAGGACCTGGGTAGGTTCTCCCAGTATCTCTTTTACCTCAGCGATGGTCATGCCCTCTTCGATCTTCGCCAGGTTTTCCTCGTTGATGGCATCCCCACCGCTACAGCCGAATAATGATATCGTGATAAAAAGCGCTGCGAAAATAAGCTTTTTGGTTTTTTTCATCTGTGTTTCCTCGCTCCTCTTACTTCTTCTTTGAACCGCCACCAAAGATCTTCTTCTCGAAATAAAAAAAATACAGGGGCATCATCACCACCGCTATCGATATGCCTATGACCGCTCCCCTATACTCCATAGGAACGCCGAGCAGTCTCGCCACATATCCGATTCCCCCTCCGGCAATTCCCGCGATAACCAGAAATATCCCGAATGCTTTCCAGTTAACCTTACGACCTTTTTTGTCTGCCATGGTCGTTCTCCCTTTCATCCCTTCGCCCACACCCGGTGAGCGAACACCATGCACACCGGGTGTGTGTCTCTGCTGCATTCTAACAAGCGCCGTTCCCCGTATCCTGTATCCCGTATCCCGCATCCTGTCTATTCACTTCCATCCAGCCAAAAACTTCTTTATCTCCGCGTCCCCTGGGTTAAGCAGCAACGATTTTTCATAAGCCGCGCGGGACCTGGCGAAATCACTTAAATTGTAATAACAATAGCCCAACAAGCTATAAATGCGTGCGTCCTTTGGATTATTTTTTTCTGCTGCCAATAATTCAGTTGCTGCCTGCTGATACTGTCTATTCCTTATCAATAAATTCGTTTGCCTGATCACGTCAGCTACTGGCCGACCTGCATTCTCCAACGTTACTATCGGACCGGCTTTCTTTGCGGTCACCGTTTGATTCAAGTTAAACGTTTTCTCGACATGCTTCATAAAATCGTCTTTGGGGCGGGACCCTACAAGTTTACCTTGATATATCCCTTGCTTATCCACAAAAGCAAAATGAGGGATACCTCTCACTTTATAAGACCCGCTCACTACTTTTCGTTCATCCAGCAGCACGTGAACCTCGGTTAATTTTTTCTCTTTAGCAAAATCTCTTACACGCATTTCACTCTCGGCTATATTAATGCTGAGTACTACAACATCATGAGCGGCGTACTTCTTAACCACTTCTTCCATTACCGGCATCATTGCCCGGCAAGGCGAACACCAAGTGGCCCAAAAATCCATGATCACGTGTTTCTTTCCCTTGTAATCAGAGAGTTTCACCCGTTTGCCGTTTAGATCATAGAGAGAGAAATCCCGCGCTTGTTTGCCTTCTTCCAACCGCTTGGCTATGAGCGAGGTTGTTAGTAGAATGATAAGAAAAACTATTGAAGCTTTTTTTGTGCCCATAAGCGCGCCCATTTAATTATTATGTCGTTGATTTTGACAGGATTAATTGGAATAGTCAAGAAAACCGGGGGGGCTTGGCTTACCGGCTCACATCCTTCGATAAAACTATCATCCCGTCTTTGTCCCGCTTATCCACGTCACCCTTGTAACCCGCCTTTAAGAGAAGCTGGATGGAATTCGTGTTCTTCGGTTCCACGGAACCGAAGAATAAGCGGACACCGGCCAAAAGAGGCGCGCGCTCCAGGTATTCCAGTATCCTCAGCCCGTATCCCTTGCGCCTATGGGTGGGACTAACAATGAAGCCCATATACCCTTTGTCTTCCTCCACGTCCGCCTGCACCAACCCAACCAGCTCATCCCCATCAACGAACTTCCAAGCATGGACGTTTGGGGCATCCGTCACATACTTCAGCCATTTCTCCGTTGGCAGTTCAAAATACTGGCTGGCCTCATCTTCATACCAAGCCGCAAACTTCTTCAAGTCCTCCGAAACGATCTTCTCAGCTTTCATTTTTCTGCTGTTTGACGTGTGTCTTCCAAGACCTGATACCATCTATTTCAACTGAACTATCAGGCGTCGGTCGAGCGCGGCGGCCAACCTCTGAAGAGTCTTGAGCGTATACCGCGCCGAAGATGGATCCTCTAGCTGAGAAAGCGCCTGCTGCGAAATTTTTAGCGTTCTCGCCAGTTCGCGCTGGGTCAAACCCTGCTCTTCTCTTATGGTAGCGATCCGTACCGCGAGCCGAGCCGCCAAATCTTCCTCATCGAAAGCACTTTTTACCGCCGGGTCCTTAAGGTCCTCGCGCAGACGGTCCTTTAACATCCTGAGTTTCTTTCTCATTATCTACCCTCCGTGCCGTTTCACCCAATCGCCTCGGCAATGCATGACGCGTTCCAATTCAGTCGTATTGATTGCTTGTTTCTTTTTTAGAAAGCCATTAGTTACTATAATATCCCTCCTGCGATAAAAAAAGTAGAGCAATCTTATCTCCAAACGTCCGAAGCTCACCCGCAGCTCCCGTATTGGTCCTTTTACGACATCGGCATAAGGCCTGGGTAAATCCGGACCCTGTTCTTCCAAGAGCGCAAGCCATTTTAATGTCTTTGCCCTCGGTCTCTTTTCGAGAGAATCTAAAAATTCATCAACCGGGGAATCACCCCTTCGGTTTTGATAGAATATAATCCTGTATTTAACGTCCATAATGATTATACAAGTATTTTCTTGTTATGTCAACCTATAGCCAGTATTATTTTTCTCACCCGGTAGTGGACATATCCCACTCCCATATGCAACCATCCTACCATGCCCCCCCTGACAAAAATGGGGGGGGTGCAGAAAAAAACTTAAAAAACTTTTATCGGAGGATTATTTTCGGAAAGGTTCAAAACGTGGTTCGCATGTAGGGATTCAATTTACCGCTAGCATATTTAATGTCGGTTTGTATCGATTCCTTTAAAATCAGACATAAAAACGATGCCGCTAGCATATTTAATATCGGTTTGTCCCCGTAGGGGGTCGAACCCGCTTTTTCGGGCGTGCCCCTACATTTTAACAAGCGCCGTTCCCTGCTTGCCCTACAAAGCTCCAAAAGAGCGAAGTAGGGTATCCCGTCCACTGTATACCTTATTCATAATTCACAACTCAGAATTCAGAATTCATTTCCCCTTCAACGCGTCACTCACCTTCTTGATGATCCCCGCGTCCCTGGGCGGCACCAGCGGGCGTCGAGTATCGCCAGCCAGGTAGGTGGTACTTGTCGGGAAGGCAAACTCAATGCCCTCTTGTTCAAAGCGCCGCATGATCTCCATATTTGTCCGTTGCCGCCAGTCTAAATAGTTCCAATACTTAGGCGGGTGATACCAGGCGATCAGCTTGATATTCAACGACCAATCATTAAACTCATCGAAATACACCCGCGGCGGAAATTCCTTGTCCATCCCCTCGTGGTCCTTAAGCACGTCGCGGATTATCTCCACCGCTTTTTCCACCTTCTTCACCGGCGTATCATAGGTGATGGTAATATTCGACAACCGCCGAATATGCGGCCGTCGTCCGATGTTCTCCACCGCGCTGTTCACGATCTTCTCGTTAGGGATCGTCACCTGATGTCCGGTCAGCGTCCTGATCTTGGTCGAACGCAGGCCCACCTCCTCCACCGGCCCGTCATAACCGTCGATCACTACCCGGTCGCCTACCTTAAACGGCTGATCAGCGATAATCGTTAAGGAACCAAAGAGATTAGAAATAGAATCCTTGGCAGCAAAGGCAATCGCCAGGCCGCCGATGCCCAGAGAAGCCAGGATAGTGGAAATGTTAAGTCCCAATACATTCTGGCCAATGAACATCACCGCGATTACGATCACCGTGGTACGCAAGGCCTTGCCCACCATCGGCGCCAGCATATCATCCAGATGACTCTCGGTGCGGGTGGCCCATTGTTTAAGATAGTAATCAATTACACTGACCAGCCGGTAGAGCATCCAGGCAAAAGCGAAGATGGCCAGCGCCTTGGCCGAGCGCCCCGTCCAAAGGGTAAGCGCCGGGTCAAACTTAGCCAGGTGCGGTATCACCGAGATATAAAACCCCGCCGCCCAAGTGATCCACTCCAACGGCCGTCCGACACTCTTGAGCACCTGGGCCCCCAGACCAAACTCACCCTCCTTTTCGTGCGTGATCGCCGCCGCCCGACGTTCACAGATATAGCGGGCCAAACGCCCGATAACGAAAGTCGCCAACAGCGAAGCAAAGAGCGTCACCATCCGCCACCATTCTATCTTCTCCGTAAACTCATGCCACCATTCCGTTATGTTCATTGCGCCTCCTTTTTTTGTTGGCACTATTTCGTACAGCGTATAGCGTTTTTTTGTCCAACGTCGCACGTCTAATGTCACACGCCGCTTAGTGCCCAACGTTTGACGGTCGACGATTATTATAATTCAGCATTCAGAATTCATAACTCAGAATTCCCTATCCAGCCCCCTGTATACCCTTCGACTCGTTCCACTCGCTTCCGCCTTCGTCAAGGGCTACGGCGGACAAGCAGGGCAGGCCGTCTACCGTATACTTAACCCCTACAACACCTCCTCGATCAACGTCCGCGCCGTCTGCTTATCAACCGCCCCAAAGACTACCGCTAATCGATTTCCTCTTCTACCAGTGGCTATTTTTCCTTTTTCCTTGGAAACATCTAGCATCACCGAAAGAAACTTGTCCTCGCCGCTTTTCGCCGTTAACTCATTAGCATAGCGCACCAACACCAACTGCAGTTTACTTTTCCCCCGCTGATAAGTCGCCAGTACTACTTCGTTGTCTTCGCCAATACGCAAGATGTCCTCCTGCGACAAGAAATAGTGATGCTTTAGTCCAAAAGCGCCGTGAAAATATCTAACACTCAACTGAGCCAGACCCTCCGGCGGCAGCATCTCCACCAGATCAGGCCCTCGGCCGCAATCGCTGCGCCCAGCAACCAGCGTGTTGCCCAGCTCGATCATCGCCTCCTGTAAACCCGGCACCTCCTCTGCATATATATTGTAGAAGTACTTCCCCTGCCAGAAGCGAAGCATACCGTAGTCGTATTCCGAACCCTGTCCCACTCCCGCTTCAGACGCGCTCCGCTCAAAACTGAATATACCGTATGCATCAGGCGGTAAGCCCATATCATAAACTTCTACCTGTAATGACGGAAAACCGTCCCGGGTATATTTGCGGGCCGCCAGACCGTTAAAATCATAGGCCAGGTATACCTCGGCGCCGCCATTCATGTACTCAAAAATCCCCCGCTTGCCGTTGTAAAACACAGCCTGCTCCGTCGCCTGCCAGCCAGCGACACTATCGGGCAACCTTTGCTTCAAGTCACTTCCCTTGCCGCAGCCTTGCAGGCACAGTAGTAACAAGCAAATGATTAGACTGGTGTTTTTGTACATAATTAGCCAGGCACACTCCCGCTGTGCAACCGGAGTGCACATATCATACAGCATACCAAATACTAATTACGGTCTCAAACGGCCTAGATGGAATAATAACTGCCGGGAGATCGGGAATCTATATTTCGCAACTGAGGCAATACTATACTATTACTAATCCAATTGGTTATGTTCTTTTAACCAGGCGAGCATCTCCGACAAGCTGGCCGTAGCCAAGGCAATACAACTGTCCGCTGCTCCGTAATACATCCTCAGCTCATCGCCTGCCAACGTCCAGCCGCAGGGAAAAACAACCTTATCCACGTCACCGATCATGGCATACAGCTCGCGCGGCCTGAAAACCCACTCATCAGAACGACCGATAAGTTTTGTTGGATCCTCAAGATCCACTAACGCTAATCCAAGCCGGTATATCGCACCGCCGGCCGTATGCTTGACCCCATGATAAATAAATAGCCAGCCTTCATCGGTCTTTATCGGCGGAGTGTTAAGACCGACTTTACGAGCGTCCCACCAGGCGCCTCTTCTGGCGGGGACCAGCACCTTGCGGTCACTCCAGCTTTTCATATCCGACGAACAAGAGATCATGATGTGCGCCTCATTTTCTGTAGGGATCGGCGCCGGACGATGTATGATAACCCACCGATCATTAAAGCGAACCGGAAACAGGGCGGCATCTTTATCATCCGGAGGCAGAATCGGCCCAAGACGTTTGAAATCCTTGAAATCGGTAGTTGTCGCCAAAGCGACCAGAGGACCCTCCTCGGAGAACGCGGTATAAGCCACGGCCCAAAGTTTTTGTTCTTCAAGGTAGGTTATTCGCGGGTCTTCTATACCCCATATCTCCTCCGGATGGTTCTCCGGATCTGGCAGTAAAGTAGGTTTTTTATCTATGCGCCAATCCGTGATACCATCCTTGCTGCGCGCGGCGGTCAGGTGCGATATACCACGGCGGTCTTCCACCCTCATTAGAAGCAGAGTTTCACCACCGATTATAGTTACCGCGGCATTAAAAACGGTATTTGCCTTGTAAGGCAAATCCTCTGCTGTGATTATCGGGTTGTCCTTGCACCTCTTGAAAAGGTTGTTTGATTCATCTTCTACCCTGTTTAACATTTCTTCCTTTCGAAGTTTTTCGTTTAATATTATCCTTGGTGATCTTGATGTCGCGTTTTCGGACCTTGAGCTTCTCCTTATAATTTTGGTGATTGTACATCATAAGAAGCGAGAGCAACCAGGCAAGCGTAGCTTCCGCTCCCTGATTGGGATTAGCGCCATCCGCACCCAGCCCATCGCAACACCCACCGCTATTATAATCATATAAGTTAACATTCATATTGTTGTGACCCAAAAACCAATCCAAACAACGCCTTGCAGCGTCATCCCATTTTTTCTTCCCGGTAGCTCTATAAGCCGCAAGGCAGGCTTCTAGAATGCTTTGCGCCTCAATTGGCTGCTGGTCAAAGCGTGCTTTATTCCCGCCCTTCGGATACCAGCCATGGTTTCCTACAGCCTCGAACACATTCGCGGCATCAAACTGAATTCCAACAAGCCAGTCAAGACATTTCAAGCCCGCATTCTTCATTTTTTCATTATTAAGCAACTGGCCGGAAGCGATCAATGCCTGGGGTATTTTTCCGTTGTCATAAGTCAATTGATCATTGATCCAGGGCCATTTGCTACTAGCATTGTTTTCGTATTCCCGGAGCAGAAGCACGGCCACCCGCTTTTGAATACCACACACCTCCCGGTCACCGCCAAATCTTTTAAGGTAATTCTGTATGCCGATCAAACCAAAAGCCCAAGACCGGGGCGCACTAAACTCTAATAAATTATTCACAGTTTTTTTGAATACCCCCATAGCGACATCACACAGGGGTGAGTACGGCTCGGAACCGATAACCGTCCCCAAGGCCCATAAAGCCCGTCCCTGACTGTCCTCAGAGCCGATACCTTCCTGCCAGTGACGATCAAAATTCATAATACTCTTAAAACGGTTTGTCTTCTCGCTAAAAGCATGCCAAAGAAATCCCATGTAAACGCATTCTAAATCTTTGAGGAAACTATCATCCGGGATCAATTGCTGTGCCATTAGCGCAACCATCAACGCCCTGGCGTTATCATTCAAAGCATAGCCGTGCTCACGTGCCGGAACGATGAAGCGAGCGTGCCGCACTATACCTACATCATCCGTAAGACGACGCAGGTGCTCAATATTAATACGCGGCAATTCTACTTCTTTTTCATTTGCCAAACGGGAGTGGGACAATAAACGCGGATGCCGCTGCCATTCTTCCTCTGCTTCATCGAAGACCTGTAGATAAGAACGGGCTACCTCCTTCCAAACCATATCGCGACAATACGAATAGGCCCGTTTGCGCATCGCGTGCCGTGAAGTTTCGTTATCAAAAAGATCGACCACTTGCTTCGCCAGCGCCTTTGGATCCCCGAAAGGGATCAAGCGACCTCGTTGCCCGTCAAGAAGCTCCTTGGCATGCCAAAAAGGCGTGGCAATGGTTGCCTTGCCGGCGCCCATAGCATAGGCTAGTGTTCCTGAAGTGATCTGGTCCTCGCCTAGGTAGGGCATGATAAAGATATCCGCGGCACCCATAAACTCCATTAGTTCCTTTAATTCCACAAAACGATTATGAAATATCAGATGCTTCTCTACTCCGAGTTTCCTGGCCCGCCGCTGAAGCGATACACGATAGGCCTCGCCATATTTTCTGAGGATGTTTGGGTGGGTCTCGCCCAAAAAGATGCAAACCACATCAGGGTGTTTTTTTACGATCGCCGGCAAAGCATCAATTATATTCTCCAGCCCTTTACGGGGGGAAAGTAAACCAAAGTTGAAAATAACCTTCTTTCCTTCTACGCCAAACTGATCTTTATAATAGTTCGGATCGACAAAGGGAACATCGTGAATACCATGCGGTATTATCCTGACCTTGTCTCCGGATATGCCGTAAACATCGTTTAACAACCCAAGGGCCTTCTTGCTCATTACTATCACTCTAGCAGAAAGTTCACAGATCTCTTGCAGCAAGCCCTTGCGTTCCTCTCCGGGCTTCGCGAGAACGGTATGCAAAGTAGTCACCAGCGGTACGCGCAGATCACGCAACAAAGAAAGAATGTGCTCGCCGTAAACGCCGCCAAAAATACCATACTCATGCTGTAAAACGACCACATCTGCCTGATTAACATTAACAAACTCGGCAGCGAGTCTATAATCAGCCAAATGCTTGTCTTTGATCACAAACCGCACTCGCTCGGGGTAATCATATCCGGTCGGAATGTCGTCCATGGCCACAGTAAAGCAATCACTGGTACTGGCCTCGGCCGCTATTGCTTCTAAAAGGTCAGTGGAAAAAGTGGCAATGCCACAACGCCGCGGCAGATAGTTCCCGATCAGAGCTATAGTATGTTTGCCTGAGCGAAAAAGAGTACTAGTTTCCATATCAGCCGGTTCCCCTTCAATTACAGCAATCCGTGCTGGTTTTTACAGTCGGTGATTATAACATCTTAGTATGAATGATAGCAATTAATCGCTCACAGACCATTAAGCCCGCAACCTTGTTTCTAAACCAACCGCATATTTCTCCGGATACCAAATACTAATTACGATCTACGATCTTAAACCGCATCCCTTCCCACCTCGCCACTACCGCCGCGCCGACCGCGTCACCCCAGGCATTAACCGTGGTACGGCAGCGGTCCAAAAACCAATCCACCGCCAGGATCATCGCGATCCCATCCAACGGCAGGTCCACCGCCTTTAAGACCATCACCATCGTCACCAACCCGGCTTCCGGTATGCCGGCCGCGCCGATCGCCGCCAGAGTAGCCGTAAGAAAAACTATCACCATCGCGCCCATTGACAGCTCGATACCATAGACCTGGGCGATAAAAAGCACAGCCACCGCCTCGTAAAGCGCCGTGCCGTCCATATTAACCGTTGCCCCCAAAGGCAGTACAAAACTTGTCGCCTTGGCGGGTACGCCGTTCTTGTTTTGCGCGCAGTCCATGGTCAAAGGCAGCGTCGCCGAAGAGGAGGCCGTGCCAAAGGCAGTGGCCAGCGCCTCGCCCATTCCCCGGAAGAAGCGCCAGGGACGCACCCTGGCCACCAGCAGCAAGATCAGCGGCAAAACTACCACGCCGTGCAGCAGCAGGCCACTGATCACGGTCACGCTGTAAAGGCCCAAGCGGGTCAATTCCCCCATAAAGGCCTCGCCGCCCCCGGCTTTGCCCAGGCGAGCCGCCACCAGCGCGAAAATGCCCAGCGGCGTGAAATACATTATCAGGTGCACCACCTTCATCACCGCTTCATTAGCGATCGAGATCATCTCAAGCAGCTTCCCGCCGCGGCCGCCCATAGTGGTCAGTATCCCCCCGAAAAGCAGGGAGACCACTATCAACGGCAGCACTTGTCCATCGGCCATTGCCTTGAAGATATTTGGCGGGATCATGCCCATTAATACATCGACAAAAGAATACTCGCGCTCCATACCGGCCGCGTCCACCGCCAGGCCCTGCACCCCCGCGCCGGGTTTGATCACGTTTACCAATACCAGGCCGATAAAAACCGAGATACCGGTGGTAGTCAGATAGTAGACCACCGTCTTGGCGCCGATACTGCCCAGCTTGCGCACGTCACCCAGCGAGGCCACGCCGGAAATGATCGAACAAATGATCAGCGGCACGATGATCATCTTTAGCGCGTTGAGGAACAAATCGCCCATCCATTGCACCGCCAGCATCTTTTCGCCGAAGAACCAGCCGCACAGGCCGCCCAGTAACATGCCGATCAGTATGCCGGGTAGAAGCCAGCTTTTAGTCGGGGATTTAGCTTTTTTTATCACCATAACTCCTTTTTTTACCAACGACCAACGACTTTTTCACCACGACGTCACAACGTTTTTCTTTTCAAACATCAAGGCACTAAGACATCCACCTTCGTCATCCTACTACGCCAAGGCTTCAAAAGACAAGAGGATACGGCAAGACGAGCTAAGAAACATCCTTTTTTAAAAAAGCCCTTTGTGTCTCGATTTTCCTTTGTGCCTACCATTTGCCGTCAAATGCCTCGCAAAAATCAATGATTGCTCCCCTAGTAATCAAAGAGAGACCACGGCCGTTATCCAAGGGATTCCTTGGTGTCTTTGTGGTAAAAGCCGTTAACGTCGTGTCGTCGTGGTAAATGCCGTTATTAAAAAACCAATCTGTGGATCATTTCTTTGAAGTAAAAGGCAACTGCACTCGGCTCAGCGGCTTCATCCCCGGCAACCGGCTCTCATAATCACGCAGCATCTTGGCCGCCACCCCCGATAAGCCGATCAAAAGACCCAGCCATCTATTAGATCAACATATTCTTGGAAGACTTCCATGATAATGGAGAAATTATACTATGGTAGGCATGAAATGTGTTAAGAAAACCACACATCCAGGGTGCATGGTGTTCGCTCACCGGGTGCGAACTGGGGTGTAGGACGGCAATATACGCAATGCGACATACGATATACTGAATACAGTGCTAAATCACCTGCCCCTGCTTAAGCCATTTCATCGGCGCTGGCTTGAACTGCTTATAGTTATTGCCATAATGGTGGCAGAGGATCTTTTTCTTTATCTCTTTTGGCAGCGTCTGGAGCTCTTCCAGGGAGCAATGCACACCACCAGTAAATAACTGAGTGTCATAGATGATCACATCCGAGATCTTGGCCATCCTAGTAATCAACTCGGCGTCAAACATGGCATCCGCTGAGAAAAAAGTCCTGCGGCGGGGCGTCTTGAAATAGATAGCATAACTGGGAAACGCTAATACGTGCTTAACCGGGATAAAGGTATAAGAAAAGTCACCCAGCTTGTAGGACTTATCCGGATCTACCGCTTTTACCTGGAAATAATCTTCAAGCGTCAGGCGGCCGGTGTGATCCCTCCAGAGGGCCGGCATTAAGCGCTTCTTGAGGCCTTCAATTACGGCCTTGGGCGCGATCAGCGGCGTCTTGTGACCGCCCAGCATATACATATTTTTGAAGGCTATCTCTTCCAGACCGCCGATGTGGTCCAAGTGTATGTGAGTTATCAGGATCCCATCCAGATCCTTCGGACCCAAGCCAGCCTTATCCAGCCCCAGAGGCACCGAATTACCACAATCAACCAGAAAACGCTTTTGGGCCTTTGTCTCGATAAGCAGTGAAGCATTATACAACGGAGGACGAGCAAACGCGCTGCCTGTACCAAGTGCTTTTATTTTCATAATTGAATGGCTCCCTTTACTTTCCGGTCAATATGACAGTCATTTTACTACTTTTTATGCTAATAGTCCAGCAATAATTTGTTACTATGTATAGCGTGAGGAATTATGAGTTCTGAGTTACCTGTCTCGCCGTAGTCCTGACGTAGTCAGGCAGAGGCGGATGAATGCTGAATTATAAAGTACACAGTACACGGTACACGGTACACAGTACACAGTACACGGTACACGGGATACAGGACACTGGGGGTTCAACTTGGAAATACACACAATGCGCAATACGACATACGATATACGAACGACGAGATACTAGCTACGCACAAAAACCATGTCTCCTATAAACAGAAACAAACACAACGAACTCGCGGCGCGGATGCGCCAACTAGGCGTAAAGGAAGAAGATATCCGCGAGAATTTCATCCACTCCTCGGGAAGCGGCGGCCAGAACGTTAACAAGGTCGCCACTTGCGTGCAACTTAAGCATCTGCCTACCGGCATAGAGGTAAAGTGCCAAAGAGAACGTTCGCAGGCCTTGAACCGCTTCCTGGCCCGACGCCGCCTGCTGGATAAGATAGAAGCGCAAAAAGAGGGTAAAAAATCCGCGGAGCAAGCCAAATGGGAGAAACTCCGCCGTCAAAAACGCCGTCGTTCCCGGCGAGCTAAAGAGAAAATGCTGCAGAAAAAGAAACAACAGGGGGAGAAGAAACGGCTACGCGCGCAACCTCTGTCAGGGGATGATTGACCAACAAAACATCAAAAACGACTATTTCACCACAACGACACGACGCTAACAACTCTTTTTTGGGATAACCCTTCGGCAAGCTCGGGACAGGCGGCGCTGGTGTTAAAAAAAGGACGTTGCTTGTCCGTCGTTTTATCCGCCATAGTCGGAGCCGACGGCAGAAGCCCTTGACGAAGACGGATGACGTCGTGGTAAAAAAGATTTTAGTCGCAATGGTACAATGTTGGTGTTTTAAAAAGAAAAACGTCGTGTCGTCGTGGTAAAGAAGCCTTTAATCTCCCGGTCGGCGGCCGTGATACAGCTTGATCAAGATCTCATCCTGCTCCCGGCGCAACTTCTCCACCTCTTCCCTGGCCCAACGTTTATCCGCGCCACTCGCTGGTTTCTCTAAAAAATATGGCGGCTGCTTGAACTGCAAGGAGCGTATAAAACCATAATATTCTGATGAATTTGGACTGTAGATATCGTTGTGCCGACGCAAGTGAAAGAACTCTTTTGTCACGCGGCTACAACGCGTATATTCCTGCCGATTGGGCTTGCTTGATTTAAGGTAACGCAAAGAGTAGTTTTCTATCCGCATGAAAGCCGGATAAATAGCGGGGTTGATCAGCTTTCGCCTCTGGTATTCACCGTAAATATAATGGGCAACCGGCGCGCTGGCGACGACCAGTATCACCAACATAAATATCATTCGTTTCCTAGTCACTGTGTTTCCTCTTTTCCATCAGTATAACCCTACCGATTGCACCCGTCAATACCACACACCCAGTGTGCACGGTGTTCGCTCACCGGGTGTGGAATCGGGGTGATGTTATCTTATCCGCCTCGCAAAAATAGGTAATCGGAATTATTTACCATCCTCCGGATGGTGGCGGCCACAGAGGGCCGCCACTACTAACAACCAACAACTGCTCCCCAAGAGGTGTAACCATGACTCGGCTTGATTTTTCATATCAAGATCTCATTACATAGTATAAAATGAATTAACTTTAAGGAAATATCATGAAAATATCTTTGCTGCAAACAGATGTCGCCTGGGAAGATAAACCCGAAAACTTCGCCAGGGTCCAGGCCTTGGTAAAAACTATAAAGGACACGGACCTGTTAGTTCTGCCGGAGTTGTTCGCTACCGGCTATACGATGGAGCCCCGAGCACTAGCCGAAGACCTTGACGGCGACACACCCCGCTTCCTGTCCGGGCTGGCCAAAGAAGCCAAAACAAATATCTTAGGGTCCTTTATAGCCACCTCAGAGCCCCGACCAAAAAATTCCGCGCTGCTGTTCGACGCACGGGGAAAACTGCTTCTGCATTACTCCAAAATGCGCCTGCCTTCCTTTAGCGGCGAGGACCAGCATTATTCTCCCGGTAAAAAAACGGAAATCTTTGAACTGAACGGTGATAAGATCGGCGTGCTTATCTGTTACGACCTTCGCTTCGGTGAACTGTTTAGTGAGCTGGCCAGTCAAGGAGCGAAATGCGTGATCGTCATCGCCAATTGGCCGCAAGAGAGGATAACCCATTGGGATACTTTACTTCGGGCCAGAGCTATCGACCATCAGATATTCATAGCCGGCGTAAACCGGGTGGGAAAATCCCCTACCACCGGTTACTCCGGCCACACCAGCGTGATCGGCCCCAGCGGAGAAACGCTTGCCACGGCTACTGAAAATAAAGAGTGTCTGCTTACTACCGAGATTGATCTCTCCCTGGTGGATAAGGTCCGGCGGGAATTACCACTTGGGGAACTATAATCATCAGCGTAGGGGCGCCGCTCATGTCTCGCCGTTGTAGGGGAGCACCTCCGCGTGCTCCCTTTTATGTTGTATTAGGCGGATGCTGCGCCCCGGGCAGGGCAAGCCCTGCCCCTACGAGCAATTCGTGTCAGCGTAGGCGACTAAATACCAGATACCAACGACTAACGACTGCCTTTCACCCCATAACCACCACGACCTTATTCACACTCCCCCGCTTCTGGATCGGCACAAGATTCCCTGCTATCTGTTTGCCGTTCAGCTTGATTTCCTTAATACCTTTTTCCACCCCACGAGGGTTCCTTACTTCTATCTCGTACATCGCACCCCTAAACTTACGCTGCACCTTAAAGCCGGTCCATTTCTTTGGTACACAAGGATCGATCACCAATCCCTTGAAATCCGGACGCACACCCAGGATATACTTGGTCGCTGCCTGGTAGAACCAGCCGGCAGTGCCGGTCAGCCAGGGGTGACGGCTCCGCCCGTGCTGCACGTGGTCAGGACCGACCACGAACTGGCAGTAAGAATACGGCTCCGCCTCACGCGTCTCGATCTTATCGTTCTGGTTGTAGGGCAGGATAGCGGAATAGAACTTGTGAGCCCGATCGCCGCGCCCCAGCATACACTCGGCGATGATCGCCCAGGGATTGGGATGTGAAAATATCGCCGCGTTCTCTTTCAGTCCCGGGTTGATGTTGGTGGCGTAGCCGATGTCCCAGTCCACCTTGGTGTAGGCGGGCATCTGGATCACCAGCCCCCAGGGGGTAAAGAGGTGCTTGTCGACCGAGTCCATCGCCCGGACCCCCCGCTCGCCAGTAGCCAGCCCGGAGTAAACAGCCCAGGTCTGGGCGTTGAGCCAGACCTTGCCCTCCTGGTTTGCCTTGCTGCCGATGCGAATGCCCTTGGCCGTGATCGCCCGAATATACCAGTCACCATCCCAGAGGTGCTTGTCCACCGCCTCTTTCACCTGCCGCGCGTGCCGGCGATACTTGCTGACGTCGTTCTTGCGACCCAAACGTTCCGCGGCCTCGATAAAGGCTGCCAAAGCCCAGTAGTGTTGAAAGGAGACCATCGAGCTCTCTCCGCCGCCACGCAGGTTCAGGCAGTCGTTCCAGTCCGCCTTGAGTCCCTGGCAGATACCGTGCTTGCCGATATACTTCTTGGAGAAGTCCAGGGCCCGTTTGCAATGCTCGTAGACCGTGGCCTGGCCCTTATCAGCGAAAGGCACGACCTGGTCCAGGAACTTGATGTCCCCCGTCTCCTTGACAAATTCACAGATAGTGACGATCAACCAGAGAACATCGTCCGAGCATACATTCTCCAGCGACGGAGCTTTTTCCTGGCCCGGCTTGAGGGTCAGCGGATTGAACAAGTGAATGCCGTAGCCGCGGGCTACCTGGGCCGACAACAGCTCGATGATCCTTTGCCTGGCCTTGTCCGGGTTACTGTGTACCACGCTCATCACGTCCTGCGAGGTATCCCGGTAACCAAACCCGACCCGCCCGCCTACCTCAACAAAGGAGGCGAACCGTGACCAGGTGACACAGGTCTCGGTCTGGTAGAGATTCCAGGTGTTAACAAAAGAAGTCATCCCGCCATCCGGTACCTGACACTGGTAATTGGACAGCTTCGCCTCCCAGTGCTGCTTGAGGCGGCCCAGTTCCTTATCCACGTTGCTGGGCTTGGCGTACTTGAGCTTGGCCTTCTTTCCCGCCTTGACGTCCCCCACCCCAACCACGTAAGCAAGGCGCAGTTCCTGCCCTGGCTTTAACGTCAAACGCTTGTGCAGTGAACCGCAGGGGTTGCCGCCGGGCATGGAAAAGTTCGCGCACTTGCCCCGCTCGACAGCGATCGGGTCGGCCTCAGTTCGGTAAGGCCCGATGAAATGCTCGCGGTCAGCGTCATAGGAATCCGGCTTGAAGCTGGAGACAAAGTAGTTGTGCGCGATGTCAACGAACTCGTAATGGATCACTCCATCCTGATAGTTGGTGCGGTTGGCGTAGAGTGACCACTGGTAGTCATAGTTGTCCGCCGAGAGGCCGTGAAAAGCGAACTCAACGTAGGAGAAAATGCTGATCTGCCTGGTCCGCTTGCCTCGGTTCTTGAGCTTTACCGACCATACCTCGGCATTCTCATCAAGCGGGATAAAGACGGTCTGTTCCCCCCGGATGTCCCGGTAATCACACGAAAACTTGGAGTAAGAAAGCCCGTGCCGCGCCTCGTAGTTCGCCTTCTTTAAGTTCTTCTGCACCGGCTGCCAGGTAAGTGACCAATATTCACCGCTGGCGTCATCACGCAGGTAGACACAGCGCCCCGGGCGGTCCATCGGCAAGGCGTTCGAGCGGAAACGCGTAAAGCGCCCCTGGCCCGAGTCCTTGTAGAAATTATAGCCGCCGCCATTATGCGAGATGACACCGCAAGTGTCCTGCAGGCCCAGGTAATTCGTCCAGGAAACCGGCACGTCCGGCCGTTCTATCACGTACTCGCGATTAACATCATCGAAAAAACCATATTTCATTTAATCCTCCAAGGTTACTGAATGAACTGAAATATTACTTTATTTTGAAGACAATAGTCAATAGTAAAAACCCTGTCGCCCCCGGGGTGTGAAATATCAAACAATCCTTAGATACTATTATAATATCAGCGTAGTGGCCGACCTCCGCGTCGGCCATATAAACCATATAAAACTTTGGAACACGGGATACGGGATACAGGACACAGGGGGGCTAGCCTGGTAATGTACGCAATACGCCCCAATAGGTAATTCAAACATACCCGGTATGCTATAATGGGTGGTGAAAAAGATTTTTTTGCGATCTCATGAAAAAAATAACTATTACCTTTCGCCCGGCAAATGTCAGCGTAGAAATACCTGTCGGCAAAACCGTGCTCGAAGCGGCTAATGCCGCCGGCATCACGCTGGACGCGCCCTGCGGCGGCAGGGGACGTTGCGGCAAATGCCTGGTGCGTCTGCGCCAGGGCATATCCCCGCCCACCGCTGAGGAAAAGATCCGGCTAAACGCCCAGCACTTGAAAACCGGACACCGCTTAGCCTGCCTGACCCGGCCGCAAAAAGACACTGCCGTTGAACTGCTAAACACGCTCGAACAAGCGCCGATGCTTTCCGCCGGCAGGACGCTTAATTTCAAACTACGCACAGACTATCCGGACAACACTCTCGGCCTGGCCCTTGATATCGGCACCACCACTATCGCCGCCGCCCTTTATGACCTTTGCCGTGGCGTAAAAATATCAACGGACGCCGTGCTCAACGCCCAGCTTTCTTACGGCGCCGACCTGATGAGCCGCCTTAACTACTGCCTGACCGATAAGCGCGGCGCAAATGAACTGCATCGCACGCTGATTAGCTCTATTAAGGGCCTGGTTGAAAATCTCTGCCGCAGCTCGCGGGTCAAGCCGGCAAAGATCAAACACTGCCGCGTAGTCGGTAATACCGCCATGCTGCACTTCTTCCTGGGCCAGGACCCCCGTTCTCTGGCCACTTATCCCTTTACCCCGGCTTATCATGGCTGGCGCGATATGGCGCCCCGACCGCTGGGGCTATCGACGACCTGCGCAGTGCGCGTTTTACCCTATCTGAACGGGTTTGTCGGCGCAGACTGCCTGGGAGTTATCCTCGCAACCGGTCTTGATACGGTCAAGCGGCCTCATCTGGCCATAGATATCGGCACCAATAGCGAGATCGTCCTGGCCGCGGCTGGCAGACTCCTCGTGGCCTCCTCCGCCGCCGGACCGGCATTAGAGGGCGGAGGCACCTCATGCGGTATGCGGGCCGCCACGGGAGCGATCGACAGCCTGGAGTTCAAGCGTAGATTAAGTTTCCACGTAATTGGCAACGGGACAGCCAAAGGATTATGCGGTAGCGGACTATTGGACCTACTGGCCGTTTTACGCAGGTCGGGCACAGTACAAGAGGATGGATTGTTGGTAAAAGAAGGGAAGCTCAGCTCACGGGTTTCCGGAAAACTGGGGCGCTGTCGCCTGCGGCTTTCCCCGGCCGGCGACAAGGAAATCTATTTCACCCAGCAGGACATCCGCCAACTCCAACTGGCCAAGGGCGCCATCGCCGCCAGTGCGGCTATCTTTCTTGAAGAACTGGCTTTGACCCCGCATAAACTAGAAAAATTATTTCTGGCCGGAGCCTTCGGCAACTACATAGATATCAACAACGCTTTAGAGATAGGCCTGCTGCCGGCGGTGCACTCTGAGAAGATCATCGGCACAGGCAACGCCGCGCTGGATGGGGCCGCCATTTCTCTGCTCGCTACAGGAGTTGAAAAACGCATCGATGCCATCGTAAAACAAGCTGAACATATTGAGCTGAACCTATCGCCAAAATTCCAGGACCTGTTCGCGGAGGCAATGGCACTGAGACCATTGCAATAAGTCACGGGTCACATGTCACGTGTCGCGAGGCAGCTAAGTAGTTCGAAGTTCGCGGGATGTAGGAGGTAGTATGCGACTAAATACTAGATACCAAATACTAGATACGCCTGTCCATTAAAACCTATCCGCCTGCCACATATATGCCCAGCTCCTGGGAAATAACGCCTTCATAAGGATAATTATAAGAAGGCCTTGGGGGAATAGCAAGCAGGATTCCGTTGTTTCAACGCTTCCGCAACTTTTTTGTAAATGGTCTTTTGAGCGAGGATGAGGGGTGTTTTAAAGGCGGAGAGTTTCGCCCTGGTGGTTTAAGCACCTCCTCACGGACGTAATTTCAGCCGT
>JAUXIB010000199.1 GCA_030621225.1 candidate division FCPU426 bacterium
GCAAATACCGTGTTTTCACCACAGAGACACAGAGAACACTGAGTTTTCACAGAGGACTTTCCTCTATTCACTACTCAGTGCGCTCGCCGGCAATAGTCGTCAATTGCTGCTCTACAAGGGGCTTTTGCTGTCGGCAAAGGGCGCAGAGACGTTAAATGAGACCACCGAGAATAAAAGCGATTCTCTGTGTATTCTCCGTGAACTCTGTGACTCTGTGGTTAGAAAATCTTTTCGACTCATGATCCTGCTGGTTTTTACAATCACGCCGCTGCTCACTGCCGGCACCGGCGAGATCAGCGAGCCTGAATTGGTGGAGACGCCACAGGGCAAGCGGGTTGCTCCTAGCCCTACCATCCCCGCGTCTGAAGCCGCCCCCGCCGCCAAACCCTCCCAACAACTGGAGGCAGTAGTCATCCGTGGCCGGGACCGATCGGTCCTGGAAGCAAAGAAAAAGGAAGAACAAACATCAGAAGTGTTGCGTGGTTTACGTGGTACCGGGCCAAAAAAACACAGCCCGATCTTGCCCCCGGCAGCCCTGCTGTTTGCCGGAGATAATTCCCCGGACAAAAACCGGCGCGCGAATTTTGGTTTGTTTTATAGCGATTATTCTTCTCTTTTCGCTTGGGGCAGGGGGGCGCTCGCTTCGGGAATCGGTGAGATGAATGAATATTATCAGTCGGCTGATCTTAGCTACTCTCGCCAGGAACTACACAGTAACGGGGAACTCTCTCCTTTCTATTTACATGAGCTCGGAGAATTAAAGAGTGCCATCTGGAGCAGGGGAGGACGGGGAATCTCACAGCAACTTACATACGCGCGCCGGGAAACACGCTTACTCGCGCCGAACCAAGGTTCGTTAGCCTACAATCACTATTTGGGTGCCTTCTCCCTGATCTGGCGGGGTGCTACCCCGCTCTCGTGCAGCATCAGTAGCCTTCGCCGTTCAAACAGCGATGATGGTGTTGACTCCTATCGTCTGAATTGGCGCGATATTCTCCTTGTACGGCGAAAATATGAGCTGGTTTGGCAAGGGGAGGTGCGAGGGGACGTCACGCAAGTACAACGGATCAATCGCGCGCAGGCGCCCTGCCGCGCGGAATTGATTTTCAAGAGTGGGCGTGAGGAAAATCTCAACCTAGAGGCAGCGCTCGGTGTTGCCTACGTTGGCAACGGAACCTCACTGGGGAACTGGCAACAGCAAACCACGCGAGCTACCGGACGACTCCAGCTAGACAGGCGTATCACCCGGCGAGGAGTACTTGGTCTTCTGCTGGAAGATAAAATGGCCGCTATAGATTATGCTGGGCTGGTTTTCGGGCGTCCGCCCGTATTACTGAGTAGCGGTTTGCCCGTAGAACGACGTTTGCATGGGATATTGTCCTGGAAACGGACTGACAGAGAAAGCTGGACCGGCAATCTCGCCATTTCCTGGCATCTCAGCAAAGATAAGGTAGCCTGGGGAGCAGGAATCCCCCGCGGGAGCCCCGTAATTTTGTTAAGCGTTGATCGCTGTCTGTTCAGCCGTCAAGAAGCGAAATTGGCGCATTCAGGCTGCCGGAGGATACGTCCAGCGCTCAGTTTTTATCTACAGCAGCAAACAGAGAGCAAGACGTTTTCCCAAATTAATTATTTGCCTGCTTACGGCGGGAACTGCACACTGGCCGGGGACTGTGGGCCGTTTTACTACGAGTTTGAGCTTTCACTTGTGGGAACACGTTATTACGCCTTGCCCAACACAGCAGAACTGACGCCGTACGCTAGTATGAATATGCGGTTCTATTACACAAGATTTAATCTTATCAAACCCGGCCTGATGGTTTATAATGTTAACAACTCCGATGGTGAGTACAGCAATGGTTACCCCCTGGTAGGCAGACAATTTTTTGCTGGGGCTGAGGCGGTGTTTTGATTTCGAAAAAAATTTTGCCGCAACAACACAACGTCAACGGCCAAGAATAATCACTACCATACTTCTCCTCCCTTGAAGGGAGGAGACCAGGAGCGGAGCGACGAAGAGGAGGGTGAATTCAACCCACAGATGGTTCTTTTGATAACGACTAATTAGCCACAGAGATCACAGAGGAACGGCCAAGAACAATCACTACCATATTTCTCCTCCCTTGAGGGGAGGAGACCAGGAGCGGAGCGACGAAGAGGAGGGTGAATTACACCCGCCTTCGTCAAGGGCTGCGGCGCGGCAAATAGATTGGTTTTTAGATAACGGCGGGGAGGACTCTTTGCTCACAGGGAAACATTAATAATGGAGAGATATTATGACTACTGAGATAAATTTTTGGCAGATGTTACTACAAGGAGGATGGGCCGTTTACCTGCTTATCGCTTTATCGGTGGTTTCACTGGCGATGATCGGAGAACGGGCTTATCGCTTCTTTCGTGCGCGCATTCGGCTTTCGGAATTCATGGGGGAGTTGCTGCCCCAGTTAGAAAAGGGCGATATCCTGGGAGCCTGTAATGTGGCCGAGTCGACTGCGGGGCCTGTTCCCCGGGTTGTTAGGCTGATGCTTAAATTCAGTTACCCATTAAATCGCCGGGACGAGGAGGCCCTGGGGCGTGCCGCCAAACGCGAACTGATTCGCCTGGAGCGCTTCCTGCCATATATAGCTACTATTGGTGCGGTATCTGTGTTTATCGGACTTTTCGGCACGGTGATCCACATAATAGACGCTTTTCAGAAACTTGGTGGAGCGGGATCGGGAGGGATGGGCGCGATCGGCCCACCGCTAGCCCGGGCGCTGGTTGCTACCGCCATGGGAATCTTCGTGGCGGTACCGGCTGTTTTTGCCTATAACATCTTCCAGCATTCGTTAAATTCAATTGCTGACTCATTGGAGATGGTTATCTCGGCGGTGAGAGGGGAGATGGAAGGCAAATAATTATCTGCACGAAGAATTCTGAATTCTGAGTTATGAATTATGAATTGTGAACAGGGTATACGGGATACGAGGGAGCTAACCGGGAAAGCAACGCTAGCGATTAGAGACCAGCGACTAGCGACTGACTTATGCTGAGACTAAGGCGTGAACAAAAGATCTTTGCTGAAATTAACATCACTCCGTTGGTTGATGTGATGCTGGTATTACTGGTTATATTTATGGTTACCGCGCCCATGATAATTCAGAGCGGTATATCCGTCGATCTACCGCGTATCTCCAAGAGCAAGGAATTACCCCAGGCGGATATTTTGATCAGCATTGATTCACGCGGCAGGATCTTTATCGATGAGAAAGCAGTAAAGCTTGACGTTTTGCGTCAGCGCGTGCGTAAAGCGCTGTTGACGAAAAGACATGGTTTGGTGATAATCAACGCTGACGAGAACGTAAAACACGGCTTGGTACTGAAGGTGCTGGATGCCGTAAAACTCGGCGGCGCTCGTAAACTTGCGATTGCTACCCGCAAGGCGAGGTAAAGCGTGGCTAACACACAGATTATCAACGGCTGGGGCGGAGAACCATCGCGCAGGTCAATTCCCCTGGCACTGGTCGCTTCTATTCTTTTGCACTTGGTGATTTTAGGATTCCTTTATTTCACCACCGCACAAGAATTAGAAGGATTCTTTTTACAGGAAATTTCTCTGGTTGACGCTGGCTCTATCGGCAAAGTGGCCGGTGGGGAAAGCGCCGGCGGCAGAGAACTGGCAATCAGCGAAGAAGGCGCCACTTATCTCAATCAGGAGCTGAAACGGGTAAGAAAAAAGATAAGCCGACTAAAACGTTTGGATGCCACGGACTTGGAAGAGATGCGCAAAGAGGCGCCCCTGGGGTTGGCGGCGGGCGGCGCCAGGCATGATGATATTACCTCGGAGTTCGGTTCAGGTTCATTATTAAAGGGTGGGGACGCTTCGGGGGTTAAACTGGATATGCAGGGGCGCCGCCTCTTGCATAAAGTTATGCCGGAGTATCCTGCCTGGGCCGAGAAGCAGGGAGTAGAGGGGGAAGTAATTGTGGAGGTAAGCGTACTGCCTAACGGGCTGGTGAGATCTGAGGTCTCGGTAATACGCACTTCCGGTTTCAAGGAACTTGACCACCTGGTGCTGGAGACGGTAAAGGAATGGACCTTTGAAGAACTGCCTCCGGGCGCTCCGGCCTTAGAACAGAAGGGACGGATTAATTTTAGTTTTGATTTTGATTAATCAGGCGACATTAACGGCTTTTACCACGACGACACGACGTTAACCCTTCGACAGGCTCAGGGCAGGCGACTCTTTCTTTAATAACGGCTAAAGGCAGGAAGCCACAGAGGTCACAGAGAACACAGAGGAACAACTTAAAAGGATTCTCTTTGGATAACCCTTCGGCTCGCAAATGACGCTCGCTTCCGCCTTCGTCTTCGACTATGGCGAGACAGGCAGGGCAGGCGGTATAAGGCAGTGGAAAAACAGATGGTGTTGATGTTGAAAAAAAACGTCGTGTCGTCGTGGTGAGAAAGGTTTTAGTCGTTGTTGGTGTTATCCAGAAAAAGACGTTTCTCTGTGTCCTCTGTGACCTCTGTGGCTTGGTGTTTGAAAAAAACGTAGTGTCGTTGTGGTGAAAAAACGCTATAC
>JAUXIB010000081.1 GCA_030621225.1 candidate division FCPU426 bacterium
GCTATTCCACATTTTGCACCTGCTCCCGAATACGGTTCAGTTCCTCTTTCATCTCTACTACCAGTCGTCTCACCCGAGAATCCTCAGCCTTGGAGCCTATAGTGTTTACCTCTCGCAAAAGTTCCTGTACGATATAATCGAGTTTGCCCCCTACGGGATCGCCGCTCCGCATGCATTGAGCAAAATAATTCAAATGCGCCCCGGTGCGCTGCAGTTCTTCATCAATATTCATCCGCTCCACTATCCGCACCACCTCATCCCAGGCGGCAAGGCGCGCGTCAGGCCCGGCCAACTTTTCTATCTTATCCGAAAGAGCGCCTTTCTTTGCCTTCGCCGCCCGGCGCTCTAATTTCTCGACCTGGGCGATCAACCGTCCCAGGCGCGCCAGACGCCGCCGCAGATCCTTCGCGGTCGCCGCGCCTTCTTTCTTCCTCATCCGCTCCACCTCGGCCAAAACCCCCCGCAAGGCGGGGCGTATCTTCCGCCAAAGCGAGCCGGATTGCTTTCCCTCACGCATCTCCAATACCCCCGGCAAGCGCATCAAATCGCCCGGCGCTAGATCCGTGGCGAGATCAAGTTGCCGCACTGCTTGTTTCCACTCTCTCACGTACTCCACGAGCATCCGTTGATCTATGCGTGGAGAGCTCCCTCCCTGCCGCCAGTTAACGGTCACGTCCACCCGGCCGCGCTGGATGAAAGCCTTCACCTCTTCCAGTACTTTTTCTTCCATTGCCGCCAAGCCGGACGGCAGTTTGACCCGGGCCTCCAGGTAACGGCCGTTTAGCGTGCGCACTACCAAGTGCATACAGCCGCTCTTAACATCCACCTCCGTCTCCGCAAAACCGGTCATGCTCTTCAACATATCGCTCCAACAGATAAAAATTAACCAGAAAAAACTTTTTTACCACGACGACACGACGTTCTTCTTTTCAAAAACCAACACCGTCCCGTAGCAATCAAACCCTTTTTCACCACGACGTCTGGTTTCGTAGCTAATAGCTCGTAGCTTGGGACTAGGGACTATTCCTGTATTTGGTCGTTAGTATTTGGTATTTGGTCAGCAACCAGATACTAAATACCAACGACTAACGACTAATTTATGTTCCGTGTCCAGTGTACTGTGTACTCAGCACCTGAAACTAAATACCAGTTACAAGATACTAGGTGCGAAACAGAAAACCACCCTAACAACCTGCAAAATCACATTCGCGTATATCCCGGCGACGACATCATCCATCATCACACCGAACCCCCCCGGCAATTTTTCCATTCGTCTGGCCGGCGGCGGCTTAACAATATCAAACAGCCGAAAAAGAAAAAATCCTGTGATAAAATAAAATGGCGTCAAAGGCAAGAACGACATGGCCACCAGGTAACCAACCGCTTCGTCAACAACTATGATCCCGCTGTCATGCCGCCGCAGATCCCGTTCCGCCCGCGTGGCCGCGGGTATGCCTACAGCCAAAAGGACCACTGCCAGCAACGGCACCAACGGCGGCCAGAGAAGCCCGAGCATAGCTAGCGGCACACCAGCCACCAGCGTGCCAAAGGTACCGGAAGCAAAGGGGAAGTAACCACAACCAAACATACTTGCCAAAAATACGCTGCCGGTCATCCTGAAAGCCATCAGAATTCCCCTTGAAAGATGTGCCGGTTTCTCCAGAGATAGTCAACCCCGGAGAAAACGGAGAAGAACACCGCCACCAATACCACCAGGTAGGGGATAAAGGTGCCGTGAAAGAAGAGCGGCCAATCCTGCAGGCCCAGGCGGTCCAAGGCGCCTGCTTCCCAACCGGGATAATGCGCCAGCAAAGCGCGAACAAAAACGATTATAAAGACAACGGCGATAGCCGTAATCTGCGACGCCGTCTTATGCTTACCGGTACGGCTGGCGGAAATGATCAGCCCCTTGCCGGCCGCGATTATTCTCAAGCCGCTGATGGCGAATTCTCTGGCCAGGATTATCACCAGCATCCAACCCGGGATCAGACCGTATTCCACAAAAGCGATCAGGGGAGCGGCCACCAATAATTTATCAGCCAGCGGATCCATTATCGCCCCGAAATTAGTGACCTGGTTTCGGCTGCGGGCGATCCGCCCGTCCAGTATGTCGGTATATGCCGCCAAGCCAAAAACAAGCCCCGCGACAAGTTTGAACCATGGTCCGTGACAATAAAAAAGGACCATGAAAACCGGCACGAGAAAAATGCGAAATAATGTCAATTTATTGGCTAGGTTCATTTTTCCTCCCTCACCACCGATAATTTACCGCTTGCTACCTGGCCCTGCGCGCCCAATACCCCCAGCGGTTTTTCTTGCCATTCCGCCTCCAAGCCATACGCATTACCCACCTTGTACTTCAAAGTAGCTGTGGTACGCCAACTCCTGATCTCTCCCTTTTTCAGAGTAACCACAGTATTGTTTACATCGTTTTCCACCACCTGCAACCAGGTATCACTCAATCCCCGCACACGGAAATGCGCCGCGCCCTCCCGCGCAATGTCCCTCGCCAAATCAAGCGATTCCTCACTCAATCGCGGCGCCTCCGGCCTCAAGCTCCAGCGCACAACCAAACCTCCAACCAAGCCTATGACCAGCAAAGAGACCGCCGCTATAACAGCTACTCTCAACACTGTTTCCCGCCGCGCCTGCCGCTGGCGCTCTTCCACCTGTTCGGGCGTCGGTTGCTGCTCCGCCAAGTAATCCTGGTATGTTTTCAAGAACTTATCGCCATCCAGGCCAAGCTCTTTGGCATAAGAGCGCAGGAAAAGGCGCAGGTATAGATCCGCTCCCAACTCATCAAATTCTTCCTCCTCCATCGCCTTCAAATAATCCGATTTTATCTTGATCTTCGAAGCCAAGCGGTCAAAGCTCCAGCGCTTCTTCTCCCGCGCCTGCCGCAGTGCGCTGCCTATGCCCAGAGAGCGCTTTTTGCCGACCGGTTTGTTCTCTTTATCCTTATTATTCTTTTCCATTTTGATATCTTTGTCCTTGCTCATTTTTTTGTCGTGTCTTCTCGCCGAAAGTCATACGTCCAATGACGTTCGACATTAGACGTTAGACGTTTGACGCTCCCCTTCACATCATCAACCCCTCCAGCTCCACTACATCCACATCCGCTGGAAGCCTGAGCTTTAAATCCGCCTCTTTCAACCCGCTATTAAGTTCCAACGCGGAAAAGCTAACCAAGGTTGACGCCTCCTCTGAAACCGCGGATATCTTGTAGGGCAGCGCATCCGCCAACCGCAGTATCACCGACACCCCCTCCCCTTCGTAGCCGACAATATCTACCCGCCAACCCGCTTTAGACTCGCGCACCTTCCTTACGCGCCCCTGCTTAAAATACGCGGAAAAACCCCGCACCAAATCCAGATAGTAGAAACGAGCTCCCGGACGCGGTCGATCATGGATCAATTGGTTGATCTTAGGAAAATATATGCTAAGCTCATCATCAGTCAAGAGCATTATCTGTTTTTCCGGTCGGTGGTACTCTACACGCAAACCATACCCCTTGAGATAAGCGAAAACACCTTCTATCCGCCGTTCGCGCTCCCCTTGTTTGATATCTATCACCACCTCGCCTCGCATATCCCGCAACCCCTTTTCTGTTTGCTCAACCAGTTTCTCCAACCGCAAAAAGGCCTCATCTTTCAGCACACGTTTTGCCACTGCGGTAAAAACCAAAGCCGCAAACAACGCGACGACTACCAAAATTTTTCTCGACCCTGTTAAATTCATATTTCCCATCTGCGCTGGCTCGTATCTCGCGTCTGGTTCTGCCAAATTCATAAGCAAAACTAGATACGAGATACCAGATACTAGATACAAAATGCCAAGCCCTAGTCTTGGTTATCCTCCTCCTGACCTGCTAAATACTCCTCCGCTTCCACCAGTATCTCTCGAGCTTTAGTCCCTCGCGGCGGCCCGACGATCCCTTCTCTTTCCATTATGTCTACCAAGCGGGCGGCTCGACTGTAGCCAACGGAAAGTCTGCGCTGTAACATAGACGTGGACGCCTGCCCCGTCTTGAGCACCACCCTGATCGCTTCCTCCGACATAGGATCATCGCCACTCGTTTCGCCCTCGCCATCCCCACTGGCAGCACTGGTTATTTCGGCCAGATAAACCGGCTTGCTCTGGTCCCGCCAAAATTTAGTCGTCCTTTTCACCTCGTCCTTACTGAGAAAACAACCCATCACCCGCTGCGGCTGGGGACTGTCAGCAGGGCAATAAAGCATATCCCCCTCACCGAGCAGTTCCTCCGCCCCGTTGACATCTATGATCGTACGCGAATTAACCATGTTGGCCACCTTGAACGCGATGCGCGAGGGGAAATTCGCCTTGATCACCCCGGTAACCACATCATTAACCGGATTCTGGGTGGCAAAGACAAGATGGATCCCCACTCCACGGGCCATCTGCGAAAGACGGGCCAACGTCCCCTCCACCTCACGCCCCGCCGTGATCATCAAATCAGAGATCTCATCTACAACCACAACAATATAAGGTATCAGTGTTTCGCCCTGCTGCCGGTTATCGTTATACTGCGCCAGGTTACGAACGTTAGCCGCGGCAAACTCGCGGTAACGCCTGTCCATTTCCTTGACCAACCACTTCAGCACAGCCGGAGCACAACGCATATCATCTATAACCGGGGCAATAAGATGCGGGATATCCTTATAAGACGATAGCTCAACACGTTTGGGATCGATCAAAATAAGCCGCAACTGGTCAGGCCGCTTGGTGAAAAGCAACGAATTTAAGATCGTATGCAAACAAACGCTCTTGCCGCTATTGGTCGCGCCGGCCACCAGCAGATGGGGCATACGCGTCAAATCGCCGAACACCACCTGCCCGCCCATATCCAGGCCCACAGCAAAATTTAATCCCTTATTCTCCAACTGTTGAAATTCGTTGCTGTTTATCACCCCGGAAAATTTTACCGTCTGGCGGTTTCGTCGCGGCACCTCGATCCCTACGGCCGCCTTACCCGGGATGGGGGCCACCACACGAACAGTAGTGGCTTTCAAAGCCAGCGCCAACTCATCACGCAAGGCGGTAAAACTCTTGGTTTTGGTACCCGGCGCCGGTTGCAATTCGTATCGCTTGACCGCCGGACCCAGCGTCCGGCCGACCACACTGGCCTTAACCCGAAAGGTTTCCAGTGTATCTACCAGCAGTTCTTCTTCCGCCGGATCATGCTCGCTGAGGTCCACCAGCTCCGGCTTATCCAACAACGAAAACGGAGGTAGCTTGAATTTTTGCTGATTCGCAGTGGCTGCCGCGGCATTTCCATCTGCTGTCTCCGCCCTTTTTTCCCTGGCCGGCTTCTCTTTCGGCAAAGCCCGCGGCGGCGATGCGGTCACAGCCGTCAGGGACGACGGCTCCGACACTTCGTTACTCTGCCGCTCCGTCACATCGTCTGCTACCCCCTGCTGCGCCGCCTCCTCCATCTCTTCCATACGATCAGCGACCTTCTGCCGGCTTACTTCCGCTTCCGCCTCGCGCCGGCATCGCATCTCGCGCCAGGGTTTGACAACCATATTTTCGAAGAACCGCTTTGACAGCTCTCTAACACGCACTGAGAAAGCGAGCAACTCTTCCCCGCTCTTGCGCGTAGCGCGCCAGACCCGCCTGGCCTGAGCGACCAACCAAGGCTCAAGCCTCAACAGATATAGGGATAACGCGACCAAGAACAATCCGCAGATGACCATGCCGCTCTGCCCCAGCCAATCCCGCGCTGTGCCGGCAACGATCACGCCACACGAACCCAGCAATGAACTCTGCAAGACAAAGGCGCCGCTGATCAGTATTACCGCCAGGATCAGGCTAAGATAAGCCCCCAACTGCAGGCCAAGCTGCTGTGGGTTAGACCCCCGCGTCCGCGCCACAACCAGCGCGGATAACACCAGAAGTATTAACCAGGCGTAATAACCGAACAAGCTACCCAGCCAATGCCCAACAGCCTCCCCCAATTTACCGACCAGGTTCCCTGCCGCCGGCTGCACCGGAAACATCGCCAAGGCCAGCGCCAGAATTATCAACGCGGAAAAAAGATAGGCCATCTTCTCGCTCCGGTTCTCCATCAACCTTTCCAAAAAGCGCTTGGCCATAGGTTGTTTCTCTACTCGCCGTTTTCTTTTTGCCATTTATTTATTCCCCGAATGCCCAAAGCCACCGTCGCCCCTCGCCGTGCTATCCAGCCTATTTACCTGCCGCCACTCGACACAAGCCACGGGCGCCAAAACCATCTGCGCCACGCGCTCGCCCCGTTTCAACCGCCAATCTCCCGTGCCCAGATTGATCAACAGCACCTTCACTTCACCGCGATAATCACTGTCGATGGTTCCGGGGGCGTTGACTACTGTTATACCATATTTGATAGCCAGTCCGCTACGCGGCCTTACCTGTATTTCGTATCCCCGGGGAACCGACAAACGCACCCCGGTCGGCACCATCACTCTTTCTCCCGGGCGAACCACTATTTCACTCCGCACCGCCGCGACGACATCCATCCCCGCGGCGCCCGGAGTCATATATTTCGGTAGAGACAAACCCTGCGCGGATTTGTCCCGCCGTATCTTTACAACTATCTTTTCTTGCTCCATGGATCTTATATCTTGGTCTACAAACAGCGCCCCATGTCACACGTCTAACGTCACATGTCGCTTGCCTTTTGACGTTCGACATTTGACCTTTGACGTTCGACGTCCCATTCAGCATTCATAACTCATAATTCAGAATACCTTGTATTGAATCCCTACTTCCCATCCTTATACGCCTTCAAGACCCGTTTGCCTTCCGTAGTCATCTCGTCAAGCCGAGCCAGCTTAGTCTTTACCCGACTGGAGCCCGGAACCAGCCCCAACGCCTTTTTATAACCCTCGCGCGCCACCTTGTTCTTTTTCGCAGCCAGAGCCACATCAGCCTTTATATCCGCTTCCAGGAACTCTTCCAGCCGCGCCACCAACCGGGGCATCTCCTGCTTGCCCATCAACATATCCCACACTCCCGGATCAAAAAGATTATCCGAAAGGTAACTGACAAAATTAACTACGAACTCCCTATCCGCTGCCGCGGGAAAGCCAAAAAACCATACCAGCCGCACCTTTTTCCGGTCAGTCGTTTTCCAATCCGCCTCGCGCGGGATTCGCGCCAACAGACAGCAGTAATCACTCAGTCCTTTCTGCAACCCCAACTCAACGAAATACACACCGTCGCCCACCGAGCCAATATCACTCCCCTGGTAGCGCTCTCGAACCAAGTTTAGTCCCGACTTCAAAGCCACCCGATCCAATGTTTTCACCGCACCGAACAGATATTCAAACACCTCGGCCAATACCTCGTCCTTGGCGGCAACCGTATCGGTAAGATCATAGCCAACGATGGCTATCTCGCTCTTGCCACGAGACGTTTGCTTCTTCGAGTTCTTCCTCTTATGATCCATTTACCAAGGATTCGTTTTGCGGCTCGTTATCTTTAAGGTAATTGTGTAACCGCAAGCGGATCCCTTCCAAAGCGGCTTCCTCTCCGCCTCCCATATCCGGCACAGACAACTGGCCAAAACCCGGCAAATCCACTTCAGCAAACACCTTGCCGTCCGCGTGCCTGAGCTCCACCTTAAACTCACGCTCAAATACCGTTATCGTCCTCGTCTCCTCTTTCGCCATTAGCTTATCTCCTTAAATTGTTACACGAAATCTTCATAACAACACAACGTTTCTTTTCCCAAACACCCGCATCGTACCGTAACAACAAAACCTTTCCCACCACGACGACACGACGTTCTTTCCTAACACCAACATCGCCTGTCATTCCCGCGGACTTGTTCTTCGTAGCTCGTAGAGCAAAGTAGGAAGCGGGAATCCAACACGATCTGGACACCCGCTTACGCGGGTGTGACAAACCAACAAGCCTTTTCTTTTACCGTTTCTTATGACGTTATCCAAAAAAGCCGCCTGCCCTGAGTCTGTCGAAGGGTTAACGTCGTGTCGTTGTGGTAAAAGACTTTACCGCCTTATCCCGGTCCCCGCCACCCCTAGACCCCGATCCTCGCTAATCTTTGCCCAGCTTTCTCCCCAAGTTCTTCAAACCGTCCCGCCGAGTAATAAAATGACGGGTAATTCCTATAGCGCAACACTTCCAACCCCTCGCGATGAGAGTCCACCCCTGCCAATTTAGCTTCCAGCTCCCGCCGTTTTTCCTCCAAACAGTCCCCCAGCCGCTCGGTAATCCGCCGCGTCTCACGATAGAGACTTCTACCCTTCGTGCCTCCCTCGGCAAGTTGCTCAAGCAGCCGTCTTTTCTCCTCCGCCAACTGACGCATCTCAGCAGTCGCGTCCTCCCCCAGAAAATCCTCGGGGTTGTTTCCCATCCGGCGCAAGCGCATACGCAATTCTTCCGCTGCCAAACCAACTGTCCGCTCTGAGCCCTCCACCTCCCGGCTCGCTTCCTCCTTCGCCCCCCTGCTTGTCTGCTGACAAGCAGACAGGGGGGCTATGGCTGACGTGACGGCGGACAAGTCGCGGACAAAAAGAGTCGCCGAGCAGACCCAATATTCTCCGCCCCGCAGACCAAAAAAACCTTCAAACAACAAATCATTCAGCGGCTCGTAATTACCTCCACCGGTGCCATGAACAAAGAACTCTCCCACAAGCAACCGGATAAACATTGTCAACATCAGGGCCTTTGGCCTCAGGCGCAAGTCCAACTCGCCATTCCCGGCGGCTAATTCCCCTACCTGCTTGCCCCCCGCGTACAACTCCCCGCCTTTATCTATCCAGAGCGTTTCCCGCCCAGCCAAAGCGCACCAGAAGGGCAACTCAACCCGTCCCTTATCCTCAGCCAACTCAGCGAAAAACCGTAATCCTCCCAAGCGGGCGCGATGCTCCAGCAAAAGCCTATTGTAGATAGTACGAAAATCACTGGCTCTGCCGGCTATTTCCCTAAAGAACGAAATAAAAGCCCGTCCCGCGCAGAGCTTTGAAAAAGGCACATCCAGAAGCTCCAATCCCCAGGACTTCTCCCAGGCCCGCCGCGCGAAGCTAAGCTGTCCGGCAAGGTTACTCTCCGCGACTGCCCCTTGCCGCAAAGCACCGCGAAATTCTCTCAGTCCCGCTTGATCGATGAATGGCGCGCCAAGCAGAGATTCCAATGAAACAGCCAATTGCTGATCAGGCAGCGCCTCCTCAAAACTGACTCCCGTCTCAAAACCCGGCCGAAGCAGGCGCCGTTCATAGCCTCTTTCCGTCAAAGCCGGGTAACATATCGCTTCTCCTCCGGGGAGATCATAATCCACCACGAAATTAACCGGTCTCAGCCCCCTTGCTTCCGCAAGACGGGAATGGACAATATTCTTAAAAGTAATACCAGGATAGCCCAAAACAGGCTGATGCCCCCCGGCAGCGATAGCCTGCCCTTTTTCTCCGGGAAGACTAGATAACAACTCTTCCCTGAGCTCCGGCCAGCCTACCCCTCCCAGGGTCAGCCGCTCAAGAGCGGGATCAGCTTCGCGATAAGCCCTTATCCCGGCCCTCTCGATCAATATCTCCCCGTCACCCCGGGGAGGCTTATAACCACTTTGCGAAGACATAGTTTTGGATTCTTCCATTCAAGAAAATCAGTATATCACAGGACAGCCGCGGTTCAAGTAAAAAGTCTTTACGTTTAAGAAACGGTAATTTAACCACAAAATCACAGGTTTTTTCACACAGAGATACAGCACCCCTTGCGGACAGGCCTTGCCCATCTTGCCATGATGTTCCTTGCTTCTTCTATCTCCAACGCCTCTTTTCTTTTTCCTTGACTAGTTGGGGAAAAAGCGTAGCATTTAGGTTAGTGGAATTATAATGGGGGTTTGATGTTGCACACGTTTACCACAGTTCTCTTGCTATTAATGATTGCCCCTCCCCTCTTCGCCGGTGAGGCGGGAACTACCAGCGCCAATTTTCTCAAGATAGGGGTGGGCGCCCGTCCTGTGGCAATGGGCGAGGCCTTTATCGCCGTAGCCGATGACGCCAACGCCATATTCTGGAACCCGGCCGGCTTGGCCCTTCTGCGCGGCCTAAACTTCACCTCCGCGTACAACAGCTGGATGGATGACGTAATCCACGGCTCTCTCGCCTGCAGCCAAGGTTCGCGTAGCTTCGGTACCATCGGCGGCAGCATAGTCTACCTGAACAGCGGCACTTTCAAAGAGACCCTGGAGACACCCAGCGGCCATTACGCCGGCGAGGGCAGAGACCTGAGCAACATGGATTTCGCCTTCAGCACCGCCTACGCCCAACGTCTCGGCATCTGGTGGGATAACGACTTCCTGCGCCGTTCCCTGGTCGGGCTGAAGACCACTTACATAGTTCAACACGTGGGCGATATCTCGGCCAGCGCCGTCTCGTCC
>JAUXIB010000017.1 GCA_030621225.1 candidate division FCPU426 bacterium
TGCTCCCCTGCTAGCAAAGAACTCCCTTCGCCGTTATCTAAAAAGTAATCTGTGAAATCTGTGTAATCTGTGGACAACTAAAGCCTTTTCGGTTCCTCACCACCAACTAAAATGGAGAAGAATCTTATTTTTTGATTTTTTCCTTTTGCGCTAATTTCTTCCCTGATGCCCTGGCAAGGATCTCCCGCGCGTGTTCCAGCGAGGCGCTCTCCGCCCGGGCATCGCCTAACATCCGGGCTATTTCTTTCTCGCGCTCTCCTTTTTTCACTTCTCTTACTTTTATTACCGTACGCCCACTCTGCGTCTCCTTGCTGATCAGCAAGTGATGCGCGGCAAAAGCCGCTATCTGCGCCAGATGAGTCACGGCAAAGAGTTGGTGCGTTAGCGCCAGACCACCCAGCCTCTCCCCCACAGACCAGGCCGTATCACCACCGATTCCCGTATCCACCTCATCAAAGACCATTACCGGAACATCGGAAAGACGCCCCAACACGACCTTCAGCCCCAACATTATACGGGACAGTTCCCCGCCGGATACTATAGAACGTAGCGGTTTTGGCTCCACCCCAGTGTTCGCAGAAAGCAAAAAGTCCGCGCGTTCGAGACCGGTTTCGCTCGCGGCAAAGCCCTCCCCCGCCAGTTCCAGGTCTTTCCCTTTCTTCCGCCAGAGCTTAGCCTCAAAAACCGAATTTTCCATACCTAATCCGGTCAATTCTTTCTCCGTAACCTCCGCCAGCCGCTTGGCCGCTTCTTTGCGTTTCTCGCCTATCTCCCCCGCCAACTCAGCCAGCTTTTCCTCCAGCCCTATCAACTCTCGTTTAATGCTGTCGGTTTTACCTTCCCGCCCTTCCAGGTTCTCCAGTTCTTCGCCGATCTTCGTAAGATACGCCAACACAGCAACCTCGTCCGAGCCGTATTTTTTCATCAGGCCGTTAACCAGATCCAATCGTTCCCGCAACTGCCCATGCCTATCCGCGTTAAACTCTAACCTTTCCATATAGCCTGACAGCTCTGCCGCCAATTCGCTCACCGCCACGGAGATCTCTTCAGCACGTGACGCATGATCATCAAGACTCTTCTCCAGTTCACCGGCCTGCTGCAACAGGCTTGTTGCCTTGGCCAGCGCCCCGGCGGGGCTGGAAGCCTCCATCTCCTCATCCTGCAAAAGCTGGGCCGCCTCTCCCACCAAAAGACGTAAACGGTCGACATTCTCCAGCATCGCGAATTCTTTTTCAAGCTCGATAAGTTCCCCCTGGCCTAACTTAGCTTCCTCTATCTCCTTCTTTTGGAAGCGCAGGATATCAAGCCGTCGCTCCAACTCTTGTGGGTCCCCGCCATACTCCAGCAGGCGTTTTTTCAGCTCGCCCTTTTTACGCCAGAGCTCGCGAAAAACCGTCCGCTGCTTGAGAATGCCGCCAAACGCATCAAGTAGGTCTAACTGACAAGAGGACTTGAGCAATGACTGGTGCTTATGCTGCCCGTGAAAATCCACCAGCAGGTCACCGATTTCAGAGAGCCGCTCTACAGTCGACAGCCGTCCATCCACCAGCACCCGGCTTCTGCCGACCTCCGAAAGCTCCCGCTGCAGCAAGAGTTCTCCCTGCACGATCAAGCCCTTTTCCTCTAATGCGCCGGCCAGGGCACTCCCCGCCCTTACCGCGAAAACACCTTCTACCAAGGCCTTTTTCTTCCTGTCTTTAAGCATAGAGAGCTCGGCCCGCCGGCCCAATAACAACGAAAGAGCTTCTAAAATGATAGACTTTCCGGCCCCGGTTTCCCCAGTCAATACTGTTAATCCTGCGGGGAAACTGAGTTCCAGCTCATCTATCAAAGCATAGTTTTTAATACGTAGTTCTATCAACATAACCGTCTATCCTCCGGCTCACCGCCGCAAAAAAGCAGACTAGCTAAGCATTATTGATATACTAACTGACGATAAGATAAATCATAGCACGGCCTGAGAAAATCATACAAGGACTTTTTCGGGAGAGATTAAAGAATTAATAAAAATCTTTCACCACCAAAGATGATCCACAGATTACACAGATTTCACAGATTGGTTTTTGGAAAAGTCTAACGACGTACGAACAAACAAGCATTGATTTCTTGATAACCCTTCGATTTGCGGAGCTTGCCCTGAGCACTTCGACATGCTCAGTGTAAACCTTGTCGCAGGGCTCCCTTCCGCCTTCGTCTAGAATATGGCGGACATGTAGGGCAGGCGGCGGAGGGAATTCTTCGTTGGCAGGGGAGCATTCTTGGTTTTAACGGTTTGAAGTTGAGGTTAGACACAAAAATTACACCGATGATAACGGAGGAATCTATGTAATTGGACTTTTGAGGAAACGAGTTTACGTATTCCGCGGGCGCAACATCTCAAGCTTCGGTTCGGGGATGAAGCGCTAAATCATGTCGCCCGCTTTGGCGGGCGCACTAGAAGCTTTTCTCTTTCATATTCGAAGGGGGAAAAGCTTGTGGTCGCCTGTCGGCGACCGTTCGGGACAAAAAGATCACCGGCTTCTTGTCTCGCCATAGTCCAAAGGACGATGGCGGACAGCCGGGGGATTTTTATTCTGTGGATGAGCCGTTAAAAAAGCTCAATTTAGAGGCTCCAAAGAGGGGAATCTGTGTAATCTGTGAAATCTGTGGATCCAACTGATTTGAAAACACAAGAGCGGACCCGGAGGTCCGCTCTTGCTTTGGAGGGCTAAGGCTATGAAACTTAGCACCGTGGTAATTCTGTTTTAGGTCTGACTAGTTATCTCTATCTTATCTCTCCTGTTAATAATATCGGCAGATTTGGGAAAAAGTTTAATGTTTTTACTCTTCTTTGATGAGAAACGGCTCAAAGATTATTCGTCCTAAACCAGCTTTGTCTTCGCTGTCATAAATGGTTTCCTCGATTGTTGCGGGATGAATCGTCCCCCAGAAATTCCCGCTGGCGTCCACCGACTTAACTGAAAGATTAATTAGATTCATTTTATTGGCGATAAAAGAGCATGATCTTATCTCGCAGGATTCAAAATTTTTCAGGATGATCCCTGCGTCATTGCCGCGGAGAAAGCAGTGATCCATTAGCAGTTGAGAGGAGTTATATTGGCAGATGACGCCGCATTTGCCGTTTTGCAGAAGGCAGTCCTTGATCAACGGGCTGCTGTTTTGGTTCAAGGTGATACCCTTACTGTTTTCCAGGATGCAGTTGCTGATCGTTGGGGAAGAGCCGTTGCAGATCAGTCTACCGCCGTTGATGCGGCATAGGTCGAGTAAGCAGTCAGGATGGCTGGAGGTGAAGATGATCGCTCCCCAGCTTTGCTCGGAGGAAGGTTCAAATATGATAGGGTTAGCCTTATTTCCTTTGGCTGTCAAAGTCCCTTTGATAAGCAGATCAACCCCGGTTGTTGATTCCGCTGTTTCGTTACCGGAAAGGCCACCGCCGAAGCGTAAGACTACGCCTGGTTCGATGATTAGTGAAGCGTTATCTTCGATAACCAGATCATGTTCTAGTAGATAAGGGCTGCCCGCTTTGAACAGAATTTTCTGCCCCGTAACTTCCCCGCGTATTTTTATTACAGGTTCTGGTTTCTCAATGATGATTTCTACGCGGCGGTTTTGGGCGCGTCCTTCCGGGGTGGAGTTGTCAGCAACGGGATCGATTTCTCCTAGTCCGAGAACCTTGAGTCGTTTCCTCCAGATACCCTGTTTTGCCAAATGATTTGCGATATTCTGTGCTCGTATTTCCGAGAGGAGCTGATTTGTTTTGAAGTGAGAGGCGGTCGGCAGGCGAGTGTTGTCGCTGTGCCCCTCAACTCGCACCCGTGCTGTGGGATAATGTTCAACGATCAATCGAGCGATCTCATTTACCTTGATTATCCCTTCCTTTTTTGGGGTGACCGACCCGGAGGAGAAAAGGAACGCTGTCGGCAGTTTAAAAGTAAGTTCTTCTACTTCTTTGATTATCAGTGGCATGCGTTTGGATTTGAATTCGCGGTCTTGTTTGTCCCGGCAATGTAGTTGGTAACTATAAAAACCGGAAGGGACTAATTCGCCCAGGTCATTTTTCCCGTACCAGATCAGCGTTGGCGGCAAATTCGCGCTGCCTTTAAAATCGCGAACAGGATTACCGTTCTGATCGTAGATGCTCAATCGCCAGTGGTTGATGCCATTTGACGCGGAGATGAAGGGGCGGAATCGGGTGACGCCGGTGGGGATGATGAGGACAATGTCGGCGGTGACGCTGATCTCTGCCGGGGGAGCCGGGGTGACTATTGGTTGCGGTGTGGAAGTCAGTTGCGGTTTTTCTGTTTTGAGCGGAAAATCATAACCAAAACTGATGCGGTGGGTTGTCCCTAGATGGCCGAAGGGGACAAGCGCGTAATCCATGCGTATGCGGAAGCGGCGTAAACCGAATCCGAGAGAGAACTTATCTTTGACATGATTAACGCGGTAGCCGCAACGCGCTAGATATTTTCCGAGGTAATCATATTCCAGCCCGGCGTTAAGATAGAGCCATTCTTCTTTGAACAGAAGACGGTTTGCCTCAACGCTGAATATGAGGCCGTGAATTTCACCGACCCTAAGTTTTTGGGCAACGCCCGCTTTGAGATTGAGTGGCAGGCGATCGGGTATTTCTATATAGGTGATGCCCGGTCCAATGTTTTGCAGGGCAAGGCCGACGGAAAAGTTGCTATCGGCCAAATTAGCTAAGAGTAGGCCGGCGTCCAGCGCGAAGCCGCGGGCATTGGCTTCGGCCAGTTTGCTGTGATAGTATTTTAAACCTGCGCCGAAGGAGATGTTTTTATTGGGCGCGAATCCCCAAGCGCCGTCCAATACCAGGTCATAGTTTTGCATTTTGCCGACGCGCAGTCCGAAATCGTCATAGAGATTGATATCGCCGACCGATGAGTAAAGCAAGTCGACTCCGAATGTGCCCGAGCGACCGAATGGCCAGGTGGCGTTCAGGAATTCTTGACGATTATCTATGAACCCGTGGCTGTGGGTAAAGGTAAAGATGGGGTGATTAATTGCGGCTAATCCGGCGGGATTCCAGTAGACCGCATCGCCGTCATCGGCCAGGGCAACAAAGGCGCCCCCCAGACCGACTACCCGGGCGCTGTGCTCGTAGCGTAGAAAATTGGCGCCGGCTGTTCCTACGGCGTATAGTCCGCTATGGCAGAACAATGCTAAAATAAAAATTGTCACCCGTCTTTTTAGGTTCACTGTTGGCGCTCACTGGTTTAATTAGCGAATATTCCTCCTAATCTATATATCGGCAGATATGGTTGACTTTATAACAAAAAAACCCGCTGATTTCCAGTAGGTTTTTTTGCAGCAAGGCGGAGTTCCTTTCGTTAAGGAGGAATATAAGATTGCTAATTTCAACGCGGCTGTTTTATGGGCGTTAGCCCATGTCTGCTCATTTCAACACTATGATCTTGTCTCGATAAATGTACTCACTGGTCTGCACTACCAGGAAGTAAAGGTCACTGGCTACGATCTCGCCCCTGGTGTTGCGGCCGTCCCAACTGACCTCGTATTTTCCGGCTTCAGCCGGGCCTTCTGCTAAAGTGCGGATCAGCTCGCCAAGCTTATTGTATATCTTTACCTCTATCTGGCCGCTTTTAGCGGTCTGATAGCGGATGGTGCAGGAGTCACCCAGATGTCGCGGTTTGATCTTGTTGCGGCTGATGATTACCGGTTTATTACTGATCACCTTGCGTTTAAACGTACCGTCCGATGAGCCTGTGTTACCGCAGTTGTCCGTGGCGTAAGCGTAGATGTTCTTGACGTCGCCGAAGCCCTGGTTGCGGTGGTAGAAGCCCTCGCAGGTGGTGTCATCTACCTTGCTCATGGAACTGATCGTAGTCGGCGCGTGTGAGGCGCTATGCGGCACTACTACCAGGAAGACGGAAGCACAGTCGATCGGTTCATCAGCATAGACGTTGATGGTGATGTAGTCGGTTTTCTCGGGGTCTACTACGACTTCGACCGTCAATTTGGCCGGACGACTATCACAGGTCACGGTAGGGGTAAAACTGGCGCTGGGTGTGGCGGTGGGTGTGTGGGTGAAAGTTGTGCTGGGTGTGGCCGTCAGGGTGATGGTATGGCTAGGCGTGCCCGTGGCGCTGGGGGTGATGGTGGGTGTGAGAGTGGGCGTAGGGCTGCTCGTAGATGTTGCGCTGGGGGTTGCTGTCAGGGTGACACTGGGTGTAGCGGTGTGGGTCGGGCTGGTCGTTTTTGTAGTTGTCAACGTGGCCGTTCGGGTAACGGTAGGAGTGTGAGTGAATGTCGGACTGGTCGTGGGTGTCGTAGTGGCCGTGTCGGTAAGCGTGACGCTGGGAGAATTAGTTGGTGTTACACTCGGGGTCACTGATCCCGTCGACGTGGGGCTTGGTGTGGGTGAGGCGGTGGGGGTATGAGTGCCGGTTGAAGTGGGGGTTGGCGTGGCTGTGGCGGTTGCGGTTGGTGTCGAGGTGGGGGTATAAGGCCGGCAGGTGATGTCTAGATGGTCCTGGGTGTTGCAGTTAGGCGCCAGGTCACAGCCGTATATTACCACCTTGTATATCGCTCCGGGGATCAGGTTGGTGAAGGTGTGGCCTTGTGCGCCGTAGGAGAGACAGCTGGTGTTACAGATATACTCGTGAGTCTGGATATCAATGACGCCGCCGGTCCAGACGAGCGAAACTTTGAGATAGGATAATATCTCGCTGTTGACCCAGGTGACCAGTAGACTGTCCGGGTCAAAATACTCTCCTGTTGCTGGAATGATCGGTTCAAAGGTCGGCGGGGTGAGGTCTATTCTGATGTTGGTAACGATTACGCAGACACAGCAGTTGCCGGCCGGGTCGCAAGCGTAGATCACCAGCCGGTAACGTGCGCCGTCTACCAGTCCGGCGAAGTCGTGTGTGTAGCTGCCGGGGGCAAGCTCGCCACAGGACATATTGCAGTTGTATTCATAGGGTCCCGCGGGGTCAATGGCGCCGCCGATCCATTCGAGCTTGATGGTATAGTGCAAGAGCACTTCGGTGATCGTCCAGCCGACCGTGATGGTGGTGGAGCCGATCACGCTGTTGGGATCGGGGGTAACGTTGGTGAACTCTGGTCCCGTAAGGTCGCAGTGGAGGCCGGTGATGGTTAGCGGGGCGGAACAATTGGGTACCAAATCGCAGCCTGCTACGATCAGTCTGTATTCGCAGCCGTCCATCAGGTTGGTGAAATTGTAGTTGTGCTGGCCGGCGGGTAGCGGCCCGGAATTATACAGGTGCGGGCAGCCGGGATCGCACGCTGGACTGACGCACTCCAGCGTGAGGGTGCAGTTGGCAATCGTTTCGCTCACGCTGTAGTTGATGATGAGGGTGGTCGTGTTGAAGTAGTGGTCGGCGGTGGGGAAGGTGATATCGAAGACGGGAGCCGAGCCGTTATCGCAAAGGACGTTGTCTACCGTTAAGGGTGCGCAATTGGCGCCGAAATCGCAGCCGTCAAAGATTATTTTGTAAATGCCGCCGTCTATTAAACCGGGGAAATCGACGCTGTGCGGGCCCTGCGAGAGGCAACTGGCGTTGCAGTCGAAGACCTGCTGGGTGCCCGGCACGCAGGCGCCGCCCGTGCACTCTACGGTGATGGTCAAACTTTGCATGTTCTCAGAATTAGTCCAGCTCACCGTGCCGGTGGTGGAGGTGAAGGCGCAACCGCCGCAGGGTTGGATATCAAGATACAATGGTGGTTGGGCGTCGATGCACAGTATGTTAGTAATGGTCACGGGATCCGCGCAGTGCGGGTAGAGGTCGCAGCCGGTGATTATAAGCATGTATGTCGCACCGGATATGGCGCCGCCGATATTAACGGTTTGCGTTCCGGCGAAGAGCTCGGAACCAGAGCAAGTATAAGTGTGTGTGCCGGTTGGATCGGGGGCGCCGCTCGTCCAGATAAGATCGACGGTACAGGAGGAAAGGTCCTCAGAGGAAGTGAAGGTCACTGGACAGGTGGAGGAGTCAAAGGAACCACCGTCGCCGGGGTTGATATCGCTGAAAACGGGATCGCTGAGGTCTACAAGCAGGCCGTAGATATAAGTAATGTTATAGTTGATGGCCAGGTCCCATTGCTGGATGGTGATGTTGTAAAGAGCGCCGTCTATCAGACAACAAATGTCTGTGCTGTGAGCTCCGGCGAGGAGTTCGCCGGGGAAGATATGCGGTCCACCTGGATCGGGCGTACCGCCGATCCAGTCTAGAGTGATGATGCAGTTGGACAGGTCTTCGCTGTTGGTCCATTGCACGGTGCAGGTGGTGCCGCTGCCGAGGATGCTGTTGTCCGACCAGTTGATACCGGTGCAAGCCGGAAGGGTGTAGTCGACGGTTATGTTGGTAACGGTGAGCGGCGCGGCGCAGTTGGGGAAAAGATCGCAACCGACTATTATCAGCTCGTAAATGGCGCCGCTGACGCAGTCAGGGATGTCAATGCACACGGTTCCGGCGAGAAGTTCGCTGCCGCTCAGATCATATAAATGAGGGGATCCAGGGTCGGCGGCGCCGCCAATGGCGATGAACTGTATCTGACCACTGCTGAGCTCTTCGCTGTTTTCCCAGCAGATCTGGGCAGTGGAGGAGTTGATGTAGCTATCGGGGGGGATGTTAATGGCGGTGAATTCCGGCGGTGTGGGATCTTGCGCTGTGTGGGTGACGGTGACGCTTGGGCTGGCGGTGGAAGTGGCGCTGGGTGTGGCGCTGGGTGTGGTGCTGGCGGTAGCGGTAGAGGTGGTAGTGGGCGTGGCGCTGGGTGTGGTGCTGGCGGTAGCGGTAGAGGTGGTAGTGGGTGTGGGTGTGGAGGTAGGCGCAAGTTCACAGTACATGTCCAGGTTATCAAATTCGATGTCTGTAGGTAGAAGGCCGCTGGTGTTGGCGGCAAGGGCGATCCCGCCGGTTGCGAATTCCGTCAGGCCGTTGCCGCTAAATTGGTCTATATAGTCCAACTCCACGGAGTAGGTCGTGTTGTTAACTTCGAGCTTGATGTGTTGCCATTCCCCCAAATGGCTCTTCAGGGTGTTGTGACTGCTTAATTGCGTGCGTGAACCGCCGATGACCTTGTAGATGTAGATCCAGCCATCAGCGTGGTTATAGTTAAGCTCGTAGTAATTGTTCTCGTCCTGCATGCGGAAGAAGACAGGGCGGTCGAGGCCGTCGTTGAGTCTGACGTCGAATTCGAGGATGAAGTCATCGGCTGTTCCGCCCATGGCATAAGAAGTCCAGATCTTCTCGTCGCTGGTTATGACGCGGTAGCTCCCGGCGCTGACCGACCATTGTGCGCTGGGATTATCCCAGGTGACGGGGGAACCGTCCTGGGCGTTCCCGTCCTCGAAATCGTCTAAGAAAGGAGCAAAGGAGCAAACAATGAGTTGGGATGGAGTATGCGTCATGGTGATGGTATAAGTACTTGAGATGGTTCGGGTTGAGGTTGGCGTGGCTGGCGGAGGAGTGGAGGTGGCCGTGGGGGTCATCGTCTCCGTTCCGGCCGGGGGAAATTGCAGATCATATGTGAAGAAGACATCGCTAACGCTATTGGGAAAGCTGGGATGGAGGTCTTCCTCGGAGGAGAAAACCACGAAGCCGCCGCTGCCGCTGATGCTTGGCTGGACGCTTACTTCATTTGTTTGCACCCCAAAAATGGTTAAACTTGTTCTGGTGATGACTCCCTCTTGCCTGTCGTAAACGAAGACATCCTCAAGACCATTTGTGTCATTGCTGACCAGGTTACCGGCCAGAGAGTGAAAGGTAACGAATCTTCCGTCCGAACTTACGCGCGGAGCGTAGCTGTTACCATTTCCCTGTTGGCCGTATTTATTCAGGCTCACGCGCTCGATGGTGTCCGCATTACGGTCATAGACAAAGATATCCTTGGCGCTATTAGTATCGCCGGGGACAAGACTGGTGGATGTGGATTCGAAAGCAACGAAACGCCCGTCGGAAGATATGTCGGGGTTTTCGCAGGAGAGGTTTGCCTGTGCTCCCAGGTTGCTCAGGCTTACCCGTTCGAGGAGATCCGGGCCGCGCTCGTATACGAAGATATCTATTTGCCCGTTAGTGTCTCCGAGCACGAGATTTGAGGCGGCGGACTGAAAAGTCACGAACTGGCCGTCGGCGCTGATGCGGGGAGCGGAGCTGTTGGAATTGCCTTCCGTGCCTGAAGTGCTGGGGCTGACCCACTCTATGGTGTCGTTTTGCTGATCATAGACGAATATATCGGAGACGAAGGTAGAGTTGGCGCCTGGATTGACGAGGTTGTTAGCGGTGGAAACGAAAGCCACAAGGCGTCCGTCGGTACTGATGCTGGCGTCGGTGCTGTTCGAGTTTCCCAGTACGCCGGAATTATTCCTGCTGACCGCTTCGAGAGCATCTGTACCCCAAGCGTAGACGAAGACGTCGCTATAACTGCCCGTATCGTCGGATACAAGGTTCGGCGATGCCGTATCAAAGGCAATGTATTTATTGTTGTAGCTTATGCGGGGACGGTAGGAGTCGAGCGTTGCTTCTTCTCCCTCATTGCTGATGCTAATCCGTTTGGTGACATTTGTGAGTCTGTCGTGGACAAAGATGTCCTGTTTGGTGTTGGTATCACTGAAGATGAGATTGCTGGCTTGGGAAACATAACCAATGAAACGGCCGTTGCCGCTGATCTGTGCGTTTTCGCTGGTGCCGTCGGCTGGTTTAGTTACGTAGCCAAAACTTGTCCGTTCGGTGGTGCCGTTTTGCAGGTCGCGGATGAAGACGTCCCAGGTGCCGTTAAGGTCGTTGCTTACCAGATTGGTGGCCAGGGAAACGAAGGTGACGTAGCGGCCATCCGGGCTTACATGCGCTCCGTAACTGGACGAGTCTGCCTGGTTTTCGGAGCTATCCAGACTGGTGCGCTGGATGGTGCCTGCTGCCCAGTCGGTGAGAAAGATATCGGTTACCTCGTTGGTATCGCCGCTTACCAGATTATCGGCGTCGGACTTGAAAGTAACGAATTGCCCGGTGGTGCTGATATTAGGTTCCCCGCTGTTTGCGTTTCCTTCGCCGGCCCCGCCGTTGACACTGACCCTGACGATGCTGCCGGTGTCACGGTCGAACACGAATACGTCGGTGGCGCCGTTGGTGTCATCAGCTACCAGATTGTTGGCGTCGGATTCGAAGGCGATATATTTGCCGTCGGCGCTGACGGCAGGCGAGGAACTGGGGCCGTTTGCCTGTGTTCCACCGCTGTCTATACTGACCCGCTGAACGGTGCCGCCGGCCCGCTCCCAGAGGAAGATGTCTGTAGCGCCGTTGGTATCATCGGCTACCAGGTTGGTGGCGGAAGAAGTGAAGGCGATGTAGGCACCGTCAGAGCTAAGAGCGGGAGAGTCGCTCGAATCGTCGCCTTCCACGCCGCCGTTGTCTTTACTGATGCGCTCAATGGTACTCGTCTGCAGATCATAGACGAATACGTCGGTTGCGTTGTTGGTGTCCCCGCCTACCAGGTTGTCCGCTGCGGATGCGAAAGCGACATATTGACCATCGCCGTTGATGCAGGGGGAGGAAGCGTCTTGGTTGGCTTGGCCGCCGCCGTTGTCCACGTTGACACGTTTGACGGTCGCGTTCGCCCGGTCATAAACGAAGATATCGCATTTTCCGTTGTTGTCCCCAAGGACGAGATTGCTGGCGAGTGACCGAAAAACGATGAACTGTCCGTCTCCACTCAAGGCTGGAGAATAGGAATGTAGGTTGCCCTCGATCGTCGCCGCATTGATGCTCACACGTTGCACTGTTTTTGTCTTTCGGTCATACAGGAATATATCCCAGGCTCCATTCTTATCCCAGGCGGCGATATTACTGGCGGAGGAACTGAAAGCGATATAACGGCCGCTAGCGGTGAAGTTTGAGGTACCGGTACTTGAGCCGACGGGATTCGTCGCTGAAACGCCGAAACTCCACAATTCAAGGCTCTGCCCGCCGAAGGCAACAGCGCAGAAGAGAAAAGAGATCAGCAGGATCCCTATGATCAGGAAGATATTAACCTTGATCTTGTTTATCATTTTACTATTACCCCCTTTTCTTTGAATTGGTAGTCTGGTGATTCAACGACTATATAGTAGATCCCGCTAGCCAAGACTTGGTTGCGGTCATTCGTCCCGTTCCAGGTATACTCGTGTATTCCCGGTGGCAGGTTGTTATCGATCAAGACCTTGACCGATCCGCCGAGCTGGTTGTAAATTTTTATGCTTACGTGTTCCGGTTTGTCACACTTGACAGATATTTTCATTTTCTCATCGCGGGCGGGGTTGATCCGGTTGTGTTTGATGAGGACATTCTCTTTCTGTTCGGGAATCGGCGTAGGGGTGATGGTGAGAACCGGTTCAATGATGCGGATAGCCGGTTGTGCGGCCTCGGTGTTCGTTTCGACGCCGGCGGAGTGCGCTACGCCTGGGGACGTTCCGCCTCCACTCGGGGATGTACCCGACCCCGGCGCTTGTGCCACTGACCCACCGAAGTTGAGGTGGCCTTGGCCGGGTTCGGGGTAGGCGGGTTGTTCGCTGTTTTTGGCTATCGCTTCTGGTTGGGAAGGTAACCGCTGTTTGTCTTCAGTAGTAGGGGCGTATCTGTTTTCGTCCTTTGGGCTGTGACGGATAGGCTGCGGCACGCCTCTACCGGATTGTAAGGAATCCTTTGCCAGGATTCCTTCTTCTGGATATTCACCCTCATCTTTGTCTGCGGCCCTACGGGCAGGCGAGTGAGTAGTTGCTTGTGCATTTGCCGTTTCCCTCAAGGGAGAGAGAACGATAGTGTCTTCTTGCTCGGCAACGACAATGGGTAGCTCAGTGGTTGGGGGGGAGAGCTGAGTGATGACTATTGCCGTCGCGGTAGCGGCAAGAGCGAGTGTGGCTATTGTCGTCCGCCAAATGAGTGTTTTCCCCGACCTCTCGACACGCCGATACGCCGATATATCGCGCCATTGCCCGGCCATGGGATAAGGAATAGATTTGAGCTTGAGGCCGTCTATAATGTATTTTTTCAGTTCTTTTAGTGTTTTATGACAAGCGGAACAGGACTTGAGATGGCTGCGGAGAGATTTCGCTTCTTCGGTATCCAGCTCACCGTAGAGCTGGTGGATAAGCTGTTTTTCATGTCTACAGGTCATTTAACTATTAGACCCCGCTATGTCTGGAAAGGTGTATAGTTTTTATGAAACGCGAAGCGTATTTTGTAAGGCGCAGTCGTAAGTCGGTATTCCCGTATTCCATCTACCGTATCCCATATTTCTTTTTCAAGCGCTTTCTCAGTTTATTACTGGCTTGATAGATAAGGGCCTTGACGGTGCCTGTCTTTATGCCCAGGATATCGGCGATCTCGGAGTAACGTAGCCCCTCCTGGTTTTTTAGGATGAAAGCCTGTTTCTGTTGGCGGGAGAGGTAGGAAAGGGCCTTTTGCAGATGTTCCTCGGCCTCGCTACGCTCAGCTTCACGGAGCGGATCGACTTGTGAAGGCCTTTGCCGCAGGAAGTCAAACAGGGGCAAAAAGGTGCGCTTTTTAAGGTGACTAAGGGCCCGGTTGAGAGTTATTCGGTAAATCCAGGTGCGCAGGCTGGATTGGCCTTTGAAGCTTTTGAGATGTTTGTACAGGCGTAAGAATACTTCCTGGGAAATATCGAGTGCTGCTTCCCGCTCTCCGGTTAGAGAATAAGCTACGCGGAAGACCAGTTCACGATATTCCGCAAAGATCGCTTCGAAAGCGCTGGGGCCGCCATTTTTATAAGCAGTGAGGAGTTTTTTTTCTTTTTTGTTCAAGGAAGCCATGCCCCGTGTGTATATTCTTCTATAATATTTAGACCCGCCGGAAGGTAAATAAGTGTATGTTTTTTATGGAACTTCTGACTTTGCCACTCTCACAGTGAAAAGTATAAATGATGACGCATCAAGTGTGAAGGAAAATATTAGATAGTAACAGTAGGCAAGAAAATCATGAGCATCGTTCCCCGTATACTGTATCCCGCTTGCCTTACGTAGCCCCCCATTCCTGTCTTCCGACAGAAAGACAGGGGGGCAGAGTAGGGTCTATCGTATACCGCTTGCGCTATCGCAAAATAACTATCTTGCCCATTCTGTGGTCAAACAGGTTTGAGCCCTGATACACTTCGATCGAGTAGAAGTAAACGCCGTTGGCCAGGCTGTACCCCAGCGCGTCTTTGCCATCAAACGGCACCTTTATGTAGCTACCGTACTGCGATATTTCCAGCACTGTTTCGCGCACCTTGCGGTATGAACTGGTGAATATCTTTAATACCACCCTGTCCGACGGCGCTTGCAACATCAGTGTGAGATAGGCGGAGCCGATGCCGTCCCATGGGTTGGGATAGAATTGCGCGTCTATTATTTTCAATTCCTGCGGTGTTACCGTTGGTGTGGAGGTGTAGCTTACACTGCCGGTCGGTGTCACTGAGTCCGTGGCGGAATATGTTGCCGAAAGGGTATGCGTGGGGGTATGGGTTACGCTGCCGGTAAGGGTTGCGGTGAAGGTCGGTGTTGCGGTCGGCGTGCCGCTGGGCGTCGCCGTCTGTGTGTAGGTGCCGCTGTGTGTTGGCGTGGCTGTTTCGGTCTGCGAGGCACTGGCGGTGAAGGTGACGGTGTGCGTCGGGGTAGCGGTGGCTGTGTTGGTTTCGGTCTGCGAAGCACTGGCGGTGAAGGTGACGGTGTGCGTTGGGGTAACGGTGGCTGTGTTGGTCTCGGTATTTGAAGCACTGGCGGTGAAGGTGACGGTGTGTGTTTCAGTGACGGTCGGTGTGGCTGTCGTGGTGTGCGAAGCGCTGGGCGTGAAGGTGACGGTGTGACTGCTGGTAGGGGTGGCCGTCCTGGTTACCGTCGGCGTAGCGGTACAAGTGTCCGTGTCCGTCGTTGTAGCGGTGCGCGTAACCGTTTCAGTTACCGTCGGCGTAGCGGTATAAGTGTCCGTGTCCGTCGTTGTAGCGGTGCGCGTAACCGTTTCAGTTACCGTCGGCGTAGCGGTACAAGTGTCTGTATCTGTCGTTGTAGCCGTGCGCGTAGCCGTTGCAGTAGCCGTTGGCGTGTGCGTTGTCGTGGACGTAGGCGTATCCGTAGCCGTGGCCGTTGGTGTATCCGTAGCCGTGGCCGTTGGCGTGTGACTGGTTGATTCCGTTGCTGTTCTGGTTACCGTGGAGGTGGGGGTGTGGCTGGCGCTCTCGGTATAGGTTGGCGTCACCGTCCACGAGTACTGTATGGTAGTGGCGGTCTGGGTGATGGTGGAAGTGACTGTAATGCTGGGTGTGTGCGTGGGCGTTGCGGTATTAGTGTTCGTGCGCGTCCAGGTATTGGTAGCGCTGGCTGTATCTGTCGGTGTGTGGCTGGCGGTGTATGTGTTAGTGGCGGTAGCGGTAGGTGTAGCGGTTTTGGTGTGGCTGGGCGTAGTGGTGTGTGTCGTTGTGCCTGTTGTAGTAGCAGTTCGTGTAGCCGTCTCGGTAGCCGTCGGCGTACTTGTTGCTGTAGCGGTAGACGTATCCGTGGAGGTGAACGTGGGTGTATCCGTAGCCGTGGCCGTCGGCGTGTGACTGGCCGATTTTGTGGCCGTTCCGGTTACCGTCCAACTCGGCGTATGGCTGGCGCTTTTGGTATAGGTCGGCGTCACCGTCCACGAGTGTTGTATGGGAGTGGCGGTTTGGGTGACGGTGGAAGTAAACGTAATGCTGGAGGTGTGAGTAGGTGTTGCGGTATTAGTATTTGTGCGTGTCCAGGTGTTGGTAGCGCTGGATGTATCTGTCAGTGTGTGGCTGGCGGTGTGTGTAATAGTGACGGTAGTGGTAGGTGTAGCGGTTGCGGTGATGCTGGGCGTCACGGTTGCAGTGACGCTTAGGGTATTGCTGCTTGAAGGCGTAAAGCTGACCGTTTCAGAGGGTGTAACCGTGCGGCTGGCTGAGACCGTGATCGTCCTTGTATCGGTCAGCGTACCGGGCGGAGTAAAGGTCATGGTGGCTGTCCTTGTATCGGTCAGCGTACCGGGTGGAGTAAAGGTCATGGTGGCTGTCCTTGTGTCAGTCAATGTGCCAGGTGGGGTGAAGGTCGTGGTAGCGGTCCTTGTATCGGTCAGTGTGTCGGATGGAGTAGAGGTCGTAGTGGCTGTAGGCGTAAAGGTAAGGGTGGATGTCGGAGTGACCGAATCAGTATAAGTGCGCGTGGTTGTAATGGTAGCGGTATGCGAAGAGGAGGCAGTGGGAGTGCCTGACTCCGTGGCGGTCCGGGTCGGCGTACCGGTAGGCGTTATGCTTGGCGAAGGGGTGTAAGTCGCGGATTCCGTTGCGCTCCTTGTTGCGGTTGGCGTATCCGTCGGCGTCGCGGCGACGGTCCCCGACACCTGCCAGCCCACGGCATCGAAGTTGTAGTTCACGCCGTCGCCAGGGGGGTTTCGGTTGATGTTGATCGTTACCTCCAGGTCATTGGCGGGGCCGAAATCAGCCCAGTCCCAAATTCTGTCCGCGGTGACGTCGAAGTAGAATATCGCCTGGTTGCCTGAGCCGATAGCCGTATTGAGCATTGCTGCGGTGATGGCGCGGCTGGTGAAGGGGACGCCGGGGCTGCCCTGGTTCCAGTAGATGTCGAGCGTGATGTCGTCATCGGTGACGGCGCTGTCCACCCACACCGCGATCGCTAACTGCACCTGGTCCGGTGCTCCGCTACGTCCGCTTGCCTCGAAGCCCGTGTAGGAGTGCTGGGTATCGGCGGGGCTGTCGGCCCAGGCGCCGTCGGGCGCGAGATAAGCGTCTGTGGCTAAGTTGAAATCGTTGCTTGGCCTGCCGTCCCCCGGCGCCGTGGCCCAGAGATTCATCACCACCACGTTGGGGGTTGCGGTAGGTGTGGTGGTGGAGGTCGGACTGCTCGTGGGCGTCCAGGTGGTGCTGGTCGTGTATGAAACGGTATGGGACGCGGATGCGGTCGGCGTAAGCGTCACCGTGCTTGACAAAGTGCGGGTTGAGGTCGGCGTGCTGGTCTTCGGGAGCACATACTCGTATGCGCCGATATCGTAAAACGAGTCTTGAGGTCTAGCCAGCTTATCAAGGTCATCCGTTACTCCCCGCGCTGAGGTATCCGTGCCGTTCTCAGTGCAACTGGCGCCGGTCTTCAGGTGATAATCACCAAGCCCGACAAACTCATCATCTGGATTGACGCCAAAGATGCAGCCGGGACCGCAACCGCCGGGGTCGGGACCCTGGAAAGCGCTATAGGAAACGTCAGCATAAGAAGCCGCATCGCTGAGGGCAAAGGTGCCAGCTACAAGGGTGTTAATGATACTCACGGGATCATCCGAAGTCAGCGCGTTACCCCAACTTTTTATGGTGCAGTTCACTACCTCGCAGGTCAGGCCTGTTTCCGTACCTGTTATTGCCAAACCTGCTCCTGTATTTGCGATGCCATATATGAGGCAATTCCGGAACCTGGCGTTGGGACTGGGCGCGGCCACTGTCGTCAACCGAGCCGCGAAGTTGGTGGTCGGGTGTGGTGTGCCGTCTATCACGCAACGATCGAATTCGCACGGTATGATAAAGGGCGAACCGTAGTCGAGCCATATCACCCACACCCAATCCCCGCTGGTATCAAAATACGTGTCCTCCGCCTTTATGCTTCCACAGGCGCCCGTGGCATAGACCGCGCTGGTCCCTGAAGTAACGGTCAGACCGCCATCGCCCAGCACCGTCACCCGACCGCAAGTCGGCACGCCTGTGAGATCAATGCCGTAACTGGCGCCCCCGTTGATGGTGGGGGTGTAGCCCATGCCTGGCTGCACGCGCAGGGTCAGAGACTTGTCCGGGGCGAATGTTTCATTGTAGACGCCGGAGTCCCTGATCTCTATGATGTTCCCCTGGAAGGACGCGGCCACTGCGCTGGCGATATCGGTATAGGTGCAGGTGCTACAGACGTCCCTTATTATCGCTGCGCCGGTGATGCAGGAACCGGCGGGGACGATGGTCACGTCGGCGGGCCATGAATCATAGGGACCTTCGCTGTCCGATTTTATCTGCGCCATGTTCGGTATCACCTCGCCCACCGTGACAGGCCCTGCTATTACTACGCGGTAGCTTACATTGCCTCCTCCCATTGTCAGCATGCCGACGTCCCAGTTGATCAGGCCGGCCGATTCAGTGCAGCCGTTGTAGCAGTTGAGGAAGGTGGTTTTGGCGGGGATCGTATCCCAGACGGTGACGCCGGTCTTGGGAGTGTAGACGGGGTCACCGTTCGCGTTGAATTGCTCTATTACCTGGGGGCAGTCGCCGCTTTTGAAGCCGTGTAGGCCTATTCCCGGGATGCGCCAGAGGGGGTCGGTGAGTGTGCCGACCGGCACGAGGTTGATGTTGAGGTTGAACCAATTGTCCATCGCGTTGAGGGAAATGTCGGTGAAGAGGCCGCTGAAATTTGCCTGGCCGTCACCGAAGCTAAGGTTAGTGATCTCGTCAACAAAAACAAGCGAACTCTCCGCGGCGTCGGGCGAGTAGTAGAGGGTGGCGGAGCCGAGACCCAGGAGGCCGGGTATCAGCTCCAGGTAGTAGTGCTCGCCGCTGACCGGGTCGTAGCGCAGGATGATGCCGTTGTCCGCGCCCCCGTCGCAACCCCAGTATTGCATGCTTATCCAGGCCTGGTTGCCCATTGTTTCGGGACGCAGGACGATCTGGATGTTCGGGTCGTCGTGCACGGCGACGCCGGGGAAGGCGGACTCGCTGTAATAGCTGCCGGGGCGCGTGTGCATCCAGAGGGCCATGTTGTCGTCGGTATCAAAGTCGTCCCAGGCGCCCGGGCCTCCTCCCATGGCGGGGTTGAAGCCCAGCGAATAGACGATGGTGTCGCCGACATCGCCCTGGAAGGGGTTGGCTGACTTCCAGATGTCCACGCCGGGTTGTGCACTGAACGTGTGCCAGTTGGAGGGCATATCCGTCCTGCTGTCCCGTTTGAGAAAGGCCGTATTGTTGGCCCAAAAAGGGGGGATGAGCGGCGCTTGCATTGTTATCGTAAGCGTGACGGTTTGATAGGGGTTTACGGTGCCCAGGTTCCAGCCGACCAGGTCGTTAAGATCCGGACCGTAGTCTACGGGCGGGCCGGCCGGGGGCATAAAGGTATATCCCATCGCCATGGGAAGGGTGTCATAGACCCAGACGTTGGTGGTTTGTACTCCGCGGTTTTCATAGATTAAATAGTAGTCGAATGAATCGCCGGGGGGACAGGTGCTGGGTACGGAGTATTTCGCCACGTAGTCCGTGGGCCTGTCCTGAGCCAGAAAATCGACGATGTTTTTGAGAAAGTCCAGCTCACTGCCGCTCGGGCCGAGGCAGGCCTGGGTTGTGACGTTGTTCCAGCTTGTCAGGGGTGATTCCATCAGCACGAAGACCTTGCCGGCGTTCTGTGGCGCCTGGATCTCGTTCGCGGTGTAGGCTATAGCGTGAACCCTGGTGTTCGGGGCGAAGTCACTGCCCGCGCCGTTGAGGATGACCGGCTGGCCGCTGCCGTGCATGCCGAGTGGGAAGCCGCCGATATTGTTGACGCCCATCGTCCAGGCGGGGCCGCCCATATTCACGGGGTCGGTGTCGAAGTTCTGCGCTGCGGTATGGATGGCGCCGTTGGGGTTCAAGCGGGGGTCGTTGCCGGTATCGAGGATCGGCCCCGCGGTCATCTGTCCTCCCGTGTTTATGCTGGTATTCAGGTAAGACATCAGGGAGTTATTACGGTTGACGTAGCCAGAGTCCTCGCCGGCGAGGAACAAACTGCCGCCGTTCATCAGGTAGTTGTCGTAGGCCATCTGTTCGGCAAAAATGATAGCATCGGCAGGGGCGCCGCTGACGCGGACATCCCAGATCTGCTGGAAGTCCTCGGGTACGAAGCCCATACCGGCCAAGTCGTCCAAAAATCCGTTGCCGGCCGCGTCGGAGAGAGCCAGGGGATTATGTCCCAGGCATTTGAGCGCCAGGAATATTTTATCGTCCGTGGGGGACCAAGGAGAATTACCTATATATAGAACACTTTGTGGCTGTGGATTACCGACAAGGATATCCGCGCCCGTTTGCGACGGGAAAAAGAGGAGGAGAATAAAAATTGTGATGGCTGGCAGTGGGCGCCCCCTGAATGACATTTGTATCATTCCTCCATTAATAAAGATACACTCAAAATAAATGTACCACAAAAATGACTTTTAGCAAGGGGGGAGGCAAAATAGTCGTTAGTCGTTGGTATCTAGTATCTAGTTGGTCTCCCTATATTTGTTGACCGCGTATTGTTTTGGCTAAATTTTAGTTTCTCCGTGACCTTTGCTGATTGCAAGAGCCCCTTGAGGGGTAGCAATTGACGACTATTGCCGGCAAGTGCACTGAGTTGTGAATAGAGGAAAGTCCTCTGTGAAAACTCTGTGTTCTCCGTGTCTCTGTGGTGAAAATATGATATTTGCCTGCAATGAAATTATACTTGCGTTTGGTGTGATGGTAATATAATGTGTAGAATCTTATGAGTAAGCAAACACTGAAAGTGCAAAAAGTGCTTGTGGTGGTTAAACAGCCCGTGCTTGAGCGTTACCGCAAGCAGGGCGAGCGAGCGAGCAAGCTGGCTCCCGGTTACCTGCGTAATATCAGGGCGGGCGAAAAACGCCACCGTGAGGCCGTGGAGCAGGTCAAGGCCGCGCTACGCGGGCGGCTGGGACTGGCGTTTGAGCTATCGGGCACTGGGAAGGCCAAGCAGGGCGGTTTTGACCTGCTTTTGGCCGTGGGAGGAGACGGTACCCTGCTAAGGGCGGCACATCGCTACTATCATCCCTCGCTTGCGGTGCTCGGCGTGAACTCTGACCCAAAGCGGAGCACGGGATTTCTCTGCCGCGCCACGGCTGGGGATTTCAACAGCAAGCTGGAAAAACTGCTTACAGGGAAGTGCCGTCTCTTATCTTTGAGCCGCTTGAGATTACGGCTGGATGGCCGCGAGCTGGCGGAACGCCCGCTAAATGATGTCTTGATAGCCAACGCCATCCCCGTGTGCCAGTCTCGTTACGTTCTTGGCGTAGGAGGCAAGCGGGAGGAACAGCGCAGTTCAGGCATCTGGGTGGCTACGGCGGTGGGGTCGAGCTCGGTGATCGGCGCTATCGGCGGCAGGCAATTGCCGCTGGCTGCCAAGACAATCCAGTATGCTGTGCGGGAACCGTGTTTCTCGCGGGGTAAGTTCCGTCTTGTTTCGGGCCGCCTCGCGCCGGGGAACAAGCTTAGAATGAGATCGATGATGGCGCAGGGGCGTATCTACCTCGATGGCGCTGGATGCTCGTACGCGTTTGGTTTGGGTTCGGAGTTGGTCATAGACCGGGCACCGAAGCCGTTGTTGCTGGTTGATTTCTAATCCTGAGTTATGAATGTACACGGGACACAGGACACAGAACACGGGATATAGGGGGCTTAACCTGAGAGTACACGCAATACGCTATACGCAATACGAACTACGAGCTACTAGATACGAGATACTGCACTATTGATAATGATTCCAAAAGTATACCTAATCAGCCTTGGTTGTCCCAAGAACCTTGTGGACAGTGAACGCCTGGCCAACGCACTGGCTAAACGCGGTCTGGAGTTGACTACCAAGCCGACGCAGGCGGCGGCGGTGGTGGTTAACACCTGCTCCTTTATTGGCGAAGCGACGGATGAAACGCTGGCGGAGCTGGCCGAGGTCTGTCGCTGGAAAAGACGGGGTGATATCCGTTTTTTGGCGGCGGTTGGTTGTCTGGTGTCGCGTTACGGTAAATCATTCGCTATAGACTATTCGGAAGTAGATATCTGGTTGTCGGTGAATTGTGAAAATGAGTTAGCAAAAAAAATAGCGGCAGCTTTAGGAAGCGGGGTCAGTGGTCAGGGGACAGGGGACGGTAAGCGGAACGCCTTAACCTCTCCCTACCTTAGGCTTACTCCGCAACATTATGCTTACCTGAAGATCTCCGAAGGGTGTAATAATCACTGTAGTTATTGCGCGTTGCCCAAGATCCGGGGTGGATTGAAGAGCCGCTCAACGGCCAGCTTGGTGCGCGAAGCGCGTTTTTATACCGCCAGTGGTGTGCGTGAACTAAACCTGGTGGCCGAGGACAGCACGGCTTGGGGAGAGGATCTCTACGGCTGGCCTTCCTTGCCGATATTACTCCGGGCGTTAATCAAGGTGCCCGGGCTTGAATGGATCAGGCTGCTCTATTGTTATCCGTCTAAGATAGATGATCAGCTCACGGAGTTGCTTGCGGCAAACGGTGCCTTGCTTCCCTATCTGGATATGCCGATACAGGGGGCGAACGATAAGGTGCTTGAGTTGATGAGGAGAGACTATAAACGTCGTGACCTGCTTGCGCTTGTGGGAAGGTTAAGGGATAGGGTGCCGGGTATATGTCTTCGTACTACGGTTATCACGGGATTCCCCGGGGAAGGGAAGAGAGAGTTTGAATCCACCCTGGATTTTATTAGCAAGGTCGGTTTTGACCGCTTGGGCGTGTTTAAGTACTCGTCGGAAGAAGGGACTCCGGCAGCCGCTTTGCCCGGCGCCGTTCCGGAGCAGGAGCAGGAAAATAGGTTTCATCAGCTTATGCAGGCACAACTGGCTATCTCGAAACGGCTGAACAAGAAATACGTAGGCAGTGAGATGACTTTGTTGTCTGAGGCTAAAGACTGGGGGCGCAGTTACCGTGACGCGCCGGAGATCGATGGCAAGGTGATAATACGACCAGGCGAAATTCAAAAGTCAAAATTAAAAATTAAAAAGTTCTCCGGCCTTAAAGCCGGTATGAAGACGGGGGAATTTTATCAGGTTAAGATCACCGGGGCTGGGGAGTATGATTTGTCTGGGGAGTTTTGAATTATGAGTTCTGAATTATGAATTCTGAATGCTGAAAAAGTACACGGAACACAGGACACAGGACACGGGGGGGCTCAGGATATGGGGGAAGTACGCCGAACGCCAAGCGACGTGTGACGTTGGACGTTTAGATGTTTGACGAAAACAATGCAATACGCAATGCGAAATACTAGTG
>JAUXIB010000099.1 GCA_030621225.1 candidate division FCPU426 bacterium
CGACGACACGACGTTTTTTTTGGACACCAACGCCGTACCGTAGCAATTAAACCCTTTTTTCACCACGATGACATCCGTCTTCGTTTTGTAGGGGTTCAATTCATTGAACCCATGGGCGCGATAAATCGCGCCCCTACATCGGCGAGACAAGCAACGCTATTGCCTGTCATTCCCGCTAAAGCATGTCCCCGCGAAAGCGGGGACGGGAATCCAAGTGAACTACCACCGACCTTGTCGGTGGCTTCACAGACCCTCTCCCCCCGGCGGATCGGCGCAGACAATAAGGCTATGCCTAATCGCCTGCCCAGAGGGCCAAGAGGGAAGGGTGAGGGGGATGAGCTTTTCACCCTCCCCTTTATCCCCGGCCTTATTCTATTAACATTGGAGTGTCCGCAGGACCTCCCATCAAGGGAGGGGACGCTCCACCAACTTCGTTGGTGGACAATAATTGGTGTGGGGCCTTCGCCCCCATTCCCCACCACCGACTAAAGTCGGTGGATTGGATAGGCATTCAACCAATGGTTCCGCGTCGGCCATATTAGATATAAAGAAAAAGGCGGCGATTACTCGCCGCCTTTTTCCAATCTCAAGCTACGAGCTACGAGATACTAGCTACTAGCGCTGCACTACTTTTTATTCACCAACACCGCATGCGCCGCGGCCAAACGGGCGATCGGCACCCGATAGGGAGAGCAGGAAACATAATTCAGACCCACGCGGTGACAGAAATATACCGAAGTGGGGTCGCCGCCGTGTTCGCCGCAGATACCGATCTTTAGCTTCTTGTTCACCTTGCGGCCACGCTCCACACCTATTTTGACCAACTCGCCAACGCCCTCCTGATCCAACTGCTGGAAGGGATCACTGGGCAGGATCTTGCGGTCGACATACTCCGGCAGAAAAACGCCGGCATCATCGCGTGAAAAACCAAAAGCGGTCTGGGTCAGATCGTTAGTGCCAAAGGAGAAAAACTCCGCGCCACCCTCGGCGATACGCCCGGCCTGCAGCGCCGCGCGGGGCAGCTCGATCATCGTACCAACCATATACTGTACCTTGACCTTGCGCTCAGCCATTACCTTTTTGGCCGTCTGCACCACGCGCTCGTGACAATAGGTATACTCGTTGACATGACTGACCAGCGGGATCATGATCTCGGGCAACACCCGGATGCCGGCTTTTTTCACCTCACAAGCCGCCTCGATGATCGCCCGCGCCTGCATCTCCAGTATCTCAGGATAGGTGACGGAGAGACGGCAGCCGCGATGGCCCAGCATTGGATTGAGTTCTTTGAGGCTTTCCCCTTTGGCCTTGAGCGTAGCCAGCGGAATACCGATCTCCCGGGAAAGACGTTTCATCTCAGCGTCTTCGTGCGGCACAAATTCATGCAGCGGCGGATCAAGCAAGCGGATGGTCACCGGCAAACCGGCCATTGCCTTGAAGATGCCGACAAAGTCCCGGCGCTGTATCGGCAGCAGCTTTTTCAGAGCGGAGCGCCGTTCCGCTTCGTCCTTGGCCATGATCATCTTACGCATCCAGGGCAGACGATCTTCCTCAAAAAACATATGCTCGGTGCGGCAAAGCCCGATCCCCTCGGCGCCGAAATCACGAGCTACCTTTGAGTCGCCGGGCGTATCAGCGTTGGTCCTGACGCCCAGCTTGCGAAATGAATCGGCCCAGCTCATCAGCGTCTTGAAATTTTTATCCAGCTTCGCCGTCACCGTAGGCACCGGCCCCAGGAAGACCTTGCCGCTGGAACCTTCCAGGGTTATCACATCGCCTTCTTTGATCATATTGCTACCCACAACCAACTGCTTCTTGGCATAGTTTATGGCCAGAGCGCCGCAGCCGGCCACGCAACATTTACCCATGCCGCGCGCCACCACCGCGGCGTGCGAGGTCATACCGCCTTTGGCGGTCAGTATCGCCTGGGCCGCGTTCATACCGCCAATGTCCTCGGGCGAGGTCTCGTTACGCACCAGGATAACCTTTTTACCGGCCGCCGCCCATTCTTCCGCGTCCTGCGCGGAGAACACCACCTGGCCACTGGCCGCGCCGGGGGAAGCGGGCAGCCCCTTGGCAATATCCTTGACCTTGGCCTTGGGGTCGATCATCGGATGCAGCAACTGGTCCAACTGGTCCGGCTCCACCCGCAGCACCGCCGTCTTCTTATCGATCAGACCTTCCCTGAACATCTCCACCGCGCAGCGTACCGCCGAGGCGGCCGTGCGCTTACCGGTACGCGTCTGCAGCATCCACAGCTTACCCTTCTCCACCGTAAACTCAATGTCCTGCATATCGCGGTAATGTTTTTCCAGCCGTTTATAGATAGCTACCAGCTGGCGATAGTTGGTCGGCATTTCCTCTTCCATCGATTTTGCTTTACTGCCCTTTTGCTTGCCGGCCTTATTGATCGGCTGCGGCGTACGAATACCGGCCACTACGTCCTCCCCCTGAGCGTTGAGCAAATATTCGCCGTAAAAGAGCTTCTCCCCGGTAGAGGGGTCACGCGTGAAAGCTACGCCCGTACCGGAATCGTTGCCCATATTACCAAAGACCATCGCCTGTACGTTAGCCGCCGTACCCCAATGGTCGGGGATCTTGTTAAGCTTGCGATAAGTCACCGCGCGGTCAATATCCCACGAACCAAAAACAGCGGTGATCGCGCCCCAAAGCTGAGCCATCGGCTCATCGGGAAATTTCACCCCGGTTTCTCTGGATACCAGATTTTTGTATTCCGCGCTAAGCTTCTTAAGATCAACCGCGCTAAGATCGGTGTCCAGCTTGACCCGCCTGGCCGTTTTTATCTTATCCATCTGCTGCTCGAATTTCTCGTGCGGCACGCCCATCACCACATCACCATACATATTAATGAAACGGCGGTAGGCATCATAGGCAAAGCGTTCGTTACCGGTCTGCTTGATCAGACCCTGGGTCGTAGTATCATTCAGTCCAATATTCAGCACAGTATCCATCATGCCGGGCATGGACACGCGCGCGCCGGAACGCACGGAGAGCAACAAGGGATTTTGCTTGTCGCCAAACTTATTGCCCATCTTCTTTTCAACTACCGCCAACTGCCTGGCCACTTCGGCCTTGAGCTGCGACGGATACTTTTTCTTGTTGTTGGTATAATAGATACAAACATCAGTAGTCAGCGTAAGACCGGCAGGCACCGGTACACCAAGATTGGTCATCTCGGCCAGATTGGAACCCTTGCCGCCCAACAGATTTTTCATCGCGGCCTTACCTTCGGCCTTGTTGCCGCCAAAAGCATAAACATACTTTGCCATCGTCATCCTCCTGTTATGATTGATTCTTTAAAAAGCGTCCCCCATTATCTCGTAGCTCGTAGCTCGTAGCTCGCGCCTCGGGTCTCGAACTTCGCATGATTAAGTTGGGAATATTAACATAGGCAAGACATATTATCTATAAAAAAAGACAGCTCCCCGCTGTCTACTGTTTCCCGTCTATTGTTTAATGCCTCTTCAAAGCTCACAGCTTGTAATTCGGAATTCAGAACTCATAATTCAGAATTCATAACTTAGAATTCATAATTCGCTACCGCTCATCCCCCTCAATTATTATTTTGCTGAAATCAGCAAACTGGAAGAAAAACTTTTTTATCTCGTTCAAAAGCGCCAGCCGGTTATGCTTGAGCTGCTCGTCCTTATCCATCACCAGCACCTGCTCAAAAAAACCGTCTATCGCGCCGCGCATACCGCTCATCTGCCGAAAAACCTCCAGGAAGCTTCCCACCGCCAACAACTCTTGACATTTCTCGCGGCAATTGAGCAGGCTCTGATAAAGATCTTTTTCTTCTTTTTCCTTAAAAAGCTGTTCTTTCGGCTTACCATCTACATCCTTTTTAAGGATATTCATCACGCGGCTGAAAGCAAAGATATCCTGCTTGAAATTCTTTTCGCGACTGAGGACACCAAGCGCCAGGCATTTGCCTTCCACCCGCAGCAGATCATCCTCTGCCGCGCCAAGCACCGCCTCTACAATATCGTGTTTCACACCCTTTTCACGCAGCATAACGCTCAGACGCTCCAAGACAAAGACGATCACTTCGTCTTCCGAGAACTTAGCCGCTTTCTCCGCAAAAAGCCCCTTGGCCGTAGCCACCAGGCAACCCAAGCCAATGGAAAGCTTACACCCCCGCACCAGTTCGATCACAGCCAGCGCCTGCCGCCGCAGCGCATAGGGATCGGCACTGCCGGTCGGCTTAAGGCCCTGGGCGAAACAACCAACCAGATTATCTACTTTGTCAGCTATCGAAACCAGTACCGCCTCGGCAGAGTCCGGCAGGCGGTCACCCACTGTGCGCGGCAAGTAATGTTCAGCGATGCCCTGGGCCGTTTTCTCCGGCAATTTTTGTGCCCGCGCGTACTCGCCGCCGATTATCCCCTGCAGCTTGGTAAACTCTTTGCCATCCCTGATCATCTCGGTCGTCAAGTCCGCCTTGCAAAGACCGGCTATTTCCAGAGCCACATTACGTTTGGCACTGGGAAAGTAAGCCAGTAAGAATTCCGTTAAAGAGACCAAGCGCTCCGATTTCTCGGCGATGCTGCCCATGCCCTCCATCCAGACCACATCTTTTAGCAGCTCGGCGCGATCCACCAGGCTCGTCTTCATATCCTCCTGCCAGTAAAAGACAGCGTCCGCCAGACGCGCCCGTAATACCCGTTCGTGCCCCTGGATAACCAGCGCGTGCCCAACTCCCGCCGCAGGCTGATATTCATTGATCACCGTCACAAAACGCGGCAACAACACCCCGTCACGAACCAGAGTGAAATATTTCTGGTGCTCCTTCATCGCCGTACGCACTACGACCTCCGGCAACTCAAGGAACTTTTTATCGAAACCCCCGGTCAAAGCAAGCGGACACTCAACCAGGTTGGTTACTATATCCAAAAGCTCCTTGTCGGGATAAACCATACCTTTCTCACGCACCGCCTCTTTCTCGACCAGCCCCCGCACCAGCTCGCGCCGCTCCTCTACAGCTACTATCACCCCGGCTTTCCTGAGCGCCTCGACATAAGAACCGGCATCCGTCAGCTTAACCGGCCCCGAATGCGTAAACCTGCTGCCACAACTGACGTTATCACCTTGCAGGCCAAAACAGGAAAGTCCTTTTACCGCGCTCTGCCCATAGAGGGCGCAAAGCCAGCGTACCGGCCGCGCAAAAGGACCTGTTCTTTTCTCCCAGTACATAGACTTGGGGAATTTGATCTTTAAAATCACCTTTTCAGCAAGCAGGCTTCCTAATATCTCCGTCGCCAGGCGTCCCTCGATCACCTCCTCCACAAACAGACACTTGGCGCCTTTTACCTCCCTGGTCTGCAACTGCTTGATCGGTATCTTATATTTACGGGCAAAGCCCTCCGCGGCCCTGGTGGGCGCCCCTTTTTCGTCAAAAGCCGCCGACTCCCTCGGACCGATCCGCTCCGCCCGCTGATCTGCTCCTCGCTCGCTAAGCCCCTTCACCAACACCGCCAAGCGGCGCGGCGTACCAAACGTCTTGATCTTTCCGTGCTCGAGACGTTCCTCCGCCAGAGCGGCGACCAGCGCTTTCTCCATCTGCTGCAACGCGGGAGTGATATACGAGGCGGGAAGTTCCTCTACTCCGATCTCGAGCAGTAGGTCAGCAGTGGCTGTCTTGATTTTATCAGTCATCTATTTGTCTCGGGTCACTTGTCCCGGGTCACGCGTCAAGCTTGACACGTGACACAAGACGCGCGACGCGCGACCTACTTTTTTAACAACGGAAACCCCAGCTCCTCTCGCTTCTTAAGATATCCTTCCGCCACGCGCTTGGCCATAGCACGCAGACGCCCGATATAAGTCGTCCGTTCGGAGACGCTGATCGCGCCGCGCGCCTCTAACACATTAAAAGAATGACAGGATTTCAACAGGTAGTCATAAGCAGGCAGGGGCAGGTCGACCTCCAACAAACGCAAGCACTCTTTTTCGCTATTCTTAAAGGTCGTTTGCAATTCTTTCAACTCAGCCTTTTCAAAACTTAATATAGAGAATTCCTTCTCCTCTTCCCGGCGTATCTCCCCGTAAGAAATACCGTCCGCCCATTCTAACTGAAAGATATCGTCCACCCCCTGGACATACATTGCCAGGCGCTCCAGTCCGTAGGTCAATTCCACCGTGACCGGATCCATATCCAACCCTCCCATCTGCTGGAAATAGGTGAACTGGGTCACCTCCATACCATCCAGGATCACCTGCCAGCCAAGTCCCCAGGCGCCGATGGTCGGCGATTCCCAATCATCCTCGTCAAAACGCAAATCATGCTTAGTGATATCAATGCCCAGCGTCTGCAAGCTTCCTAAGTAGAGTTCCTGTACATCGATCGGCGCAGGTTTTAACACCACCTGGTACTGGAAATGCTGATAAAGCCGGTTTGGGTTCTCTCCGTAACGGCCGTCTTTGGGCCGCCGCGATGGTTCTACATATCCCGCCCGCCAGGGCTCAGGACCCAGCACACGCAGGAAAGTAGACGGATTAAAAGTACCGGCGCCTTTTTCCACATCGTAAGGCAGCATCAACAGGCACCCCTGTTTTGCCCAGTATTCTTCCAGGCACTTGATCATTTGTTGTAGTGTCAGTTTCTTGCTCATTTTGGAACTCAGGACTTGTATCTTGTATCTCGTATCTAGAGTTGCATACTAACGACGAACGACCAACGACTAGCCTGCTGACTACTGACCACTATCCCCAGTCCACTGACCACCATTTTCATAATTCATAACTCATAATTCAGAATTTTTCACTCCGATTTCCGCCTCCATCTCCCTAATAACCCTCGGCGTCTTCAATTCCCGCTCGATAATAGACTCAACGTAGATACGTGACAGCGCGGAAAGTTCCGCGTCCTGCCGTGGGCCCAACTCTTCCCCATATTCCACCAGCGGCCGCTCGCGCAATTCCTTGATCGCAAGCAGACTGTCCCCATGCAGGGAAAGACGGGACCCCGTACCACGCCGACTACACCCCTGGCAAAGTATACCTCCCTGCAAAGGATCAAAGCCGTAACTTTCTCCCCTTAACTCCCGGCCACAAGAAACGCAGCTTTCGGTCTCCAGCCCGTAGCCGGCAAGCGAAAGGATTTTCTGCTCAAAACCCCGCGCCACCGTTTTCAAGGCGCTACCCGTCTCCAGCACCTTTAGCGTATCCAACAATAACGTCCACAACTCCGGCTGAGCGTCGTTTTCGACGCTCATTTCGTTCAGCAACTCCAGACAATAGCATGCTGAGAGCCATCTATCTAACTGCCCTTTTAAACCGCGGTAAAGACAACGCGCTTTTACCCCGGTCAACAGGTAAAGATCACCGCCTGGCCTGCAATGTAGTTGGAACTCCGCCTGCGTCGGGATTTCCAGCTTCCCCGCCTGCTTGCTCTTTATCTTACGCACGCCCCGCGCACGTACCCGAATCTTGCCCATTTCCTCGCTAAAAATCACTAGCAACCGGTCCGCCTCAGCGTAATCATACGCCTTGATCACTACCCCGGAAGTCTTGAGCATAGGCATTTTTTCGACTCCATATCTTTAGTATCGTGCCATAGTAGCGGGCAGTGCACCCTGTGTCAAGGATTACTACCTGTCCACCCATTTTCTGGGCGGTTCACGAACCGCCCCTACAAGATATTATCGTTTGTTTCATACATTTCCACTTCCTCCTTGCACAACACACTATGTACGATGTACTATGAACAAATATTATGTCTGATCACCTGACAATAACCAACTGCCGCCTCTGGAATGACCCCGAGGGTGACCCCGTCTCCATAATAATAGAAGACGGCCGGATCAAGGAAATAACCAAGCAGGCAGCTCCTGCCGCTAAAACACTGGACGCAGCAGGACATATCGCGGCACCGGGATTTATAGATGTACATCTCCAGGGAGCCGGCGGCGCGGACGCCCTTGACGGCACGGATGAGGCCCTGCGCAAGATATGTGAGATGTTACCCCGTTACGGCACTACCGGATTGCTGGCTACCACAGTCTATCTGCACGGCGAAGAGAACGGTCATCTAGGCGTGATCGCCGCCAATACCGGCAAAGACCTGAACGGCGCGAAAATATTAGGTATACACATAGAAGGCCCTTTTATTTCACGTGACAGGCTGGGCATGATCGCGCCCCGATACGTATGCGATCCCAACCCCACGATCCTCAAAGGTATCCTGGAACTATGCGCCGGACAATTAGCAATGATGACTATCGCGCCAGAACTACACGATAGCCTGGCACTGGTAGAAATGCTAAAAGAAAACGGCGTGATCCCTTCCCTGGGACATACCGACGCCAATTACCGGGAAACACAGGCAGGACTTGAGGCCGGGATCAACCACGTCACCCATCTATTCAACGCTATGCCGGGACTGCATCACCGCGAACCGGGGCCGCTGGCGGCCATCTTTGAGGATGACAGCGTCAGCGCCCAGCTTATCAGCGACGGCGTTCACCTGCACCCCGCTGTTGTAAGACTAGCACTGGAGGCGCTAGGACCGGAGAGAACCTGCTGCATCACCGATGGCTTTCGGGCCATCGGCCTGCCAGAAGGAGAATATGATTATCATGGCTTGAAATATAAGACCGCAGGCGGCACGGCCCGCAGTCTGGCAGGAAAACTGATCGGCTGTGCCATCGGGCAGAATGAACTGCTGCAACGGATGATCAAGTTTACCGCCTGTTCACCGCAAGAGGCCGTTATCACAGCCAGCGTAACTCCGGCTAAACTATTGGGCTTGAAGAATAAAGGAAAGCTGGCCGCGGGATGTGACGCGGACGTAGTATTGCTAGATGAAGATTTGAATGTGTTTGCTACGCTGGTTGGTGGCAAGGTGGTCTATCTACCAAACCATCTAGAAATATCAGAGT
>JAUXIB010000159.1 GCA_030621225.1 candidate division FCPU426 bacterium
TACGCAAAGTCCGAGACCCAATCAAAAAAACCGTTCCCCCCTCAGTATGGTATGCTTACGATCGTTTGTGGGTTGCACAAGGCATCTATGACGGAAGCAACCCACGCGACCGCAAATCCTCTTATTGGATTAAAAGAACTTTTCTCCCCTGAGAATGGTGTGCTTGCGGTCGTTGCCGGTGCTGATCAAGGACACCTTCACGCCACTTTCCTTCTCAATGAATTGTATATAGCGCCGCGCAGCCAGAGGAAGTTTTTTTATATCATTACAGCCAACTATGTTTTCATCCCAACCCGGGACCTCCTTGTAAACAGGCTTACAGGCCGCAAGCTCTTCCACATTCCCCGGAACGGTCTTTAGCAGCTTTCCTTTGCACTTATAAGCTGTGCAGACCTTGATCTTTTTGATGCCGCTCAGTACATCCAGCTTGGTCAGAAAAAGACCCGCGAAGCCGTTTAACTGCGCGGAATATCGTACTACCGGCAGGTCCAGCCAACCACAGCGGCGCGGCCGTCCGGTAGTTGCCCCGTATTCCGCTCCGGCTTGGCGCAGGGTCTTACCCATACGATCGTTAAGCTCGGTAGGGAACGGTCCCGCTCCCACCCTCGTAGTATAGGCTTTGGTCACCCCATATATTTTGCCCACATCACGCGGCGGGATCCCCAAGCCGGTGCAAATACCGCCGGCGGTAGGATTAGAGGAGGTACAGTAGGGATAAGTGCCAAAGTCCACATCCAGCATCACCCCTTGCGCCCCTTCTACTAACACCCGTTTACCCTTGCTGATCGCTTCATTCAAATAGGTAGTAGTATCCGCGACCACGCTTTTGACGCACCGGTAAGCCACTAACGTATCAGCGATCACCTTGGCGGCGCTTAGCCGCTGCCGACGGTAGTGCCCGGTAAGCAGGAAGTTTTTCTCGCGCAACGCCCTTTCCACCTTTTGTTTAAACAGCTTCAGGTTGCCCAAGTCTCCTAAACGTATTCCCAATCGAGATGTTTTATCACTATAAGCCGGACCGATACCACGGCGTGTAGTACCGATACCGTTACTACCTCGCATGTCTTCGTCTGCGCCGTCCAACTCCCGGTGATAGGGCATAATGATATGCGCGCGGTCGGAAACAAGCAACCTGCCGGCCACCTTGATCCCCAGGCTTTCCAGCTCCTCCAGTTCCCGCACCATCGCTTCCAAATCCACCACTACGCCATTACCGATGACACAAATCGTCTTAGGACGCAATATCCCTGAGGGGATCAAATGCAGAATGAACTGCTTGCCGTCTATCACCACAGTGTGGCCGGCGTTGGTGCCTCCCTGGTAGCGGGCGATGATCTCTGCCTTCTCCGAAAGAAGATCTACTATCTTGCCCTTTCCTTCATCCCCCCACTGACTGCCGATAATTGCCATTGTAGGCATGGTCGCTCCTTCCGTATATCGCATTTCGCATGTCGTATGTCGTTAACGACACAAGACCGCCTGAAGACCCGCTCTGACTATCACTGATTACATCGAATTTCAAAGAATTCCTCCAAAAGAACCGATCCCAACAGCGGGATTTGAAACCTGAAGACTTTGGTGATTGTAAGCCAGGGGGCAGCATATGTCAACGAAAAATAGCAGAATGACAATTCGTATTTCGTAGCTAGTAGCTCGATGCTCGGGACTGGTACTGCCGTACAGCGTCTTGCGTATAGCGTACAGCGTGCATTCCCAGATTAAGCCCCCTGTATACCTATTGAGAATTCAGAACTCAGAATTCATAATTCAGAATCCTGCCTGCTACGCCTGGCGCCGTTTATCCATCGGCACTACCTTGCCATCCTTGGGCGCCGTGTCCGCCGGGCGACGGAAAATATAGACCAATAAGTATATATTGAGGATAACGAAAATACCCATCACCAAAAAGCTAAAACTGGTGATCAAACGCATACGCTCGACCTTCTTATTTTGCAACTCCAACACCGCGTCCTGTCCGGCGACGGCGCCGGCAATGGTTTTTTCACTCTCCAGCTTTAGCTCCAGCATTTTGCGGTTGTTTTCAATCTGTAGTATCTCCTGAGCGTTCTGCATACGTTCCATAAACTTCTGCGTCTTCTTTGATTCACTTTCATTCATCTGCTTAACAAAATCCTTGTAGGAAGCGTTATTTTCCAGTGTCTTTTTTTGATCTACCACCAGCCTCAAGCGTTCTATCGGTTCTTTCCGCTCTGGACTCAACGAAACAGCCTGGGCAAGATAGATTATGGCCTGATCATAGTCTCCGTCTATATAGGCCTTATTGCCCTTTTTGAGATACTCATCAGCTAGCCTCTCGCTACTAACCGCGGAAGCGGCACCAAAGCAGAATGACACCAATACCAAAGCTATCCCGCCACCGATCACTGCCAGTGAAAACCATCTTGATTCGCGAAGTGATATCATTTTATTGTCTCCTTGTTAGAATAGGAACTCGAGATTCAAAGCGCGTCGCTAAAAATCTTCTTTGCGCGACTTTCGATCGCCAAACCCGCACCTCCCCCCGCATCTACTGATTAAGTATTATCTTATCAGATCTTATCCGTCTCAAAAGCGTGTTTATCTCATAGTTCTTCGGATCTATCTGCTGGGCCTTAGTCGCCTCTACCAGAGCCTGATTGAGCTTGCTTTGCTGATAAAAGCGTAACGCTCTTACATACAGGGACTTAGCTTTAGCCTTTATCGGTTTAGCGGCCGTTTGTACCACTTTAGACGGTTTACTGCTCTTGCCCTGCTTATCTAACAAGGCCACCACATAGATATCAAAGCTGACCCCGTTCGGTGCACCCACTAGATTATAAAAATTATCCTTCACAACCTTGTTAGTATTAAGCAGTTTATACTCCTTGTTTCCCACACGCCGCATGAAAAGATTATAGCCGACGCCACCTTCCCGTTCCTCCCATTCCAAGAAGATACGCTTATTACTGCTGTAGGCCGTCAAATCTTGCGGCGGGTTATCAGTCTGCGCTTCTATCCGCGCCAGCAATTCTTTTGTAACTTTTATCGGCACGGCCTTTTCCACGCCAACTTCACTAAAACTGTAAGCAAAAGCCAGGCGGTGACTATTACCCAGCTCGCCACTGTGCCCCAGAAAAGCGTAATCCAACTGCCAATCGGTGCTGCGGTAAGAAAGGCCTGCCGAAATCTGTCCCGCCTGAGAGAAAAAGGAGGTGTAACCGCCGCGCAAACCTATCCGCTCTTGCAAAAACCACGACTCCAAACCGCCGCGCACGTGCTGACGATCACCGGATCGCAGTTCCATGCTGTCAGTAAAAGCAAAATCTAACGCCAGTAAAGTACGACGATCAAAGAAATACGCCGCGCCGAAAGTAAGATGTCTCTTCACCGGCTCCTCCCGGCCGTTGGAATAGCGCAGGCTGGTGGAAAGGTCTGCAATAGCCAAGCCAATATTTACCCCGTGGAAAAAACGCTGCTTTTTTGGCCTGATCTTGTAAAGCAAACCAAAGTCAGTACCGATTCCACTGGCGGATATCTCGCTAGCCTTTTCCAAACCACGCAGATATTTCAGGTTTAACCCGGCAGAAAGCTGATCACCGACCACGGGCAGCGCAAAAGTAAAAATATAACTACCCTCCCAGAAATCGCTGTCGCCATCCGGTATCTTATTGTCCGCAGAGACAGCAAAACAAAAATCAGCCGGATGTGGTAGGGCCAGGGTGAGAAAAAGGTTCTGGCGTTTATTGTTGTACAGGTTGCCATACATGCCGTAGATCTCTACCCGCCGTTGCTGGTAGAGACCGGCCGGATTCCAGTAGACGGCGCTAAGATCGTCGGCTACCGAAACGTAAGCGCCCCCCATACCCAAGGGACGCGCACCGTTTCCCAGCCCGCCACCGCGCTCGAACGCGGCATTGAGCGGAGGTGGTGAAATAAACAACAAGACCAATAAGACAAAGGGGACGTATATACGTTTGCTGCTCATGTTTATTCTCCTTTTTAACCTCTGCGTGGTATTCGCGCGCAACGGAATTAAAGCACCATCAACCTGGTGATCGCGCGTACCGTTTCCCCATTGGCGGCCTTGCCTTCGATCATCAGGATGTACACGCCCGAAGACGCCCTGTTCCCCGCCGAGAGATCCAGGTTCCACCTTATCCGGCCATCCAGGTCATTATCATCCAACACCCGCACCAGTTCCGCGGCCAAGTTGTATATCTTGATCCGTACTGACCTGGCATTCGGGTAGCTATAACTTATCAGCACCGTATCGTGCGCCGGATTGGGCGCTAAGACAATATTCTCGATGCCGCGTGGCGCGCCGGCTAGCAGGACAACCTGGTGTGAGACTAGCACCCGTTCCGCGCCAACTTCAATGCTTTCTATGGTGACGTAGTAATTACCATTGGGCAATAAGTTACCATCCTCATCCGTCCCGTCCCAGGTAGCCTGACGGCCATTGAATTCCAGTATCAGCAAGTCGTCAATTCCATCGCCGTCCGGCGAGAACGGCGTATTGCTGACATCAAAGTAGCTGACCACTTCGTCCGTTTTACCCAGATCGATCGTGCGCACCAGCTCACCCCTATCATCGTAAATTCTAAGTACTACCGTCACTCTCTGGTCCATGGTAGGCGTCACACTATAGGTAGCACTGATCGTCGGCGTAGCACTGATCGTCGGCGTCGGTGTGTAGCTGCCCGAAGCGGTGGCCGTACGCGTCATACTGGGCGTCGGCGTGGAGGTGAAGCTAAGGCTGCCGGTGGTGGTCGGCGTCAACGTCGGCGTAATGGTATGAGTGGCAGTGGGTGTGTAGGTGCGGCTAACCGTCATGCTCGGTGTATAGGTTGCGGAAATAGTCGGCGTATATGTTCCCGTCGCCGTCGGCGTAACACTAGCGCTCTCGCTAGTCGTTTCAGTGATAGTCATCGTATCACTCGGCGTAGCGCTCGGCGTGGCACTCGGCGTGACGGTGTCCGTGTCACTACGGGTCACCGTAGCACTGACGGTAAAGCTCGGCGTCGAAGTAGAACTAGAGGTGAAGGTTTTCGTTGGTGAAGCGGTCATAGTCTCGGTAAGCGTCGGAAGCGGCGTAAGCGTATTCGTGACCGAATTGGTCACGGAGATTGACATGGTAACGGTTAGCGTCGGCACCGGCGAGAGAGTAGGCGTCGGAGTATAAGTGTAACTGACAGTCTGCGTTACGGTCTTAGTCAGAGAAGAGGTGAAAGTGACAGTAATGGTATGCGTGACACTCTCGGTAGCAGTCCGCGTATCACTAAGAGTAACCGTTGGCGTCTGGGTAATGCTAGCGCTCGGCGTGGAGGTTTCGGTTACGGTGCTCGTATGGGTTATGGTATTCGTAGACGTAGCAGTAGGAGTGGGAGTACTCGTGTACGTAAGCGTATGTGTAGCGCTGTCCGTCAGCGTACTGGTTGGCGTCGCCGTCTCCGTATCCGTCGGCGTATTTGTATAAGTAGCCGATGGCGTTGCCGTTCTTGTGTCCGTCAGCGTATTCGTCGACGTGTACGTAGGTGTCGCCGTACGCGTATTAGTACTAGTATCAGACTCAGTTGCCGTCCGCGTATGCGTCGGCGTATTCGTCAACGTATCTGACGGTGTTGCCGTCTCCGTATCCGTTGGCGTGTTGGTATCCGTAGCCGACGGCGTCGCCGTTTCCGTATCCGTTGGCGTATTAGTAGAAGTAGCCGACGGCGTCGCTGTTTTCGTATCCGTCGATGTATTGGTAGAAGTAGCCGATGGCGTTGCCGTTTTCGTATCCGTCGATGTATTGGTAGAAGTAGCCGATGGCGTAGCCGTCTCCGTATCAGTCGGCGTATTCGTCGGCGTAGCCGGTTCCGTATTCGTCGGCGTATTGGTACAAGTATCCGACGGCGTTACCGTCTCGGTGTTCGTCGGTGTATTTGTAGAAGTAGCCGATGGCGTTGCCGTCTCGGTATTCGTCGGTGTATTTGTAGACGTATCCGTTGCCGTCGCCGTCTCGGTATTCGTCG
>JAUXIB010000074.1 GCA_030621225.1 candidate division FCPU426 bacterium
ACGGCTGAAATTACGTCCGTGAGGAGGTGCTTAAACCACCAGGGCGAAACTCTCCGCCTTTAAAACACCCCTCATCCTCGCTCAAAAGACCATTTACAAAAAAGTTGCGGAAGCGTTGACGTTGTGGTGAAAAGGTTGAAATTTTGTGATTTGCTTGGTATAATCTCCCGTGGTTTAGAAAAGGAGGTAATAAGTGCTTGATAATTGGGAAATAATTCTGCGCGTGGTAACGGCGCTTTTTTTATGTGGACTGATCGGTTTAGAACGCCAGGTTTATAATAAACCCGCGGGCTTGCGCACCCACGCGCTGGTGGGATTGGGCTCGGCGGTTTTTATGCTTATTGCGCTAATGTTAGTGAGGATGGAAGAAGGCGGATTTGCGGTTGACGCCTCGCGTATCGCTGCCGGGGTGATCACAGGTATCGGTTTTATCGGCGCCGGCACGATCATTCGCTCTGGTGAGGGCGTGAAGGGACTTACCACGGCCGCGTCCATTTGGGTAGCGGCGGGAATTGGTATGGCCGCTGGGGCCGGTTATTTTTTTCTGGCAACGGTGGGGTCGTTGCTTACCTTGAGTATACTTTTTCTCTTCACTCGCCTGGAACGAGGGTCGTTCTTCTCGGCGCATAAAGAACGCAGGGTTGTCCGCGCCAGCCGTGTCCGTAAAAAGAAAAAAATTGCTCGTGAGGATTTCTAGTAATCCGCGTGTAAGCGCGGATTACAGAGCAGGTGAGCCGCTAGAGCCCCGCGCATTATTTTTTTTTAGTGGCGGGAAGCCCCCAGTTTTTATATCTTGATGATAAAGCAAATCTCCCTGTTTGGCAGCCGATTGAAGTATGGCTTGATCCAAGCGCCACTTGCCGGTTATTCCACATCTCCCTTTCGCCGTTGGCTGAAACGTCACGGCGCCGAGGTTACCTTCTCTGAGATGATCAGCGCTGATGGTCTGCTGCGTGTTCCCGAAAAACAAAAACGCTATTTTGAGTTTCACGATGATGAGCGTCCTATCGCGCTGCAACTCTTTGGTTCGGACGCGGGTAATATCGCCGGTGCTGTTAAAATATTGCTGCCACTGCGTCCGGAGATCATTGACCTGAATATGGCTTGCCCAGTGCGCAAGGTAGTACGGCGGGGCAGCGGCGCGGCCTTGCTGGAAAAACCGGATCAGGCATACGCTTTGGCGGTAGCCGCGTGTGAGGCAGCGGGGGATATTCCGGTCACGGTAAAATGCCGCTTGGATTCCGGTCATGGGGTCGGTCTGGCCAAGTTGCTAAAGCGTTTTGCCGAGGCAGGGGTGACCGCGGTCACGCTGCATCCGCGCACGATGAAACAGGCCTATCGAGGTACGGCTGACCGGCAGGCGTTTCGCGAGCTGGCGGCAGACTCGCCGCTACCATTGATCTATAGCGGTGACATAAAAAGCGGTGCGGAAACGCCGGCGGTATATGAGCAGACAGACGCGGCGGCGTTGATGATCGGCAGGGCGGCGATCGGTAATCCCTGGATCTTTGAAGAGGCCCGTGCTGCTTTGGCGGGGGAAACCTATCAACCTCCGGCATGGAAGGCGAAGGTGAAAGAGCTGTTGGCTTTCCGAGATGACCTTTTGGTTTTGTTCGGCGAAGGCAAAGGCGTGCTGGAGATACGTAAGTTTGTTGGCCACTTTCTGCGTGGTCAAAAAGGCGCCAGGCGCTTCGTGCAGGATTTCTATAAGGCCAAGGACCCGGTCGCGCAGGATAAGGTGTTGGCGGAGTTCCTGGAAACAGTAGACAGTATTTAGTATCTAGTATCTGGTATTTAGTTTTGCTTCTGAAATTTAGCAGAACGAGGTGGCAGGCAGGGAGCGGCTTGTGAGTACCGAGCCCTTCGACAAGGCTCAGGACTGGTAACCAGCTACGAGATACGGCCTATTGCTTTTGCTTGTCATATCGAGTATAATACCCCCTCGTTATGAAAAAAGGGGGAAGGCGTGGCACTCAACGGGCAAAAAGTACTTGTGCTTAACCGCGCTTATGTCGCCACTAATATTATTGGTTGGCAACGCGCGATAATGCTTGTCCTGCTGGAAAAAGCGGAGTTGGTCTCAGAGCATCCGGAGTTGGATATCCCCACTATTCGCAGACGATATCCCCTGCCTTCGGTCATTCGTTTATTGATATATTCAGGTTTTCCTCGTTTTACGCCTCGTTTTACTCGCCGCAACGTTTATCTACGTGACGAGTACACCTGCCAGTATTGCGGCGTACGTTACGATGCCGGCCGTTTGAACCTGGACCACGTGATCCCCCTCTCCCGCAAGGGTATGACCGGCTGGAAAAACGTGGTTTGCTCCTGTCTTTCTTGTAATTTAAAGAAGCGGAATCGCCTGCCGCATGAGGTGGGGATGAAACTTGTGCGCGAGCCGCGGGCGCCGGGGAATTATATGCTCTATCGTTTACGGGGCATGCAAGTGCCGGAGGATTGGGGGGATTTTGTCTATTGGGGAAAGCCCGCGCGAGTGCCGGCCAGATAATTATTGAGGTGTACCCCTTGCGCTGAGCGATAAATGGTGGTAGGCTTTAAACGTTGGTTAAGGCATCGTTTTAAATCTCGGAGGATGAAATGAAAACAGTAATCAGGTTCACATTGGTTTGTGCTCTGGTCTTGACGGTAGCCGGGTGCAACTTTTTCAATTGGATGCATCCTCCTGGGCGCAGTCATAACAGCGATGTTCTAATGGCTGATGGGCAGGCCGCGCTGAATTCCGGTGATTACCAGCAAGCGGAAGCGATCTTCGAGAAGATCCTGGTGGGTGACCCGGATAATGCCCAGGCGATGCTCGGTCACGCTACGGCAGTCATGCGGGACGCGGGAGTAGACCTGATCACGTTAGCTACCTTGCTTAACGGCGGGGAAGATTTCAACGTTGCTGATTACGAGAACTATGGTTTGGAAGATCTGAAGGAGTTAGAGGATCTTATGGACACGTTGATCCAGGACTTGGAGCCGATAGCTAACGGAAGCACAGACGGTTCGGTAGCTGCGGATAATTTGGATGTTAACCTGGTACTGACCGTTGCGTATCTAGCCAGTGCGGCCATTGACATTTTTGACGCGGTAGGCACGGATCTATTCTATACGGACGACGGGGATCCGGACCCAACGGATTGGACCGGACTTGCCGGCCTCTCCTCGGAAGAAAAGACCGCGATCGCCGGTCTTATCGACAACGCGCAAGAAACCGCGGCAGTAGTAATGGATTCGTTGGATTTTGCGACCGGTGAAGACGGTGGGGATGAGGACTGGGGGCAGAACTTTCTGGATATGTTAGAGGATTTGGAGCAGGCTCTGTTACTTTAAACGCCCCGGGAGAAAATGAATACAGCACCGCGTACGACAATTACTTTTTGCTTTATGTTATTGGGCATGTTTTTCGTTTTCGTTCCATTGCTGGTAGCGTCCGTGGATCCGGACAAACCGCCTTTTGTTCATGGTGTTCGTCCGCTAGGCATGGGCGATGCCTTCACCGCGGTAGCCGATGATTTCAATTTACTTTTTTATAATCCTGCCGGATTGGCCGTCTTAGAGAAAGGCCAGACATATCTTCTGCACCTGGGAGCCAAGGTAGACCATCAGAGTTATGGCGATATCAACTACATCATAGATATGTCGGACGCGGATATGCTAGAGCCGGAAAATATCACGCAGGACACCATAAATCGCATTGTCCGTTCACGCGTGTCGGTCGGGGCGGAAATTTTACGCGGCGGTTATATACGCAAGAACATCGGCATGGGCGCTTATATGCCGGTCGATGTGCATATTGAGTTTTCCCCCGGACTGTTGATACCCAACGCGGAGGTACTGGTCCGTTATGATATCATCACTTCTTATTCCGGTGCTTATGGATTAAAGCTGTCAAACGGCACGCTCTGTTTTGGCGGCAGCCTGCGCACAATTCGGCGGACGCGCTTCCAAAAAGAGCAGAACGTACTGGAATTCGCCAACGATTTCAGCGATACCGATGATATGATGGCATACTTTAGGGAGAATACCCGAACCTACTGGGGTGTTTCCACCGATTTTGGCATGCTTTGGCAGAAGAGCGAGAAGACGAGTTTCGCTTTTGTTGCTAATGATCTGATGTGCAGGATGCTGGGCGACTGGAAGCGGCCCAACTTGAAGTTGGGCTATGCCCATCGTTTTGACCTGGGTACAGGCTGGATGTGGGAAGGCCTGTTGCTGGCCGTGGACTGGGTCAACATCATCGGCGATGAGGAGCGTGTTCCACTCTGGCGCAAGAAATTCTCCATGCGTAGTCTTGAGGATTCATTGCCCATCTTTGCCAAGCGGTTGCGCATTGGTATAGAATCAACCTTTATGAAGTTTTCGCGTGTTCGCCTGGGTTTGCATCAGGGCTATCCTACCTTCGGTTATGGAATAGACGCCGCGTTCTTTCACGTTAACTACGCGCTCTATGGTCGGGAATTCGGTGTCTTCCCAGGAGACGACGGCCGGTACTTCCATCAAGTAGAGATGTCTATTGCCTTTTAATCGCCGCCTTGAGTTTCCCCCGCGCTTGTCCGCTGATAGGCAGACGCGGGGCGACGGCGATTAGTTAGGGCACGGCAAGCCGTGCCCCTTGAAATACATGGCACAAATACGCCGTCCAGTATGGGCCGGACAGTTCTATCCTGCTTCTCCCACTGAATTAAGTCAGATGGTGGATGAGTATGTTAACGCGGCCGAGGTAGAGACGCCACACGGCGAACTGCTGGGTCTGATGGTTCCCCACGCAGGATATGTTTACTCTGGTGCGGTTGCCGGTTACGCTTATCGTTACTTGCGCGAAGCTGGCCGTGATTTCGAGACCGTTGTCCTCATTGGTAGCGCCCACCACGCGCCAGTGAACGGCGTTGCCGTATATGCTGAGGGATATTTTTCTTCTCCTTTGGGAGCGGTAGCGGTGGATCAGGAGGCAACGAAGGAATTGTTACGAGTAGCGGGGACGGTTGCCGAGACAGCGCCCCATCAGCGTGAGCACAGCCTGGAAGTGCAGTTGCCATTCCTACAGGGTGTGCTAAAGGAATTCCAAATAGTGCCGCTTCTTTTAGGCTCGAATATTTCTGAGACGAATGAAAAAGAGCTGACGGATGCTTTGCTTCGAATAGGTAAGAAAAGAAAAACTTTGTTGCTGGCCAGTAGTGATATGTCTCATTATCCGGACCAGGGTACGGCTACCAAGGTAGATAAACGGACACTCGAAGCTATTTGTTCGTTGGAGCTAAATGTTTTGGATAGATCTCTGGGCGAGAGCATGGCCGCGGGGTATGCCGGTCTGGATACGGCGCTTTGCGGCGAGGGGGCGGTGCGGCTGGTGTTATCCGCCTGCTTGTCCAGGGGAGCAAACAAAGGGGTAACGCTTTGTTACGCTAATTCCGGCGATACGTCGGGCGATAAGGGCAGGGTGGTTGGCTACGGAGCGGTTGCTTTGGTGAAAGAAAACTGATTAATTCTTGCTTTATTATGAGCCACGTGTAAAAATACGCGTAGTAAACAGGTGATAATTATGCCCATAGAAATGAAGGTAAAGGCAATAGCGATCGATCCCAAGAGCAACATCCCGGCGGTAGTGCTTACCGACAAGGATGAGCGCCGCTACCTGCCCATTTGGATCGGGGTGTCCGAAGCGGCGGCTATATTCACCAAGTTGATAGACCAGAAGTCCCCCCGCCCGATGACGCATGACCTGCTGCGTAATATTATCGGTGATCTAAAATATAAGGTATCGGAGATATTGATCGATAACGTAGAAGATAACACCTTTTTTGCCAAGGTATATCTGGACGGTGAAAAAGGACGCCGGGAAGTGGACGCGCGGCCTTCTGACGCCATCGCCTTGGCCTTGCGTACCGGGGCGACGATCTTTGTTGCGGAAAAGGTGGTTTACTCGGCGGGAGTGGAGGACAAGGATAAGTTTGAGAAGGAAGCGAAGCAGTTCAAGGATTTTCTCAAAGATATGACGGTAGAGAGCGTATTGCGTGGTGATGTTGGTGAAAAACGCGTCCCACCGCCGGCCGAGGACGAGAGAGAAGGTGGGAGCGTAGATAAGGGCGAGCATGGCTGAACGGGGCAATCCCTGGCGTGACGTTGGGCTTTATAGCGGCATCGGCTTTGCCTTTGCCGCTTTTGTTTTCGGCGGATTCTTCTTTGGCCGCTGGCTGGATGGACTTTGTGGTACGATGCCCTGGTTGGCCCTGATTGGGGGATTCTTTGGGTTTCTGGCGGCGGTAATCGAATTATTATTAATGTTGAGAAGACGATGAGACGATTTAAGCTGGGATTACCATTTCTATTAGTTGGGGTGCTTTGCCTTGGCGCCTGTATCTATTGTTGTTTGCGTGGCGAGAATCAGATGGGTGTTGGCTTGATCGTAGGATATATTATCGCGCTTGGTTATCTGCTGGGGTTGAAAAGGGTCGTACGACAGGCGGGCGGCGGCGCTGCCGGGCGATTGAAGCTGCTGATGAGTGTGCGGATGCTTTCCCTGGCCGTCATCTTCCTGTTGCTGGGGGTTTTTCTGCCCCGGTCGCTGTGGGGGCTGCTGATCGCTTTTACCGGAGTATTCTTGGCGTTTATGGTTGATTTGGCATAAAAATGGTTCGAAGTTGTAGGCGACGTTAGACGAGAATAAAAATTTTCCGGTTTCAACCGGAAAATCTTTATTCTTCCTTGACACTTTTTTTTCAAATTGCTATCCTTCCTCTCGTGTCTTGCCGGGGGCAAGCGAACGAAAGATCAAAAGATGCAGGGTATTCCGGAACCTATTGAGATCGAGTTTCCTCACGGCAGTGCCGCGGACGAGTTTATGGTCTGGCTGACCGGCCACCATAACATCATCAATCCTTTTTGCATGGCGCTACTCACCTACTTGATCCTCGGCGTTTTCTTTTTTCTTGTCCGTCGGCGTATCAATATCGTCCCCGGTAAACTTCAGAGCCTGCTGGAGGTTTCGGTAGATTTCATTAGGAACTTCGCGATTAATACCATAGGGCCCGAAGGGGAAAAGTATATGTTCCTTTTCTACCCGCTTTTTATCTTTATTCTTATCGGTAATTTACTGGGCCTGGTCCCCGGCCTGATGTCTCCTACCGCTAACGTGAACATTAATTTTGCTATGGCGGCTATTGTTTTTATCAGCTATTACATTATAGGCATCCGCAAGAAAGGCTGGAAAGGGTATTTTAAGCATTTTTTGCCGCCGCCGGGGTTGCCCACAGCGGTAGCGGTGCCGATGAATATACTGCTGCCGTTGATCCACGCCATCGGCGAGCTGGTGCGTCCTATTTCGCTGACCATCCGTCTTTTTTGCAATATCATGGCCAAGGAACTTATCCTGGCTGTTTTTGCCGTGTTAGTAGTTGATTTTTTCCTGATACCGAATTTAATGATGAAGTTCATTTCCAGCGGTATGTTTATCCTCCGGTTTTTGATCCTGGTGCTGGGGGTCTTGGTCAGTTTGTTGCAGGCGTGTATCTTTACCGCCCTGGCGGTGATATATGTCGCGGGAGCGGTGGAGGTGCATGAGGAACATTGATGAGGAAGGCAGTATCTAGTATTTGGTATCTAGTATCTAGTTTTGCTCTCGAATTTGGCAGAACCAGATTCGAGATACGTGAAGATAAGGGGCTTAACGAGAGAGGATAGTTGCGAAAGTTTAGAAGGTTAAAAGTTAAACCAAGTTAATTAACCCAAACTAAGGAGGAGGAAGAAGATGAAGAAGGTAGTTGTTTTTTCGTTAGTTCTGCTGGTCGGCGCGGCGTTTTCTTTTGGTGCCGTCGCCAGCGAGGGCGGTGAGGTGATTAAGCAAGCTACGGCGGCGAGCACATCGTTTTTCGCGGTAACGGTTGCTGCCGCGGGGTTGAGTATCGCGATCGCTGCCGCGTTTTGTGGATTGGCCCAGGGGCGCGCTATTGACAAAGCGATGGAAGCGCTGGCCCGCCAACCGGAAGTATCCGGTGACCTGCGCACGAATCTGATCATCGGTCTGGCGTTCATCGAGTCTTTGGCGATCTATGCGTTGCTGATCTCGATCATCCTGTTGATGGCCAATCCGTTCGCTAAATATTTTGTACAGTAACCCTATAATTTGATAGCGTGGCATAAATGTTAGATATCAATGTGCCCTTGTTGTTGGTTCACACCGCGACTTTTTTAGTCGCGATGGTGCTGATCTGGTTCCTTTTTCTTAAACCGTTGCTGGCGGCTATGAATCGGCGTGTGGAAACGGTCCGTTCGGATCTGACCGGCGCGGAGCAAGAACGGCAGCAAGCGGAAAAACTGCGCGCCAAGTTGGAAAAAGAGTTCCGCGATAGCCGTGCTGAAATGAAAAAGGAACTTGAAAAAGCCGTCGGCGAGGGGGAAGAACAGCGCAAGGCTATCCGCGAGCAGGCCCAGGTGGAGGCGGAGGCTTTGTTGGAGAAGGCGCGGCTCGAGATCGGCGAGGAGAAAAAAAAGGCGATACAAGAGTTGCGCGGTGCGGCGGCCGAGTTGGCCGTGGCCATTGCCGAGAAGCTGATCGCCGCGGAAGTGGACGCTGAGAAGCATAAGCAACTGATCGACAAGATGATTGAGAAAGTGTAAAAAGGCGTCTATCGTCGTTAGTCGTTCGGCTATCGTGGCTGCTCTACGATAGCCGATAGCCGATAGTCGAGCTACGAAGCAATGGCCAACAGAAGAATAGCCAAGAGATACGCCTCGGCGTTGCTTTCCCTGGCGGGGGAGAAGCGCGTGGCGATGGATACAGCGGCGGCGCTGGAGCTGGTGGTAGAGGCGCTGGAGCGGGAGCCGGAATTTATGTCGTTGCTTAAGCATCCTTTTATCGCTGGGGGAGAAAAAGAGCGGTTGTTAAATGAAGCTTTTACGGGAAAGGTCCCGTCATTGCTTATGGATTTTTTGGCGCTGTTGTTGGAGAAAAAGCGGATCAGCGAATTGGCAACTATTTCTCAGGTCTTTGGGGAGTTGGCGCGTGAGCAGGCGGGAGTAGTGCGCGCCAGGGTCTGCTCGGTTGTGCCGTTAGCTGAGGCGTCCCGCGAGAAGCTGACCAAGGCGCTCGCCGTCAAACTGAAAAAAGACGTGGAAATCGTTCAGGAGCAGGACCCGCGCTTACTGGGAGGGGCGACGATGGAGGTGGGGGGGACGCTTTTTGACGGGAGTATCAAGGGGCAGTTGGAGCAGTTGTTGGAGAAGTTGGCGGATAATTAAGAAGCAAGAGGCAAGAGGTAAGAGGTATGAAGTAAGAGGAGGTAAGGAGTAAGTGGGTTATCTTACTTTGTTCCTTCATCTTGCTTCTTATTTCATACTTCTTACTTCTGAATATGCGGTTAACACTCTAGGAGGAAACTATGGCAATAAAACCTGACGAAATAAGTTCGGTATTAAAAGAACAGGTAGAGAAGCATAAAAACGAGCTTAAGCTGGAAGAGGTCGGCCGGATCTTGCAGGTGGGAGACGGTATCGCCCGGGTCTACGGCTTGACTAACGCTATGGCTATGGAATTGCTGGAATTCCCGGGTGGGATAATGGGCGTAGCGCTCAACCTGGAGGAAGATAATATCGGCGTAGTTATCATGGGAGACGCCACGGGGCTCAAGGAGGGCGACAAGGTCAAGACGACCGGCCGCATTCTTGAGGTGCCGGTGGGCAAGGAGATGTTGGGCCGCGTAGTTGATCCCCTGGGGAGACCTCTGGATGGCAAGGGGCCAATAAAATCAACCAAGACGCGCTTGGTTGAGATCATCGCTCCCGGTATCGTGGAACGCCAGCCGGTAAAAGAGCCGCTGCAGACCGGTATCAAGGCGATAGATTCGATGGTGCCGATCGGCCGGGGACAGCGGGAATTGATCATTGGCGACCGTGGTACCGGTAAGACCGCGGTGGCCATTGACACGATAATCAACCAGCGCAAGACGGACGTGGTGTGTGTCTATGTGGCCATCGGTCAGAAGCGGGCCCAGGTGGCGCGGGTGGTCAAGACGCTGCAAGATCACGGCGCGATGGATTATACCATTGTGGTTGCGGCGACGGCCTCTGATCCCGCGCCCCTGCAGTATATCGCGCCCTATTGCGGTTGCGCTATGGCGGAGGAGGTAATGCACGGCGGCGGGCACGCCCTGTGTGTCTATGACGATCTGACCAAGCAGGCTCAGGCCTATCGGCAGCTATCGCTGCTGCTGCGGCGTCCGCCGGGTCGCGAAGCGTTTCCCGGAGATGTTTTTTACCTGCATTCGCGCCTGCTGGAAAGGGCGGTCAAGCTCAGCGATAAGCAGGGCGCCGGTTCTTTAACGGCCCTGCCGGTGATCGAGACCCAGGCGGGAGATATTTCGGCTTATATACCTACCAATGTCATTTCAATTACCGATGGCCAGATATTCCTGGAAAGCAATCTTTTCTATGCTGGCATTCGGCCGGCGATCAATGTCGGCCTCTCGGTTTCCCGGGTGGGCGGCAACGCCCAGATCAAGGCGATGAAATCAATTGCCGGTATGCTGCGGCTGGATATGGCCCAGTATAACGAGCTGGCCGCTTTTGCCCAGTTTGGCAGTGAACTGGACAAGGCCTCGCAGGCCCAGTTGGCGCGCGGCGAACGGATGCGCGAACTTTTAAAGCAGCCGCAGTATGTGCCGATGCCGATCGAGGAGCAGGTGGCGGTGATCTTTGCCGGTACCCGGGGCTGCTTGGATGATCTGCGGATAGAATGTGGCGGTTCCTTTTGTGACGAATTGCTGGAAAAGCTGCGGGCTGAAGGAAAGCTGCTTAAGGTGATCGTTGAGAAAAAGCAGCTCGACGAAAAACTAGAGAAGAGTCTGCTGGAGATGATCGGTAAGTTCAAGCAGGACTTCCTCAAGGCCAACCCGGATGCCGCAGTCAAGAAGACAGAGGAGGAGAAGTAACGAAAGGCAGTCGTTAGTATTTAGTGTGTTTTTTCGATTTAGTTGGTGGCGAGAAGAGGAACGACTTTATCCACAGATTTCACAGATTACACAGATTGGTTTTTGGAAAAGTCTAACGACGTATGAGCAGGCAGGCATTAATCTCTTAATAACAGCTAGGGCATTCTTCGCTAACAGGGGAGCATTCTTGGATT
>JAUXIB010000143.1 GCA_030621225.1 candidate division FCPU426 bacterium
TGGTGTTAGAAAGGAAAAACGTTGCCCGTCTCGCCGAAGTCCCAAAGGGCGCAGGCGGATGTCGTCGTGGTGAAAAGGACGTTAGCTGTTATGGTGTGCGTTGGTGTTAGAAAGGAAAAACGTTGCCCGTCTCGCCGAAGTCCCAAAGGGCGCAGGCGGATGTCGTCGTGGTGAAAAAATGGTTAAAAAACTTCGCATAGGATTACTTTTCGGTGGCCGCTCTGCCGAGCACGAGATCTCGCTGATCTCGGCCAGGTCTATCTACCAGAATCTCGATTCGAAAAAGTATAGCGTCACGCTCATTGGCATCAGCCAGGACGGCCGCTGGTATTTGCAGGACGATGCCAAGGTGTTGTTGGGCACAAAAGGTATGGCGCTTAAGCAGTTCAGTCCGCGGGGTGGGGAACTGTCTGTCAAACCTGCGCCGATGTCCGGCAAGAACCTGGCCGTTGCAGGAGCGAAGGCGGGTGCTACGCCCAGGATAGATGTCGTCTTCCCCGTATTGCACGGCCCTTATGGCGAAGACGGCACCGCGCAAGGGCTGTTGGAATTGGCAGGTTTACCCTATGTGGGTGCGGATGTTCTGGGTTCCGCCGTGGGCATGGACAAGGAGGTGGCTAAACGCCTGCTGCGCGATGCGGGACTGTTTGTGGCGGGATTCCGTGTTTTAACCAGGCACGAACACGGGAAGTCAAGATCCCTGGCCGGCAAGTTGGCGCGGGAGGTGGGCTATCCGTTATTCGTTAAGCCGTCTCGCATGGGGTCATCCGTTGGTGTGTCACGTGTCGTGGCGCCGGGGAAGTTGACGGGGGCGATTAAAAAAGCTTTTCGTTTTGATGACAAGCTACTGCTGGAAAAAGAAATAAAGGGCCGCGAGATAGAGTGTGCCATATTAGGTGGAGATACGCCGCGCGCGTCTCTGATTGGCGAGGTGATTCCCGGGCAGGACGGATTCTATTCATACCGGGCGAAATATGTGGACGAGAGCGGCGTGGAATTGGTCATTCCCGCGCGGCTGAGCGCTAAGCAGTTGTCCGGGGCGCAGCAGACAGCGCTCAAGGCTTTTTGTGCCCTGAATTGTTACGGCATGGCGCGTGTGGATATGTTTCTTACCGGACGGGGGCGTATTTTCGTAAATGAGCTCAACACCATCCCTGGGTTTACCAGCATCAGCATGTATCCGAAGTTATGGGAATTATCAGGACTGCCTTTTCCGAAGTTGCTGGATGAATTAATTCGCTTGGCGATTCAGAGGCATAAGCGGAAAGCGAAGCTTAGGATCAGCAGGTAGTATAGGGTTATGGTCTCGTAACCTTTAAACCTTGTAATCAAAAAATGGCCTTTTTTCAGTGCAACTACTACAGTGACGTTCTGCGCACCACTACGGCGATGAACGTTATTCTCCCTTCGCCGGTGCCCACGCCAAGCGGTATACCGGGGACAAAAACGAAGCAGGCGAAGTACCCTGTCCTTTACTTGCTGCACGGCCTCGGCGATGATCATAACACCTGGATACAACGCACTAGTATCATCCGCTATGCCGAAAAATATCCTTTGATCATAGTCATGCCCTCCGCAGGCCGCGGTTGGTATACAGACGCCGAACAGGGCTATAAATATGAAACGTCAATCGTCAAAGAATTACCCGATCTGGTGGAACGGTTCTTCCCCGTAGTTAAAGGACGCAAAGCGCGTTTCTTGGCAGGGCTTTCTATGGGAGGATATGGCGCGATAAAGCTGGCCCTGAAATATCCCGCGCGTTACGCTAAGGCGGTTTCACACTCCGGCGGCTTCCTCACTGAAAGCTGGATGAAAGACGCCGAAAACGAAAACCGCGACGAGTATTCGCGCATTTTCGGCAATAAGTTCAAGGGAAGCGATAACGATATATTTCACCTGGCGAGAAAATACGCCAATGGCAAGAACAAAGCTAAACTTCCCAAGCTACGTCTGGATTGCGGCCGGGATGATTTCTGTTTAGAGGTGAACGAATTTTTTCACAAGCACCTGACGCGGCTTAAGATACCGCATGAATATGAACTGCATTCTGGTGAGCACGAATGGGGGTATTGGGAGCTGCATGTGCGGGATACGTTACATTTTATAATGAAAAAATGAAAGTCGCTATGTATCGTATTGTGTATTATTCAGAACTGCCCACTGCTCACCGTTTTCATAACTTATATTTTGTTTCCTGTATACTTTGGTTAGGATAGTTAGTGTAGTTTGGCATAAGAACACGCAAGATAGGGGGTGTATTATGTTTGGCCGTTGGTTTCACCTGCTTTTTGTTTTATCCTTCCTGTGTTTACCTGTAGCTCACTCGGCGTATACCGCAGACGACTATTATAATTATGGCAACCAGATGATGTCGAGTGGCGACGCGGCTCAGGCCAAAGTGTATTATGAGTATGCCCTCAAGCTGGATCCTAACCATTGGCAGGCCTGGCAGGGATTAGGCAGCTCGCTGGTCCAAACGGGACAAAAGGGCGAGGCCCTGGTAGCGTTTGTTAAATCACTGACCATTTACCCGGACAATCCACAGTTAAGGGAATACATGAAGTCGGCCGGGCTTTCGGCCGCACAGCCGGCAGCCGCGAAAAAACCGGCGGCAGTAGAAGCTCCGGCGGTTGCCATGCCGCCGCCATTGAAGCGGCGGGAACGTCGGCCAGTTGAGGAAAAAAGCTGGCAGAAACGCAAACGTTGGCTGTCGGAGATACTCCTGCAGTCAATAAAGAAGGGAAAGAAAAAGAAAAAAGTGTGTTACAAGTGGGCCGCCACGCCGACCCTTTCTGTCATAGGTGGGTCGGCGTCGCAGCAGAAGCTCGTGCGGCAGGCGGTTTTTGCCATTAACCGGGCCTTGCAGGGAACCGGGATGCAGATAGACCAGGTAGGGGATGACGACGAATCGGCTAAGCTACTGGTGTATATTGCCCAGGGTCTCGATTTCGATTTGATCGCCCAAAAACACGGTTTCCAAATGCAGGGATACTCGGCGTATGGTGTAAGCCTGAAATGGTATGATCGGGAGCGTTACCTTATAAGTAAGGCCGTGGTTTTTCTAGCGGAGGAGAAAGGACCGGATGAATTGAAATGGATCGCGCTCTCGTCAATCGCGAGAAGTTTGGGTTTCAGACATGAGCCGCCAGCGGCTCCCCTTGAGCGGAGTGTCTTTTATATTCCTAGAAGAGGCAGGAAATTCATCGAGGAGCTTAGTTTTGATGATAAGGCGATCTTGAGATTTCTTTACACCGTTGTTAGGCCGGGCTGTGAGAAGAAGGAGCTGGAAGAGCTGTTTGAGAAGTATTATCCCGAGCCGCCGGAGGAGTAGGCTTTTTTGTCCAACGTCGCGCGTCCAACGTCACGTGTCTAACGTCGCCTATGACGTTCTGCATTCAACATTCGATAGCCTGCCTGGTATGTCCCGCCGCCTTATTAAGCTGTAGCTCCCCGGAGCGAAGGCGGAAGCAACGAGCTACGAACTCCGAGCTACGAGCTGCGCAGTAGACCCCTGACCACCGGTTTCCTATCCCTATAATTCATAATTCATCATCTTCCGTTTGGTGATATAATGTTGGTTAGATGAGCAAAGGAAAAATATTACAAGTAAAGATCGGATATAACCCTAATTCAAGTGCTGTTGGCACCTTGCTTACGGCATTCCCCTGCGCGCTTTTTGGTTCAGCAGTAATTTTCAACCTGGTTGCAGCGATTCTCCTCTCGCGTAAATTGGAGCCTGCACAGCAGAGTAAATCCAAAAAGAAAAAAAGATGAGAATTATTTTCTCTTGCCTCGTAATACTCTCTTGTCTCAATCCTTGTTTCGCCGGTAGAACTGAAATGAGGCTTGAACAGGTGGAGATAGCTATTGCCAGGGGACATTACAGTAAAGCGATCGCTCTGTACGAGATGATTGCGTTTGACGCCGGGGCTGATAGAAAAACAAGGGCCGAGGCCTGGTATAAAAGCGCGCTGTTGAGTGAAAGCATAATGTTTGATTATGCGAAGGCGCATAGAACGTATAACATGCTGGTGGAGCAATATCCTGAGTTTGGCTCGCTTGATGATGCTAGAGACAGGATAGAACGTTTAAGCGAAGAAATACAACGTTACGCAGCGGCGTCGCAAGTTCTGGGAAAGGTAAGGTATAAAGCGGAACTTCCTGAAGAAGAAGCTTGGCAAGATGTAGGACGACTTAGGCAAATAATCAAAGAACATCCGGAATACTATAAATCAGCGGATGTTTACGCGCTTTTAGGTAACCGCTATTTACATCTCTCTAAACACTGGAGAGCGCTTTTTTATTGCCGGAAGGCAGCCGCGCTGAATCCTAACTTAGAAGAAAACAGTCCACTAGGCAAGGACTTGGCGGCGGCCAAAAGCGTCCTGAGCAGCAGGTCGCTCCTGTATTCAGCGCTGGTGTTGTTGCTTGCTGCCATCGTTTTCTGTTTACTGTTGAAACCCTGGCGGTATTTTAAACCACATTATTTGAAGTGGTGTTTGTTATCGTTTCTTGCCTGGTTGGTTTTAGCCTGTATCGTTTTTTCCTATCCACAAATCAGGGGTATTCCCGAACCAAAGACAGGCTTCCCCGTTAAACCGATATATATCTTCCTGTGGTTTCGTCCTTTATTATCGGCGCGATTTTGGTGGTTTTTACTTTACAGCGGTCTTGCTTGGTTGATCACTTGTCTTACCGTTCTTGGATTTAGCGGGAGAAAGAGACAGCTAAATCACTATGTTTTGATCTGCGTTAATTCACTTATTGCTACCCTGGCTTTGCTTGCTTTGTTTTATCTGTTCCATTGCTACGAAGGTCATTACGACCAAATGTTTCTCTTTTTCAAGGAAGAGATAGAACTATATGTGGATAAGTATCCCGTCTTGTTTCCTTTGGGGAGTTAGTGGCAAGATAGTAGTTATTAAGTAGGGGCACGGCATGTTGTGCCCGTATACCGTCTACTGCTTATCGCAATTCATAACTCATAATTCAGAATTCCTTCCTAAGCTCCCAGTATCCTGTATACTGTCTGCTGTATACTATTCAATCAGCGAATAGGATGTAGTGCTTAATCAGCGTAATCTGCGGAGATGGCGACGGCTAGCTATCTGTGCAATCAGCGAATAGGAGTAGAAATGTCCTTTGACGATTTTAAATTGCATCCCAGTTTGGGCCGCGCTATCAAGGCGCTGAACTTTGAGCAGCCGACGCCTATCCAGGAGAAGACGATCCCGCTGGCGATGGCCGGGCACGATGTGTTGGGCTGTGCTCAGACGGGCAGCGGCAAGACGCTGGCCTTTGTGCTGCCGATGCTGCACCATATGTTGAATAATCACCGTAACGGTTTGCGCGGCCTGGTGCTGGTGCCAACAAGGGAACTGGCCGCCCAGGTGGCGGAAACGGTGCGTGAGGCCGGGCGCTTTACGCGTTACAAGGCGGCCGTAGTGATCGGCGGCGTGAACATCAATCCTCAGAAGAAGGCGGTGACCGCGGCCCAGATACTGGTGGCCACGCCGGGCCGTCTGCTCGATCACCTGCGGCAGAGGAGTTTCCGCCTGCGCCAGGTGGAACAGCTGGTGATCGATGAAGCCGACCGGATGTTCGATATGGGTTTTTTGCCCGACGTGCGCGCTTTGATCCTACAGGTTAATCACGCGCGGCAGACGCATCTTTTCTCGGCTACGCTGAATCCTGAGGTGCGCCGGATAGCTGACTTCGCGCTGCGTGACCCGCGTCGCGTTGATATTCCCAATCCCGGTGGGGTGGCGGAGGGGATCAGTATGACGCTCTATCCGGTGCGCCAGAAGCAGAAGGCAGATTTCCTGCTGCAATTGCTCAAGTCGGGACGTATGCGCTCGGTACTGGTCTTTACGCGCACCAAGCATCGCGCGAATAAGCTGGCGCAGGATCTGGCTAAGAATAAGTATCGGGTGGGTGTGCTGCATTCCAACCGTTCCCAGAACCAGCGGACGATTGCCATGGATGCCTTTCGCCGGAAAGAGATCCAGGTGCTGGTGGCTACCGATATCGCGGCCCGGGGCATCGATGTTGAGAAGATCAGCCACGTGGTCAATTTTGATGTGCCGCTGGTGCCCGGCGACTATATTCACCGGGTGGGGCGCACGGCCCGGGCGCGTGGGGTAGGGGAGGCCTTGACGCTGATGGATCAATCAGAGGAGAAGCTGATCAAAAGCATCGAGTGTCTGGTGAAATGTAGTTTCCCCCGCCGGAAACTGGATGGGTTCAAGTATGCCGGTAATTCCCCGGCGCCTGTCGTTAAGACAAACAGACCCACGGCCCAGGCGTTGGCCAGACAGCGTAGAATTCTGCGGGCGGACCGGGGGGAACGGGCAGGTAAGAAAAACCCCCATGACGCCGCCAAGAACCCCTGGCAGAGACGCAGCGCCAAGCGGCGCCGGGCCGAAAAGAGGAAACCGGCAGGGGACCGGCTGTAAGGATAGGCCCTCTATTCCTTGACACATAAATGTGAACAAACTCTGGAACGGAATAAAAAAGCATTCAAATATTGTCAGCGAGGTCTGCGCCCCGGCATTGGCTTTGGCCGTGGCCATCTATTCTCAATGGCCGGCGCTGACTAACTGGTACGTTATCAATGACGATGTGCGCCAGTTTATTTACTGGATGCGCCAGTTTCAAGATCCGGCCCTGTTCCAGAACGATCTGCTGACTACTTTTGCCAAGAGCTATCAACCTTGGGGTTACGCCTTGCTATACCG
>JAUXIB010000041.1 GCA_030621225.1 candidate division FCPU426 bacterium
AAGGGAGAGGACTAAGGTGAGGGTGCATATTGATTATTCCCCCTCCCCTTTATCCCCTCCCTCCAGGGGCGGGGAAGAAGAGGATTAAATTGCAAAATAAAGTATAGCAAGGGCCTGCGCAGCTTTGAATGAAGCTGCGCTAAAGATGCCCCGCGGCTTGCCGCGAAGCGTTTTGCTATCTAGTTGTTAGTATCTGGTTGTCAGCCCTGAGTCTGCCGAAGGATTATCTAAAAACCAATCTGCTTGCCGCGCCGTAGCCCTTGACGAAGGCGGGTGTAATCTGTGGGAGGAATCCATCCCCCCTCTTCGTCGCTTCGCTCCTGGATCTCGTTCCCCCCTCAAGGGGGGAGACGCATGGTAGTGATTGTTTTTGGTCGTTTCTCCGTGATCTTTGTAGTCTCGTTCGCCTTCAAGTGCTTCCTTGAGATCAATGATTGCTACCCTCATTACGGAGAAAGCTTCTTGTCGTTATCCTAAGAGCTTTCTCCCAAGGTGTTCCTCAGTGAACTCTGTGGCTCTGTGGTTAGATATCCCTTCCGACTTCTTGCCACCAACTAAATCGGAGAAGAACCGTATTTAGTATGCCCATAAATAAGCGACTAAATACCAAATACTGAATACCAGCGATCCTACTTCGCTAAAGCTACGTAGGGCAAGCTAACGACCAACGACTGCCGGGAAGTAAACCCACAGGTGTCCGCCGCGATCACGTTCCGCGAAATAGATGCGGCCGTCAGGTCCGGTAAGGGCGTCGGCGAACTGGTAGCCGTAGCGGCGGCGGCCGATCACCGACACGGCGATGCCCAGGTCGTGTACCCCTTTTTTCTGCTGCCAGCAGAAGAGGTGTTGTATTTCATTTCCGCAGAAACCAAAGAGCCTGCCGTCGGCAACGGCTGCCAGACAGCTTACAGGTGTGAGTGGCGTCCTGCCCAGGCGTGAGAACTTGCGCTTAACAAGATTGAATCCCGATAGTCTTCCTTCGTCGTCCGCCAGGAAGAGTCGTTTCCCGTCGGGCGAAGTGGTGAAGCGAGCCAGGTCTTTATCCCAACAGCCGCGCGGTAGGATTGCCTGCTTTTTAAGAATGCCTGGCGCAGACAAGCGCCACAGGGCTTGCCGGTCCAGTCCGTATACCGCTCCGTCAGCGTTGACCAGTAAGCGGAGCGGCGATGAGAGCCCTTCCCCTTTGAGCCGCTTTAGTTTCAATGTTTTGTTTATCAGAAAAGGCCCCGCTTCATCCGTGCCGACTATGCCGCAGGGAGCGATGACCGCGCCGCTTATTTTCCCCTCGGTTGATGTCAGCCGTTTATAAGGGGTGCGCCGGAACCACCATTCTTGAAAGCAATCCGGTGGCAGGGCCAGATAGTCGTGTTCGACGATGAAGCCGTTTCGGCTGCCGTTTAGACAGGCGTAAAGCTTGTTCTCTCCCGACAGGAGCGCGACGCATTCTTTGGCGCCTTTTATTGCGCCCAGGTCGAAGACGAAGCCGGTTACGCTGTGCAGCATCGAGACAACCACGTGCGCCGCGCGGCCTGAGCTGCCGGCGTATACGGCCCGGTGTGGTCCGGGCGCGAGGCAACTGAGGTAGCTATCGTCCGGATCCAGCGGCGCACTGGCGCCGGGGAAGCAGAGTTCCAGCGCGATCATCTGCCCCTGGTTGATAAAGGCGCTGTGGTGCAGGTGGTAGGGGCGTGCTTCAAGTTTTTGTCCGAGATTTGGTTTTTTGTTTACCATAAATGTTTGGTCGTTGGTCGTTAGTATTTGGTATTTAGTATGCCTATGGAGAAGCGACTAAATACCATATACCCCCTACGGGGACTAACCGATATTAAACAAGCTAGCGGCCAAATACTAAATACTCGCTTCATCCCCAAACCCTCAACGGCATATGATTATCATTCCCCCTCACCCCCATAGACACCTTGAAGAAACCAACTGGCTGCTGGCCGACGTGGGCGAAGTAAAGGTTACCCGCTGCGTCACGTGCGCCGCGCGAGATGTATTGCGCCGGCGCGTCTGTTCTCTGTAAGCGCACCACCTCCTTTTGCGCAAGAGTTTTTGTGTCCATGCTGATAACTGCAGCGTAGGCCTCGCCTTTTGTATCTTCGAGCGAATGGTTTATCTTTTGCGGCCAGCGCGAGGCGCAATAGTACAGCTTGCCGTCAGCGCCAAAGACCAGCCCTCCCGCGTGGTCGAGAAAGGTATCAAAGGGCAGCGTCTCGTCGCGTTCCTGGGTCAAGCTGCCTAAATCCTCCAAGCGCCCGTATTTTCCTTCTTCCGGCCAGAAACGCATCAAATGTGGCCGGGCGATCCAGGTGGACATGTATATGCACTTGCCGTCTGGCGCGGCTACGGCGTCATAAAGCACAGAGTGCCAGCCGCTTTGGTAATGCTGATGGGGCAGGGTTATGGGCAGCTCCTCCAGGCGATTTCGCTTTGGGTCGAAGCGCACCAGGCGTCCGTAGTCGCCGGTAGTGTAGGCCCGTCCCTGTTGGTCTAGAAAGATGACCTGGGAATTGACCGACCCCAGGCGGCCGTGATCGGTTAGTTTGCGTTTTTTTAGGTCATAGCTGACAAAGTGGTCACGTGGATAGGTTATGGCATAGAGTCGGCCTAGCTCCTCGTCCAGACAGAGACAGCGGCAGCCCTCTCGGGGAATAAAGATATCCGTCCAGAGGACGTCATCGTTTTTTGTGTCCCAGGCGATTAATCCTGCGCCGAGGAAGGCTTTTTTATCATCGTACCAGGAGTTCCAGGGGGAATAGTAATTCTCGCCCAGGGGTGGGCCGGAGAGATGGGTGGCCGCGTAAAGGATGCCGTCATCTTGAGAGGGGACAAAGGAGTAGTGTATCTTGCACTGGGTGGCCCGGCCGGAGGAGGGCAGGTCGCCCAGGGCTTCGGCCACGTTGACCAGGTTTTCCAGGCGATCGTTTTCAGCGTCATAGCGCACGATAGTGGCGGAGAAGCCGGGCTTGTGCTCGGAGCAGGCCGCGGTATAGATACGCCCGTCTGGGCCGGTGGAGAGGGACCAGTTAGAGTCGGCGTTAAGCGCTGGATCAAAGGGGTAGTATTTTGCTTGGTATTTTTTTGAACGCATGGATGTTTTTTGCTTGCTTATACTCCCAAGGTTATAGGAAAATCAGCAAGCGGGCAAGCGCATAATTAAGATGTCAAACATCGGAAGGTCATAGGAGTTATGAATTCTCGATTTACTGCCTACTGTCTACTTTTGTGGCGTAAGGCAGGCGTTGGACCCTACTTCGCTAAAGCTACGTAGGGCAAGCGTTAGACCCTACTTCGCCCTTGCGCTTGTCTGCTGACAAGCAGCCGCAGGGGCTACGTAGGGCAGGCGTTGGATGGTGTGTCTTTACAGGTCTGGCTGCCCGGTGTTATTCAGCACGCTCTGCCAGAGTGGTCCCCTGGGGTCGACTTTTCTGCGGCCTTTGGCCACTAATTCGCTGGGTACGTGGACGAAATGCCCGTTTAAGAGAGTGACTACCATCGCGGTGCGGCCGGTCATGGCGGCATGCGTGGCGTTTTCCGCCAACTGGAAGCAGTAGGCGGAATCATCGGCGTTTGCTGGCTGACTACGGATGATGTAGCTAGGGTCTATATACTTCACGGTCGATAGCCGATAGCCGATAGTCGATCGAGCGAGGATGGCTTGCTTGAGGTAGAGGCCGATGTCGCCCGGTTTTTTATTGCCTGAGGCATCAGTACTTGCGGCCGGTACCAGGTCTTGTCCTGCGCCTTCAGCGACTACGATCACAGCATGGGCTTTGCGGCGCAGACGTTCCTCTAGCCAGGCCAGCAGCCGCTCAACAGAGAATTTCACCTCGGGGATCAGCACCAGATTGACGTCGCTGGAAGCCAGCGAGGCCTGCACGGCGACAAAGCCGGACTCTCTCCCCATCAGCTTGACCAAACCAACGCCGTTGCGCACGGCGCGCGCTTCGCGATGTGCGCCGCCAATGGCGGCTTGGGCGGCGGCTACCGCGGTCTCAAAACCAAACGAGCGTTCTGTGTAGAGGATATCGTTATCAATGGTCTTGGGTATGCCGATGATAGCGATGGGCAGTTTCCGTTTTTTTATCTCGCGGCTGATATCCATTACGCCGCGCTGGGTGCCGTCGCCGCCGATGGCGAAGAGCATATCGATTTTCTTTTCTACCAGATAATCCACCTGGGATTTAGGGTCTTGCTCACCGCGCGAGGTGCCGAGCATTGTGCCGCCGGCTTTATGGATGTTCTCCACTATCTGCGGGGTGAGGGGCGTTGGGATGGCCGCCTTGGCACCGATCAGTCCTTGATAGCCGTAACGGAAGCCGAGGATATCGCGTACGCCGTAGCGGTGCCAGGCGACCATAACGATGCCGCGAATCACGTCGTTGATGCCCGGACAGAGTCCGCCGCAACTGACAATGCCTATGCGGCTTGCCGCCGCTTCGAAAAACAGTTTAGCTCGGGGACCAGCCTGCTCTAACGAAGCTGGTGCGCCCTTACCTTTGCGGGGCAGCGAGGGGTCAACCAGGATACGCCGGTCGTCCTTGACGAAGGAAGCGGCGGGGAGAGCGGATTTGTGTTTAGCGCCACCGAGGTTTTTAATATCGTATTTATTAGGCATGGGTAAACACCATTGGTTAAAGGTTAAAAAGTTGGGCTCGTCTCCAAATCAGTTGGTTTGTTTACAAGCAAATACCGTACTTTCACCACGACGACACGACGAACGACTAAACCCTATCCACAGATTTCACAGATTCCTCTCTTTGGAGCCTTTAAATCGAGCTTTCTTAACCGACTCATCCATAGAATACGCAAACCCGCTCACTAAAAAGTCTAATTACACCGATTTTCCTCCATTATTATCCGTATAATTTTTATGTTTAACCCCAACTTTAAACCCGTTAAGATTAAGAATGTTCCCCTGTTAGCGAAGGTTTTCCTCCGTCGTTATCTAAAAACCAATCTGTGTAATCTGTGAAATCTGTGGATAAAGTCGTTCCTCCGTCTAAACGATTTCAAGTAGCTCAATCTCAAAAACCAACGTCTTCCCGGCTAACAAATGGTTCAGGTCCAGTTTGACTTTATCTTTGCCCAGCTTCGTGACGGTAGCGAAAAACTTTTTGCCGTTAGGCGAGTTGACCTGTAGCGTCTCTCCTTTTTTAATATTATAGGGGAGTGCGGTGCGGTCTTCCTCCATGATCAAGTCCTGCCGGGGTAAACCAAAACCTTTTTTGGCGGGAAGCTTGACGGTTTTTTTCTCTCCTGCGCGCATGCCGATCACCGCTTCGTCTACTCCGGGGAGCACTTGTCCTTGTCCCAGCGTGAATTGCAGTGGGCCATGTTTTTTGCTGGAGTCAAAGATGGTGCCGTCGGCCACCTTGCCAGTGTAATGTATTTTAACGCGATCGCCTTTTTTGGCTTTCTTTTCCGGCATCAGTTTTCCAGCGGGTCAAAAGCTGATATATGGTCAAACACCACCTGCAACAATGATAGCATAATAAAAGAATTCTGAGTTCTGAATTATGAACGCTGAAAACGGTGGTCGGTGGTTAGGGGACGGGGGGCAGTAAGCAAAATGCAGAATGTTATAGGCGACGTTAGACCCTACTTCGCTTCCTCTTTCGCTAAAGCTATGTAGGGCAGGCGTGCGACGTTGGACGCCGTTTGCAGAACTAAATACTAGATGCGAGATACCAGATACGAACCTGACAACTAGGCAGGTTAATCCTTGACGCGATAGCGTAAATCTGACAGAATTCACTGGTGATAAACGCTGATTGTTGGCGCAGATTACGCTGATTCAAGGATATGTCAGCATGATAGGGAGGATGAAATGGCTGGGGATTCTGCCAACGCTTTAAGTGGTTTCAAGCCGCAGAAGGATTTCTTCATAGGCATCGATTCCGATGGGTCCGTCTTTGATACGATGAGTATCAAACAGCGCGAGTGTTTTATTCCCTGGACGATAGCTTATTTTGGTTTGCAACCGGTGGCGCAGGCGGCGCGCGAATGCAAAGAATTCTCCGATATATCCTCTAAAACGCGTGGTATCAACCGGCACAAGGCGACAAAGCGCGTCATTGGTGAGTTATTACCCGGTCATCCGCTGGTAAAGGCCCGGGGATTTCAGGTGCCGCGCCTGCCGCATTATTTCGCCTGGGTGGATGATCCTGAGAGCACGCTTTCCAATGACGGATTGAAACAGGCGATTGCCGGGGCCGCGGATGCCGGGGCAAAAGCGGAGCTGAAAAACGCGTTGGCTTGGAGCGAGAAGGTTAATCAGGTGGTCGAGCAGATAGTCCGCGCCGTGCCAGCCTTTCCCTACGCGCGCGAAAGCCTGGAGAAAGCTGCTGCTCTGGCTGATCTGATAGTGGTGTCCCAGACTCCTGACGAGGCGCTACGCCGTGAGTGGCGGGAAAGCGGGCTGGCGGACAATGTGCGGCTGATCGTGGGCCAGGAGATGGGCAGTAAAAGCGCGCATCTTGCCGCCGCCACGCAGGGGAAGTACCAGCAGGACCGCATGCTGATGGTTGGTGACTCGCTCGATGATCTGCAAGCGGCGCACGCTAATGGCGTCTTGTTTTACCCCATCCTGGCGGAAAAAGAAACGGAATCATGGCAAAGGTTTTTGGAGGAGGCACTGGATAAATTTATTGCCGGGAATTATGCGGGCGATTACGAAAGCGGGCTTATCTCGGAATTTGACGCGCTGCTGCTGGAAAAGCCGCCATGGGTTTGATTGTAAATATAATATTACTAATTGATGAAAAGCTCCGCTTGCCAAAATAATTTTTTCTGGTTTGAGACGGTGAAAACAGACCGGGAGAATTACCTGTCGTATTACTTCCAACATCCAAAAGAGGTGCTTGTTCTCAAAAATCCTGATAAGTTGGAGGATTTCTTTTCTCGCCTGGAGGAGTTGAGAAAGCGCTATTATCTGGCCGGCTTTTTCAGCTATGAACTTGGTTATTTGCTTGAGCGTGCGGCTGGCCCGTTACCACGAGTTACTTTTCCTTATGCTTACTTTTGCGCTTATGATCGGCCTGTGATCAAGCGACTTGGGCTGCAGGACCCTCCCTCGCGGGAGCTTCGGCGGGCAAGCACGGGACCATCCTTCGCTGAAGCTTCGGAGGGCAAGTACGGGACGCGGGACCTGCGACTAAATGTTGGCTATAAGGAGTACGCTCGGAACATAGCGAAGATAAAACGTCATTTAGCCGCAGGCGATATCTATCAGGCGAATTATACGATCAAGTATAAGTTTGGCTTTCGCGGTTCAGCGCTTGGGTTATATCAGGATTTGAAGGAGAAACAACAGGCGGCTTATAATGTTTTTGCCCGTTTTGGAAATCATCACATTATCTCCGCTTCACCAGAGCTCTTCTTTTCTATAAATAGAGGCCGTATTCGAGTTAGGCCAATGAAGGGAACTGTTAAAAGGGGGAGGTTCCCGGCGGAAGATGAAACAAACCGTCGTTTTTTGTCCAACGACGAGAAAAACCGAGCCGAGAATCTGATGATCGTTGATCTATTGCGTAATGATATCGGGCGGGTATCGAGCCCCGGTTCGGTAAAGGTAAAAAAGATGTTTGAGGTGGAGCAATATCCGACTGTGTTCCAGATGACCTCAACTATTGAGAGCAAGTTGAAACGGGGGACCGGTATGCTTGAGCTGGTAAAAGCTGTATTTCCCTCTGGTTCGGTGACCGGCGCGCCAAAAATACGTTGCCTGCAAATATTGCGTACTTTGGAGCGGGAAGAGAGAAAGATATATACAGGGGCAATTGGTTTTTTTGCTCCGGACGGTTCGGCGAAATTTAACGTTGCGATCAGAACAGTGTTACTCGAAGCCGGGAAGGGCGAGCTGGGGGTGGGTGGCGGTATTGTCTCCGACTCGCGTGCCGCGGACGAATATGCCGAAGCGAAACTAAAAGGGAGCTTCCTCACGGGAGCGTCGCGCCCCGAGTTCAAACTGATAGAGGCATTGCTTTACGATAATGGTCTTAAACGCTTGGGACAACATATGAAGCGGCTCAAGGAATCGGCGGATTATTTTGGTTTTATCTTGCCCCTGGCGGCGATAAAGGAAGCGCTCAAGCGCCACGTGAGCAAGCTGAGCAGGGGGCGATATAAGATACGCCTGCTGGTAGGCAAAAACGGGGAGTTTGAGCTAAGCGACGAGAAACGTGGCGAGGCGGCAGCGGAATACAGCATAGGCATAGCTAAGTATAAAACGAACGGCGATGACCCCTTTCTCTATCATAAGACTACGAACAGGGAACTATATGAGCGAGAGCGCATCAACGCGGCAAAGAAAGAGCTCTTTGATGTTCTCTTCTTCAACGAACAGGGCGAGTTGACTGAGGGCGCCAGAACTAACGTATATATAGAAAAAAAAGGGCGTCTTTACACACCGCCACTGGAATGTGGATTGCTGAACGGCATTGTACGGCGCGGATTGGTCAAACGGGGAAAGGTGAGGGAGAAGGTGTTAAAGCGAAAGGACTTGTTGGCTGCGGACGCGGTATATATTTCGAGTGCGATCATCGGTTTGCAGAGAGCCAGATTGGTAGGTGGTAGGTAGTATGTGGTAGGTGGGGAAAAGGTAAAAGCCAACGCAATACCCAATACTCAATACGCAATACGAACGCGAGGAGGAGTGATAATGCTTAAAGAACTAATAACCAAGACACGGAGTTACAGGAGATTCAAGCAGGAGGAGAAGATAAGCGAAGAGCTTCTGCGAGAGCTGGTGGAACTGGCGCGGTTAGGGCCATCCGCGGGCAACCAGCAACCGCTGAAATATATCCTCTCCTGGGATGCAGAAAAGAACGCGCGTGTTTTTCCCCACCTGGCCTGGGCGGCCAGCCTTAGGGATTGGGATGGTCCGGCGGCCGGGGAACGTCCCGCTGCCTACATCATCATACTTGGGGATACTAAGATAAGCGAGAATTTCTACGTTGACGACGGCATCGCCGCGCAGAACATTGTGCTAGGTGCGATGGAGCAGGGACTGGGTGCTTGTATGATCGGTTCTATTAAACGGGAGCCGCTGCGCGAGGAGCTAGGTATTCCTGAGTGGTATAAGATCATGCTGGTCATCGCCTTGGGCGTGCCCGGCGAGAAGGTGGTGTTGGAGGATGTAAAGATGGGTGGGGATATTACCTATTATCGGGACGATAATGATGTTCACCATGTGCCGAAGCGCACATTGGAGGAGATTATTATTGTGTAGGAACACCGGATACGGGACACAGAACACAGGGAAACGTGTGCGATTGCCCCAGTGTCCAGTATTCCGTGTACTGTGTTCCCAGTAACGTAGTGGCGGGCCTCTGCGCCCGCCACCAGCCGAAGGCTGGCCGACAACATGACCCAAATCGACAAAGAGAACGAAATACTTGACCTGTTGGATGAGCAGGGCGCCGTCATCGGCACGATAAAGCGCGGCGAATGCCATGGCGATCCTGACAAGCGGCACCGCGCCGTGCATATACTGGTTTGTAATGCAAAGGGCGAGTATTATTTGCAGAAGCGTACCGCGAGTAAAAAAATCCAGCCGGGAAAGTGGGATAGCTCAGTTGGCGGTCATCTGCCCAGCGGCGAGGATTACGAACAGGGCGCGTTGCGCGAGCTGGCGGAGGAGTTGGGTGTTTCGTTGCCTGACGCTTCAAGACTAGAACACGCTCATGATTATATTTGGCGTAGCTCGGTGGAAACCGAACATGTTCGCACCTACCTGCTGGAAGATGAAGGCCCCTTTCGGCATGATCCAAATGAAATAGATGATGGGAAGTTCTGGACGGTGGAGGAGTTGCGCGCGGCCAGGGGCGAGGGAATTCTGACGCCGAACCTGGAGGAGGAGCTGCGCAAGTTGAGAGTGTTCTGAAGTCGCTAGTCGATATCAGTGTAGCGGCGTATTGCAACTAGCACATATATATCGTAGTGCCCGAAGGGTGCAATACACTCTTACAAAAATCTCCGCATAATTCACAAACAACGTATGGACGTATCCTACAAGCAATTCTTGCTAAGCTGCTGCCGCATTTCTTCGATCGTGCACCAGGACGATTTCATGTCAAAGGGCAGTTCCCCCGTCTCGCGCATTTTTGCCGCCAGCTTGTGGTTAAAGGTTTGCCGCGCGGTAATGAATTGCCCCCAGGTGCCGAGGTGGTTGCCCAACTCAAGCGCCTTGGACATGTGCTCCTGCCAGGACTGGGGGAACAGCTCCAGCCAGCGGGGGTGAGAATTGAGCCAGGTGGTAGTGCAGATCTCGGTGGCCTTGAGTTCCTGCTCGCCGTAGTCCATTAAGCGGGTAAAGTTCTCGGGCAAATCCTTGGGATTGTCAAAGAGCGAGCCGGGGTAGCGGACGTTGGCGATGTGAAAGAACATGCGCTGGGGCGCTTCCGACTGCGTTTTGCCCTCGTGGCGCAGGTTGCCGCACTGGTAGCCCTTGCAGTAGTCGCCTGTGGTCAGGTTCTGCATATCTCTTTCGAGGCGCTCCCGGTATAGTGGTTTCAAGAGCTCGTTGCAGTTTTCCTCAAAGGCCTGGGAGGTCTTTTCGCCCGCGGTATCCTGATGTATTCCTTCGATTTTCGCCAGCAGTTCCACCCGGGCTTCGGCGACCGAATTGTCAGGGTCGTCGTAATGGCTGAAGGGGTTGAGCGTGCGGCGGGCGAAATCGGTCTCGTTGATAATGATATCGGCGAGCTTGAGAGCGGGGTCATCCTTGACACGTTTCCAAGCCCACCAGAGGAAGAATTTGTTGCTTGACTCGAGGTAGTCGAGGTGTTCCTCGGGGGTTTTTTCTTTTGGTAGTGACATTAAGGCAAAGTAGCAGAATTGCCTGTTAAGGGCAAGAAAGAAAAAGAATAAGAACAACTTTTTGAACAACTTTTGGGATGGGTTATGGTATTATTATCGAAAATTCAAACAAGGAGATAGAGAAATGAGTGGAATGTTTCTTGGCAGGATACTGACTATTGCCAGCGTGTTTTTACTGTTCGGTGTGATTAGCGGCGGCTGTGCTGAGGATAAAGAAAAAGAGGCCAAGAAGGGTAAAAAAGCTTTGGGCAAGATAGCGGTGATCGAAACCGAGAAAGGCGTGATCAAGTTCAAATTCTTTGCCAAGGATGCGCCTAAGACAGTGAAAAATTTTATCAAGTTGGCCAAGAAGGGTTTTTATGATGGTTTGATCTTCCATCGTGTGATTCCCAACTTCATGATCCAGGGTGGTTGTCCTAAGGGTACGGGCACGGGCGGCCCGGGGTACAGCATCGACGCGGAATTCAATAAGCAAAAGCATGTGGAGGGTACCGTGGCCATGGCGCGCTCGGCCGATCCGGATTCCGCTGGCAGCCAGTTCTACATCTGCCACGGTGACACGCCGCATTTGGACGGGCAATACACTGTTTTTGGTCAGGTGATCGAAGGGCTGGAGGTTGTGCACAAGATCCGCAAGGGGGATAAGATTGTTAAGGTAACGATTGAGTAAGCGGTCCGGGGAACACTGAACACAGGATACTGGATACGGGGAACGGCTTGCGGGTCCCGCCGTAGCCTTTGCGAAGGCGGAAGCTACGAGCTACGAGCTACGGGCTTCAAGGTCTTCTTTTTGTTTGTTTCCGTAACCGCTTTCACCCCAAAGAACAAATATCCCATCGCACCCAGGAAATACCATAAGCCGTCCCAGGGAATTTCCAAGCCAACCATACCAATGACTGTTTTGATGATCAGCATCGGGGTTACGGCAATTATCGCCAGGCGGATCAGCGTTTCGTAAGGCAGCTTGGTCTTGAGAACAGAAGTAAAAACCATTCCCAACAAAGCGTAGATCAGTGCCTGCAGGATGCGCAGTAGATAAGAGAATAGGAGCGCCGAAACATAGATGATAGGTAAGAGTAGCGCTTTGGCGAGCTTCATCCAGGAGAAGACTATTTCCTGAGTAAGGGTGAATTCCTCAAGGGTAGATAGGTCATAGCTCTGGGTTTGCGTTTCGTCCTTTTTATATAATAATTCTGATTTCATCAATAGTACTTTGGCCTCCGTTCCCTCCAGTGAAGTAATACTGCCGGTAGTATCAATGATCGCTACGGTTTTTCCTGTTTCAGTGTCTGTGATGAAATATGGTTGAGCTTCTTCTATAGTTATCTCGCCCTTGATCGCCTTGATTTCAGGGAGTTGTTCTATTAACTTGGGGGCTTCCTCATTAAAAAACTTATTCAGCCCAGCGCCAATTTTGCCCATAGAGAAGAGCCAGCAGACTGCCAGCACCAGTATCAGGTAGCCAAATCCGGGACCGGTCCAGTTCTTGCCAACGTCACGATATAGTTCTTTCGAATAGAAAGATAAAAGGGGGGCTTGGAAAACAGAGTATTCTTTCATGTTTTTCTCTTTTCAAGGATTTAGAATATTATCGCCGTGATCTGCGGCCTTTGGCTTGACTCATAGACTGTGTTTTATAAGGGCTTAGTATTTCATTGATCTGGTTGGATTGCGTGCCTTCCAGCCATATGGCTTTGCATTTTTCACAGATATCTACGGACATCGGCCCCAGACGTTTTTCCTGCATTCGTTTTGAGCAGAAGGGACAGCCGAGGAACGGCGGTTTGTCACGCGGTTCAAAGTAGGGCGGCGTCTTGTGGTCTCGTTCCATAGCGCCTATTTCTATTTCCTTGGGGGAGTTTGGTTGCATGCGCATCAAGGTCTCGCGTTGGTAAGCGGTGCCTTCGCATTCTGCGCAGTGTAATATTTCCAAGTCGGCCATCTTGGCCGGGTAGATCGGGATCTTGCATACCGGGCAGTTTGCGGGCCGCTGGGACAGGGCGGGAGTGGTTGCAACCAGTGGTTTTTGGCAATTGGGACATCTTTGCTCATTGCCGGTCAGCGGGGTATCACAGCGGGAGCATTGCGCAGCTTTGTTGAGCATATCGATTCCTTTCATGAATAATTGCCAGTTGATAGTATCATCGTAGGACGGCAGAGTCAATATGATAGAAACAAGAGGGACATGCTTGTCGCAGGGCGTTTTTTTGCAACGTTTTTATGTTTTTGCGCAAAAGACGATATATTGTTGAAATGATGTGTATTGCTAGACAGCCTCTAATAGGCTATATTTCGGTAAATTATGCGTAATTGGCCATTAAATTAGGATGATAATTATTGTCGACTAATAGCAGTATTAGGTTGACGTTCGTCGTAAAATCAGTCATAATGCCTCTTCTAGTTATGGGATTTCGGGTAGACAATGTGTTTCTCGAAAGGATCCTATACGAGTTCTTAACTATAAGGAGATGGAAACATGCAGGGAACGGTAAAGAAGGTCATCAGTGACCGTGGTTTCGGGTTCATCAACTCGGAAGGCGGGGAAGAGGTTTTCTTCCACAGTTCGGCTTGCCAGGATGTAGCCTTTGATTCTTTACAGGAAGGCGACAGCGTAGAGTTCGAGGTAGAACAGGGCCCCAAGGGTCCGCGCGCTGTAGGCATCAAGAAGGCCTAAGGTAGACGAACGAAGTAATCGGATCTTGAAGTAGATATTTACCGCTCCGCGGCTCATAGCTCTTCATGTTTCCCATTGATAAGTAACAGGGACAGATACCACCTGCAAAGGGGTTCTGTCCCTGTTTTTTTAGCATGTAGGGGCGCGATTGATCGCGCCCTAGGGTTCAATAAATTGAACCCCTACAGGTCTTTTGCGCGTGCAGCCCCCCCCGTAACTGAGGCCTTACGTAGGGGCGGTTCCGCCTCCGGCAAGGACTTCAGCCTTCGTCCCCTCGGTGCTATGGCTGACATGACGGCGGACAAGTCGCGAACCGCCCCTACCTGCTTGCCCGGGGCTTCTTATTCCGTGGGTCAAAATACACAAGCCCATTTCGGAACAAGAATTCCGCAGGGATTCTTATTCCGCAAAGAATCAGATGTTGTATCCTCGAAAATCCAATGGTACTATAATTAAGGATTTTGTAATCAAAGAGCAGACATAAAATGAATACGACTAAGGATAGGAAACGCCGTCCAAGCTGCGTCGCCCAGGCATCAGCCGTCAAGGACTGGGAAAACCCGGGAATGATCGGCCAGAACAAGGAAGCGGGACACTGTACTGCCGTGCCTTTTTCCAGCGCCAAGGCCGCCTGGCAGGCGATAAAGAACTGGCGTGACGACCAGGGGCGGGAAATGTGCTCGGCCTCAGAGCATTACAAGTCGCTCAACGGGGATTGGAAATTTCACTGGTCCAAACGGCCCCAGGACCGGCCCAGGGGTTTCTATAAGTTGGACTACGATGTAAGCCGCTGGGCAAAGCTCCCCGTGCCCGCCAACTGGCAGCTGCATGGTTACGGCACGCCAATATATACGAATGTCACATACCCGTTCAAGAAAAATCCGCCGCGGGTAATGGGCAAAGTTCCTTCTGACTGGACCAAGGCCAGGCTGCCCAATCCTGTTGGCTCTTACCGGCGGGAGTTCAGCATCTCAGCCGACTGGCTGGGACGGGAGGTATTCATGCATTTTGCCGGCGTAAAGAGCGCCTTTTATCTCTGGATCAACGGACAAGAAGTGGGTTACAGTCAGGGGAGTATGACCCCGGCTGAATTTAATATCAGCGATTACCTGCGGCCGGGGACGAACACGGTGGCGGTAGAAGTGTACCGCTGGTCTGACGGCTCGTACCTGGAGGACCAGGATATGTGGCGACTGAGCGGCATATACCGTGATGTATATCTATTCGCGGCGCCGAAGGTTCACGTCAGGGACTTCTTTGTACGTGCTGACCTGGATAATAGCTATCGTCACGCGACGCTTAAGATTACGGCCAGGCTGTGTAATTATGACGTGAATAAGTCAGGTTCTGGTTCTTTGGAAGTGACATTGTTGGATGCGGCGGGAAAACAAGTGGGCCGCAGGACATTGGCCGGGGCCGCTATCGCGCCGCTTGCTGTGGGGAAGGAGAGAGCCGTTAACCTTGAGGCGAAGGTGAAAGACCCGGCAAAATGGTCAGCGGAGCAGCCAAATCTGTATACCGTCCTGCTAACGCTTAAGGATTCGGGAAAACGTGTAGTGGAAGTGGTAGGTTGTTCCTTCGGCTTCCGCAAAGTGGAGATAAAGGGCAGTCGTTTACTGGTCAACGGCAAGTCCCTGCTGCTCAAAGGGGTCAATCGTCATGAGCATGACCCCGAGCATGGCCGGGCTGTCCCCTGGTATCGGATGGTTCAGGACATTGTATTAATGAAGCAGTTTAACATCAATACCGTGCGCACCAGTCATTATCCTAATGACCCACGCTGGTATGACCTCTGTGATCGCTACGGCATGTATGTTATCGACGAGGCCAATGTGGAATCCCACGGTATGGGGTACGAGGAAGAGACGTTGGGGCGGGTAGCTGCCTGGGAGAAAGCACACGTGGCCCGCGGTGTCGCCATGACCGAGCGGGACAAGAACCATCCCTCGGTGATCATCTGGTCGCTGGGCAACGAAGCGGGACCGGGGCCTAATTTTTCCGCTATGCGTAAGGCTATGGAGGTCATTGACCGGACGCGGCCATTTCATTATGAGCGGATGAACAGCGTGGCTGACATCGACAGTACTATGTATCCGTCCGTTGACCAATTGGTTAGCGCTGGTCGCAAGAAGTCAAGCAAGCCCTTTGTTATGTGTGAATACGCTCACGCTATGGGCAATTCCGTCGGTAATCTCAAGGAATACTGGCAGGCGATCAAGAAATACCCGCGCTTGATCGGCGGGTGTATCTGGGACTGGGTCGACCAGGGGCTCAAGCAGCAGCTTGGCAA
>JAUXIB010000088.1 GCA_030621225.1 candidate division FCPU426 bacterium
CTTACGGCTTAGGCACGCCGTAGAGGCGGCCCGGATGATAATGCGTGAGGTCCGTATTACCGACTAGTCCGGAAGAGAGGTCATCAAACCACATCGCTTTGGCGAAGGGGTCTCTTTGTTTGAGTCGGTATGATGTGTCCAGTACTTGAATGCGCATGGCGCGCATGCCCTGCTTTTTGAGTAAATCGCGGTAGGGTTCGATATTTTCTTTGCCCAGGAAGCGCATCAGATTATCGGTGGCCAGGCTGGAGATGGTAATTATATAGCCTTCCCCCCTGGTCAAGCGGAAGACGCGTTTTTCCTCTGGTTCCTTGTTCCTGTCTTCCTCGGAAATTTCCACGAGTTCATCGACTGTTTCCTTGGCTAGAGAGTATTCGCGGTGTTTTTCATGTGCCAAGCGCGCGTCGCGCGCAGCCAGGATCAATGGGTTATGATCACGATTGGCGATAAGTATTTTACCACCGGGGAGGTAATTGAAATTCTCTGCCGTCCAACTGCCTTCTGTGCAGTCCTTGCGATTGGTATTCACCCTTTTGCGGATGATGTCCTGCACGGTTGCCGGGATAAGATCATCGTTAGCCAGTTTGCGCAGGCAATCATCCCAGGCCCCGGTAACCCCTCGATCTTCTAAATAAACCATGATTGGAGTATGTTAGCATTTAAGCTGTGATCGTGTCAAATGATAGTAGAAGAGGTAATGGAAGCGGGATGGGAGATGGTGACCCCGCTGCAGGACCAAGGAAGCGCCAAGAACGTCTTTGGATCCACCCTACTCTGCCCCCAGTCCTGTTTTTCGACAGGAAGACACGGGGGCTACGTAGGGCAAGCAGATTGGTTTTTGGAAAAGTCTAATTACACAGATTCCTTCGTTATCATCGGTGTAATTTTTATGCTCAACCCTAACTTCAAACCGTTAAAACCAGAAATGTTCCCCTGCTAGCGAAGAGTACCGGTGGTCTTTATCCAAAGACAATCCTTTTAAGCCTTTCCTCTGTGACCTCTGTGGCTAAATAGCCTTTAGCCGTTATCAAAAAACCAATCTGTGAAATCTGTGTAATCTGTGGATAGGTCGTTAAAGAGGCCTGCTTCAGATGCTCCAAAGAGGGTTCCTCTGTGTTCTCTGTGGCTGATTAGTCGTTCCTTGTTCCAATCATTGACGCTTTGGTTATTTGATGCTAAAATTCGTTGATTATGTTTCAATTAAGCAGAAAAGCGCGTAGTTTGATCCCCTGGTTGATTTTTGGCCTGGCCGTATACGGCCTATTCCTTTACACCCTCTGTGCTACTTTTAATATCAATGACAGCGGTGAAACGATTAGCGTAGCTTATCGGCTGGCAATCGGTCACTCGCCGGGATATCCTCTGCATACCGTGGCCGGCCGTATGTTTTGTCTGTTGCCCGTGGGCAGTATGGCTTATCGGGTAACTCTGCTTTCGGCGATGCTTTCGGCCCTAACGGTAGTCTTACTGGCCCGCTTCTTCTTTCATTTTTGTCGTGACCTGGTTTTTGCCGAGGCGCAAACGGAAACGACGGGGAGAAAGCTGGTGACCAGAAAGTTTGTTTTGGCTTGGGCGTTTGCCTCGGCGCTCTTCTTCGGTTTTTCTGAGACATTTTGGTTTCAGGCGATAGGCGCCAAAGGAGGTATTTACGCGCTGAATAGTTTCTTTTTGGCCGCGATCACACTTTGTCTTTACGGGTGGTGGCGGTTGAATCGGCGGCGGCCGGTGAGCGACTTGCGCGGGGAGAAGTATCTGTTGCTTTTTTTCTTCCTGTTTGGTTTGGCGGTCAGTCATCATTGGCAGGCGCTGACTTTTGTTCCTGCCTATATGGCTTTCCTGTTGCCAAAATACCTTAAGCAGCTATTGCGCAAACCGGTGGTTTTATTGCGACATCTAGGTTGTGTTTTGCTAGGTTTCCTTCCTTTGTTATATTTGCCGTTGCGGGCGCAGCATAAAATGTTCCTCAATTGGGGCGAGCCGAATACTTGGGAGAGATTCAAGTGGGTGTTAATGAGGGAGGGCTACCGCAACCTGGGCGCTGAACACGGGACGGATCTCTGGGGGCGCAACCTGGCCCGCTTCTGGCTTGTTTTCAAGGAACAGTTCCAAGATCCGGCCCACCACCGCGTTTTTAGTTATTTGTTGTTTGCTTTCATGCTTGGTATGGCTGCGCTGGGGATCTACTATATTTTTCGCCGGCTGCGTGTTTTCGCCCTCTACTCTGTGGGATTAAGCGGGTTATTATTAGGCGGTGTCATATTCTATGCCAATCCTAATCCGGGTTATGAGTGGGTCTTGGATAATTTTTTTAGCGCGTTCTATTTTATGCTTGTTGTTTGGGTGAGTGCTGGATTATTTTTCTTGTGGTTTTTTCTGCGTCAAAGAAAGGCCTGGGCGCAAAAGCTAGTGGCGCCGTTGCTTGTTGTTCTACTGGCAGGGACATATATCAGCAATTTCCCGGTAGCTGACGGTCGAGGTTATTACTTCAGTTACGATTACGGCAGAAATATTCTCAGGAGTTGTCCGCAGGGCGCGTTGCTATTCTGCGCGGGGGATATCGACATCCTGCCGCTGTGGTATTTGCATTATGTTGAAGGGATGCGTCCGGACGTGTCGGTGGTTACAGTGCAGCTCTTGCCTTACGAGTGGTATCGTCGGGACCTGGCGCGGGAGTATCCTTTTTTGGCGACACCGCAGCTCAAGGGTAACGGTGTGCCCCAGCAGAAAGCTACCGATGTTATCATCGCTAACCTCCAGCAGCGTATGCCGATATGCTATTCATTTATCTATGTGCGCCCCTGGCTTATGTCCCGGCCCTCATTGCCCCAGGGAATAGTTAATCGCCTGGTTAACGAGCGGGAAAAAGCGGCGGGAATAGATGTAGAACTGGACCGCCGAATTTGGGATGGGTTCGTTCTGCGGCAAACGTTGGCCGAGAGCAGTTACCTGGACCGCTATACCCGGGTGCTAGTGGATAACTATGGTCTGACGCGTGAGAGCATCGGCCTGTTGCTGATAAAGCAAAGGCGTTTTGCCGAAGCGATGGATTACTATCGCCAGGCCTTATTGTATCGAGCACAACGCGCGCACGAAAGTATCTATTTTGCCATGGCACATTGTGCTGCCGGGCTTAGTGATTTTCAAGCGGTGGTTGTGTATTTCAGGAAATGCCTGGAGATAAATCCGAAAAACTTCGCGGCCCGAGTTAATCTGGCCAGTTATTACGGCCAGGCTGGTAATTTGCGTGCCTCGTTGCGGGAGTACCGGCTTGCCCAGAAGATAAAACCTAGTGACCTTAACTTGACCCGGATGGTTGCCAGCTTGGAACGGCAATTATTAACGGGGCAGAGGGGAATTCCGCGCCGCTGAGTCCCGGACAATAAGTCTTTTTTACCACAACGACACGACGTTAACGGCTCTTTTCTTTTTTGGATAACGGCTAAAGGCTATTTAGCCACAGAGGTCACAGAGGAAAGACTTAAAAGGATTGTCTTTGGATAAAGACCACTGGTACTCTTCGCAGTGAGGGGAGCAATCATTGGTTTCGACGGGACGCTTGAAGGCGAATAAGACTATAGAGGTCACAGAGTAGGGGCGTATTGCAATACGCCCCTACATGCCGACTTATGCCGTTATCCAAAGGAATTTCTCTGTGACCTCTGTGTTCTCTGTGGCTCGGTGGTAAAAAGCGGTGTTTGTTGGCAAACAAAATAACTGATTTGGAAATGAGCTATAATTACAAACTTCGTATCGCCTACGATGGCAGTGACTTTTCCGGTTGGCAGGTCCAACCGGGACGGCGTACGGTACAAGGGGTGCTGCAACAAAACCTGACGCGGATACTCCGTGAGGAAATAAAGGCGGACGGCGCGTCGCGTACTGATGCCGGTGTGCACGCCTTGGGACAGACGGCGTCTTTTAAATGCGCGAAGCTGGTGGAAGGCCGTTGGCTTAAACAGCGATTAAACCGGCTGTTGTCCGAAGACGTCGTAGTGAAAAGCGTACGCCGAGTGGCCAAGGATTTCCACGCGCGGCATTCCGCGCGCGGTAAGCTATACCGTTACGTTGTACGTTGCGGGGAGGCGTCGCCTTTTGCACGCGATTACTGTCTTTCCTCGTCGGCCAAGCTGGACGTTGGCGCGATGCGCCGGGCGATATCCGGGTTCAAAGGCAAACACGATTTTTCATCTTTCTGCGCGGCGGGTGGTAGCGCGGAAGATAAAGTGCGTGAGATAAAACGCGTCTATCTGACCTCGGCCAAGGGCAAGATAAATATCTATTTTCACGGCAATGCTTTTTTATATAAGATGGTGCGTAATATGGTCGGCGCGCTGTTGTTGGCGGGCCGCGGCAAGCTGAAACCGGCAGAGATCAAAGTCATCCTGGCGGCTAAAGATAGACAAACGGCGCCGGCAACAGCGCCGGCGCAGGGATTGTATTTGGTGAGGGTGTATTATTAGTCATAACTGTCTCAATTATCCCCTCCCCCATCGAGGGGGAGGAGTAACTGATTTCAAATCCATGTCTCGAATAAATGGCACAATTATAAAAAGAGGGAGAATAAAATGCCGGAAATAAGACCATTTAGAGGGATGCTGTATGATACGGAAAAGGCCGGAGACATCAACGGCCTGGTTGCCAAGCCTTATGATGTGATCTCCGCCGAACAGCTTAAAAGCTATCGCGAGCGGAGCGAGTATAATTTCACCCGGTTATCGCTGCCGTTGGCGGGCGAAAAAGATGATTTTTACGCCAATTCAGCTACCAGGTTTAACGGCTGGAAGGATCAGGGCGTATTCAGTCGGGACGAAAACGAATGTCTTTACGTCTATGAACAGGAATTCAAGTCACGCTGCGGCCGCGGTTGCCATAAACGCCTGGGGTTTGTTTGCCTGGTAAAATTGCACGCTTTTGAAGCCGGTGTGATCCACCCGCACGAGCAGACCTTTAGCGGGCCAAAGGAAGATCGCTTTAAATTGATGTCTGCCTCCAAGGCGCAGTATTCATCTATTTTTTCCATTTACGATGACAACCAAGGGGAAGTCGATGCGCTTCTGGCCGAAACAACGGCCGGGGAGCCGCATTTTGTTACCAGCGATGATGATCAAGTGATAAACCGCCTCTGGCGCTTGACCGACGCGGCGGTGGTTAAGCAAGTTTGCGCTCTGCTTAAGGACAAGAAGTTGATAATCGCGGATGGGCATCATCGTTATGAGACGGCGTTACGCTATCGTGATGAGTTGGGTGGTGGTAGTTCCGATTATGTGATGATGACGCTGGTAAATATGGGTAATCCCGGTTTGATCATCGATCCCACACACCGCTTGCTGGGGAAATTAGACGAAGCAGGGGTGAAAAAGTTGGCGGAACTGATAGAGCATAATTTTGAAAGCGAGGAAATTATGCCGCCTTTGACTGCCACGGATGTAATACGGCGTATAGGCGAGGAAGCTGAAAACAAGGGTGAAACGGGAGTCTTTGGTTTATATATGGATAAGAAGTTCTTTCTTTTGCGGCTAAAGGATCGGCAGGCGTATCTAAAGCAGGGTGGGGAGAACTCCGAAGCGTGGTTGAGTCTGGATACGGCGATCTTGCAGCGGCTTATCCTGGATGAGATATATGGAGCGGGGGCGGGCAAGGAACAGGGCATAGGTTTTGAGAAGCACCAGCTGGAAAGTTGTAATCGCGTTGACCGGGGTGATTACCAGGCGGCCTTTTTGCTTAATCCCGTCAGTATGGAGCATATGAAAAAAGTAACGGTAGCCGGGGAACGGATGCCGCAGAAATCCACGTATTTCTATCCGAAAGTTGAGAGTGGGTTAGTGATTCATCCACTGGACTAACGGCTAATTTGTATCCGCTTCGTAGGGGCGCAGCCCGGGTAAAAAAGGGGCGCGGAGCACTTGACAAAAGGCCAAAGGTGTTGTATATATATACAACAAAGAGAGGAGCGAGCATCATGGACAAAAGAGAGGGCGTCGGAAAGCGTTTTGGGGAGTTTGTTAAAGCTATGCGCGCGGAGAAGCGGATCACCTTGAGGGAGTTTTGTAAAAGAACGGGTGTTGATCCGGGAAATTATAGCCGTGTGGAACGTGGTTTGTTACCGCCGCCGCAAGATAGTGAAACTCTTCAGAAATATGCGATTGGTTTAGAAATTAAAGACGGTAGCGAAAAAGGACAAATGCTTTTTGACTTGGCGGCGGTTGGTAGGGGCATAATTCCTCCGGATATTATGTCTGATAAGGATGTAGTAAAACACCTGCCGTTGTTTTTCAGAACGTTGAGGCGTAAAAAACCAACAGTTAAGCAAATGAAGTGGTTGGTGGATAAGTTGAAGGAAGACTAACGTGGATTTCAAGCATTTCAAAGCTCCGTTTATTAGCATTGATGCCATCACTGAAGCCGCCGATGGATTTAGGCAAAAGAACTGGCCGTCGAATGAGCTACCGGTTGATATTGATGCAATAGTTGAATTTGAACTCGGTTTAGAAATAAGACCGTTGGCAAATATTAAAGAGAACACGACTTTGGATGCGCTCCTGCTCGGTAATTTATCCACTATAGTTGTTGACCTATTGCACTTTGATTTAGAATCATATCAGAACAGGATGAGGTTTTCACTGGCGCACGAAGTGGGGCACCTGGTTCTTCACAAGGATATTTATTCTCAGATAGACATTAAATCTCCCGAGGATTGGATTGGATTTATTCAGCAAGTACCGGAGAAAGAATACGAATGGGTGGAAAGACACGCGGATGAATTTGCCGGGCGCTTGTTAGTTCCTGGAGATCATTTGACGAGGGCCGTTGAACGGGCAGTTAAGCTGGCGGATGAGTTCGGTTTTTCGGCGTGGGATAAATCTGGGGCAACCGGGTTAGAGTATGTAGCACACGAAGTCGCTCCTGATTTTATGGTATCGGAGGACGTAATCCAAATTCGTATGAGAAGGGAGAAGTTGTTAGACTGATGGTGTTGTACCTTCACCTGATCCCGTCATTTCTAAATAGAAAGGAAAGCGACATGCAGAGAGTATCTTTTCGTGCGGTGTTGACGGTCCTGGTGTTTGCCGTCGTGGCAAACAGCGCAATGCTTTACGGCGGGGAGGAGCTGCGGCTGGCCGCGAGGGAGGGGAAGCTGGCGGAGGTGAAGAAGCTGGTCGAAGGCGGTACGAACATCAATGCAGTCTATGGGGACAACTCCTGGACGGCGGTGATGGAAGCGGCGGAAGAGGGCCACAACGAAATAGTCCAGTACCTGCTGTCAAAGGGCGCCGATCCAAACATAGTGAACAAGGCCAAATGGACCGCCTTGATGTATGCCGCTGATCAGGAATATGCCGAGGTGGCAGCTTCTCTGATCGCCGGCAAGGCTGACGTGAACATAAAGAACATCGGTGGTAATAACGCCCTGCTCTACGCTGTGGCGAAGAAGAACGCCGCTATCGTGGAACAGCTCCTCAAAGCCAAGGCGAGCCCTGATAACCAGGGCGAATACTATAAAGAGAAAGGCTGGACGGCGTTGATCGAAGCCTGTAAGCAGGGAGATGAAAAGACAACCGCGTTACTGCTCACTTATAAAGCGGACCCGAACCTGGTCAACGCCAAGGGCTTCTCGCCCCTGATGTGGGCGTCCAACCGGGGCTTGCTCGCCACGGTGAAGACCTTGATCGCCAAGGGTGCGGCGCTGAACCATCAGAACAAGTCGAAGCAGACAGCCCTGATGCAGGCCGCCTTCAAGGGGCAAACGGCAGTGGCCAAGTATCTTCTCGCCCAGGGCGCCGACAAGGAGCTCAAGAACTTCATGAACGCGACGGCCCTTGACACCGCGATCAGGAAGAAGCATACAGAGATCATCAAGCTGCTGCAGTAGTCGCGGAGCGTGATTCATTGCGCCCAGGGTTCGATTAATCGAACCCCTACATAACGAAGGCGGATCTGTCTCGCCGTTGTAGGGGAGCACCTCCGCGTGCTCCCTTTTATGTTATATTAGGCGGATGCCGCGCCCATCGAACGCAATGCGCAATGCGCCGGCATGAGTTGCCTGTAGGGGCGCAGTTAATTCTCGCCGCTTCTCCCCGTCGCCGGTTCTCCGTTTCGGATGTGTGTATCCGGGTTCCTGCTTGCCCTACGTAGCCCCCATGTCTTCCTGTCGGAAGACAGAAACGGGGGCAGAGTAGGGTATCCGCTTCGGGTACATTCTCATACACAAAACTCATTGATAAATTCTACGCAATCAGCGATAATATTGGCATGTTTTAGGGACGAGGGCGAGCACCCTCCTCCCCCTTGATGGGCTCCGGGCGCCAGAGGCGACCCCGTGCTTTCCCTCTTCTGAAGATAGGAGTGGAAGGCACCGAGGAATGAGGTGGGGGTGAAGGATATTTGCTTCTCCGCTTCGGAGAGCGACGGCGGACCTGTCACACCGTAGGGGCGTCCCTCTGTGGGCGCCCCCGTGCCTCAAGGAGGCACGGCCAAGTGAGGGTAAAGAAACGGTGAAGGCGCACTTGGCAAAAATGCATGCTGTGAACCTGAATGGGTGAATGGCTTGCCCTGCACCTGAGCGCAAAGCGCGAATGGTACAGGGTACAGGGTCAAATGGCTTGCCGTGAACCGTGCTTTGCTCGGGTTCAAGTGACCCCGTCTAATTGTGTTTAAGAAGAGAGGAGGAGAACGATGACTACGAAGGAGGATTTGGCGAAGTTCAGCGATGCTCAGGTAGAGTATATCTATCGGGCATTGAAAGCCTCGATTGAGAGCCGCTCTGGGATGGGGTTTCACAATGGCGACATGCGGCATCCGGCATATACGGTTGGCGCACAAGGAAAGCCTGCGGATGTTGATGGGCTAGGTGATGGCCCGGAGCAGAACCAGCTCTATCAGCTGATAAAGGCGGCGAGTGACTCTCTGGAGGAGCGGGGACAGCAAGGGAACTTTGCGGGATACTATCGTTTTAGTGATTGGGAGAGCTTTTGCAAGTTCGCCGTTGGCGAGGGCAAGTAAGCGCACCTGATCGGATAACCTTCGCTCGATATACTTCCGTGAGAGCTAGCTATATAACCTTCAGTTCTAGCAGTATCGGCAATATCATGGAGTATTGCTACGTCGACGGTTTCTGGCACGGCGTAGAATTAAACGGCGCATCAGACATGACGGTTTCATACTGCAGGTTCGTTGCCAGCAACTGTGGCCTCCGTACTTTTGATTTCACGGGAACGCTGATTGTGACCTATAGTAGTTTCATAGGCAACGACCACGGTGTCCACGTAGAAGCCAGCGGCAGCGGGAACGTGAGCGTCACTTACTGTGATCTTATTGACAGCATTAACAACAACGTGGAAACGCGGTCTTCATCGGTTTTCGCAAACTCTTTTGCCAACTGCAATATCCATTCGGCAGGTAGTGGCCGGGATTTCAATAACGGTGCGAGTTGCGACATAGACGCCACGAACTGTTGGTGGGGGACAACTGATACTGGAGTAATAGACGGCATAATTTACGACAAGAACGATATTGGAACACGCGGCCTGGTCGACTACAGCGGCTACCTCTCCTCCCCCGTCCTCACAGCGGGATGTGGGTGGTGACCCCCCGTTTTTGTCAGGGGTAGGTGGTAGGATGTTAGAAGGGGAGTAGGGGCCGCACGAAGCAAAAACAAAGTAGGTGAGAAAAGCCCAAACGGTAAATGCGGAATGCGGAGACCTGGCCCTCTCTTTTGGAAACGCAGAAGGGAAGTGATGGGGGATGCGCTTACTGTAACGGAGCACACCGCATGAAGAACAAGGACAGCAAGCT
>JAUXIB010000012.1 GCA_030621225.1 candidate division FCPU426 bacterium
ATTTCCCTTTCATACCCTACATACTACCACCAACTTCGTTGGTGGACAATAATTGGTGTGGGGCCTTCGCCCCCATACCCCACCACCGACTAAAGTCGGTGGATTGGATAGGCATTCAACGGAGTGACGTCGGCTGTTTGCCACTGATAACTTGGGAAGTAAACTCTACCAACGGTATTATGTGCTCATAATCCATACGCAACGGGCCGATCACCGCCAATGATCCATCATCATTTTCCGCGGCGGCACAAGGAGCGCTGATCAAGCTACAATCCCGCATCTCCGGCAAGGGGTTTTCTTCTCCGATCAGCACGTTAACTCCCTGGCGATCAATCCTCCGGCTGACCAGCGTACTGATCACGTCCCGCTGGTTAAGCACACGAAAAATACGCCGCATAAATTCCGCGTCATGGAACTCCGGCTGTTCCGCCTCCGACCAGCCGTGTGAATACATCAACGGCGTCGACAACTCATCGCTTATCTCTCCCAGCATATCCTCAAGCCCGCCGCACAAGTATCTGGCGGTAACCAACTGCAGGGGTAGATCTCCCCCGTGGGTCAATATCTCCTCAATGCTCCGCCTGGCCTCGCGTAATTTCATCCCCGCCAACCGACCCATAATGAAAACAGAGAGGCGGTGTAATTCTTCGCGACGCAAGCTATGGCGATGCCGTAATACCTTGCGCCGTATCTGCTCCCCCGCCAATACCAGCAAGATCATTACTCGCTTCTCGCTCAAGGGGATGAATTCCACGTGCGCCAGGCGATCGTTCCTCAGTCCGGGTAAAAGCACCAGGCTTATCAAGCGTGACAGTTCGGTCAAAAGCTGCGTCCCCTCGCGCAAGAGATCGTCGTCCCTGGTCGATTTACCGAGGGATTTAAGGATATATTCCCTCTGCGACGCGGGCAGCAGCGGTTTCCTGTCCAGAGCGCGCACGAAATAACGATAGCCTTCCTCGGTGGGTGTACGTCCGGCCGAGGTATGCGGTTTTGACAAAAGGCCTTCTTCCTCCAAGCGGGCCATCTCGTTCCGTATCGTCGCGGAAGATGTCTCCCCGCCTAATTCGCCAACCACCTGTGCCGAGGACACGGGACGCGCTTTTTTGATAAATTGGCGCACGACCGCGCTCAAAACACGCCGTTTCCGCTCCTCGCTTTTTTCGGTTCTACCGCTCATTGTATCTTTAACCCTTTGAAAAGAACTTTTCGCAGATTACACAGATACAGCCTTCGGCTGTCCGCCGATTACGCAGATTACTACGCCTATCCGCGGTCTCGGCGAAGTGTACTTTCTCTTAACTAAAGTAATAACGCAATATAAGATAAACCACGAACAAAACCGCGTAGATCACCGCCAACACCTTTAAATGCCAGCGCCAACCAAAATCCCCGATCTGTTTTTTATCTTTTTCGATCATCCTCTCAAGCCTACCTAGTCCTTCGACCCATCAGTTCATTTAAAAAACTGTTAGCTCAGGACTAATGTTGCGCGGGCAAATTCGACGCAACCGGCCCGAAGACCACTTCGTTGAACCTGCGCATCGAAACATTAGATACCATCTCTGGTTGCTTTAGTCAAGGGTTAAAGGTCACGCGTCGAACGTCACGTGTCGAAAATCACACGAAAACCAAGTGAACCTCCCCGCGGCAAGCCGCGGGGCATCTTTAGCGCAGCTTCATGCGAAGCTGCGCAGGCCCTTGCTATACTTTATTTTGCGATCTAATCCTCTTCTTCCCCGCCCCTGGAGGGAGGGGATAAAGGGGAGGGGGAATAATCAATATGCACCCTCACCTTAGTCCTCTCCCTTCAAGGGAGAGGAAAACTATCCCGTCCAGGCAAAGCACAAGGGCCTGCAAGGGGGACTTCCAGTCCCCCTTGTAACCCCCCCCGATTGAAAAACGCCTTCATCCCCGCGGCAAGCCGCGGGGGATTCGGCGAAATGGTCGCTAAATGGTTCGTAGTTCGCAGTATGTAGGATATCGAATCTCGAGTATGCGCGTTCAGACAATCTGCGCAATCCGCGCATACATCCGCGTAATCCGCGTGATCAAAAAAGCTCCACCATAACTCGATCAGCAAGCGGCTGGCCGGCGGCGGTAAGCATCAGACGGTGTCCCTCTATGGCAAGCAGACCCAATTTTTCCAAACGGGCCACACGCCTGCGAAAATCTCGCCCTCCCCCGTCAGCTACCTTTGAAAGTTCCTTAAGCGATAATCCTTCCTGCAGCCGCAAACCCAGCATTATTTTCTCCCGCCGGCGTGTTTCGCTATCCAAAAATTCTTCTTCTCGCTTCCCGGGCTCATCTAAATAGCCGCGCAAACTAGCCTGATTCTTATAGCGCTTACCGCTAAGCAGCGAGCAAGCGGTCGGCCCCAGACCGATATAGTCACCACCGCGCCAATAGACCAAGTTATGCCGACAGGCAAAGCCGGGGCGGGCGTAGTTAGATAATTCATAATTACAGTAACCGGCCTTGACCAGCACGGCGCGTACCATTTCTAAGCCCCGTAATTCCTCTTCCTCTTCCCAGCCTTTCCCCGCCAAAAAAGCGGCATCTTCTTTCCGGTCTAACAGGTAGATAGATATATGTTCCACTCCCAACGCTATCGCCTGCTCACAGTTCCCTAATAAATCCTCAACACATGTCCCCGGGATACCTCCCATCAGATCCACGTTTATGTTGCCAAAACCGGCCCGGCGGGCCAACTTAACGGCGCCAAGACCAGCCGCCGCGTTATGCCTTCTCCCCAGCGTCTTAAGTTCCCCGTCAATAAACGATTGGCAACCGATGCTGATGCGGTTTACCCCCGCAGCACGGAGATGCTTGAGGTACTCTAGTGAAATACCCTCGGGATTCGCCTCGATGCTTATCTCGGCCTCACTGACACGGGACACGGGACACCGGACACGGGACTCGCAAGCGGCTAAGCCAATCCCAAATTCACGGTCAACGAACTCTAAGAAAGAGAAGAATAGCCCAGACGCCGCGAGCGATGGCGTGCCGCCGCCGAAATATATGGTAGAAAACGACCCCGCTTTGCCCTTGTATTCCGCCAGTTCTACTTTTAACTGCTCAAAGTACAAAGCGACCTTCGACATTTGACGTTCGACGCTTGACGCCACCGAATAGAAATGACAGTAACCGCATTTAGAACGACAAAAGGGAATATGGACGTAAAGCGCTTGCGCGCTTTGTTCGTAGCTCGTAGTTCGTAGCTCGTAGTTCGTTGGTCGATTCATGTTTTGCCCCCGTATCCTGTGTCCGGTATTCCGTGTACCATATGTCTTTTTCATAATTCATAACTCAGAATTCAGAATTCCTTCCCCGTATCCCATCTTCACTCTTCAAGCTTAAGCGCCGCAAGAAAAGCTTCCTTGGGTACCTCGACTTGGCCGATCGATTGCATCTTTTTCTTTCCTTTTTTCTGCCGCTCTAAAAGCTTGCGCTTTCTGGTAATATCGCCGCCGTAACACTTGGAGGTAACATCCTTACGCATCGCCTTGACATTAGTACGGGCGATGATCTCGCCGCCGATCGCCGCCTGTATCGGCACAGCAAACATGTGGCGCGGAATTATCTCGGATAACTTTTCAACCATCGCTTTAGAACGCCGCCGCGCTTTATCGCGGTGACAAATAAATGAGAATGCCTCCACGCGTTCCTTGTTGATTAGAATGTCAACCTTGACCACCTGGGTCAAACGATAGTCCAGCGGCGTATAATCCATGGAAGCATAGCCGCGCGACATGGATTTCAGACGGTCATAGAAATCAATAACCACCTCCGCCAAGGGTACTTCGTAAACCAGGAGAACCCGTTCCGGGTCGAGGAACTCGGTACGGCGATGTGTACCGCGTCGGTCCTTGAGCACATCGATGATCGGACTCATGTATTCGACCGGGGTGATCACGCTAATTTCGATATACAACTCGTGTATCTCCTGGTCGGCAGATATTTCTGGAAAATCCGCCGGATTCTGTACCTGCCATTCTTTCCCTCCCTTGGTGATCTTGTAGATCACCGAGGGGGTAGTGGCGATCAGATCGAGATCATGCTCCCGCTCCAAGCGCTCGATCGTTATTTCCATGTGCAGCTTGCCCAGGAAGCCGCAACGGAAACCAAAACTCAGCGCCTGAGAGCTTTCCGCCTGGTAGCTGAGCGCCGCGTCCGACAGACGCAGCCGATCAAGCGCGTCCTTTAATTTGCCATAATCTTCGGCTGCCTGTGGATACAGCCCGCAGAAGACAACCGGCTTTATTTCCCGATAGCCGGGTAGTGGCTCCGCCGGCCGCTGCTTCGCCTCGCAGACCGTATCACCCACCTGCGCTTGTCGCGGATCTTTTATGCCAGCGATAAAATAGCCGACCTCGCCTGCCGCCAAACGGCCGATCCGCTTTCTTTCCGGCGTAAAGATGCCCACTTCATCCACCTTAAAAGAGATGCCACTACTGTAAAAAGATATCTCCTGCCCTTCTCGAATCTCGCCATCCACCATGCGGATAAAAATAACCACGCCGCGAAAAAAGTCAAAGCTCGAATCGAAAACCAAGGCCCGGAGCGGTCCCGCTGCGTCCCCGCCAGGCATCCGCACTCTCTCCACGACCGCCCGCATCGTCGCTTCGACACCATCCCCTTGCTTGGCGCTCGTCTCGATCAGTTCTTGCTCCTTGAAACCAAAGATCTTCACCAGCTGAGATCGCACCTTGCCTACGTCAGCGTTCCGCATATCGATCTTATTGATCACGGGAATGATATCCAGATCCTCCTCCAGCGAAAGATAAGCGTGAGCCAGCGTCTGCGCTTCTATGCCCTGGGTCGCGTCCACTAAGAGCAGGACTCCCTCGCAGGCCTTGAGGCTGCGTGATACCTCATAGCTGAAATCAACATGCCCCGGCGTATCTATCAGGTTGAGCTGGTACTCCCTGCCGGCTTGCGCGTAAACAAGACGTACGGCTTTTGCCTTGATCGTGATACCGCGCTCCCGTTCCAACTCCATATTATCCATAAGCTGATCCCGCTTTTTGCGCGGGTCCAGTGTACCCGCCTGCTCCAAAAAGCGGTCGGCAAGCGTGGACTTACCGTGGTCAATGTGGGCGACAATCGAGAAGTTGCGTATGTTTTTTTGTTCCATAGCGCTATCCAGAATTCATAACTCATAATTCAGAATTCTTTTTTATCGTCTTCTGCTTCCTGCTTATCGTCTACTATTTGCCGCGGACGCTTAAAGCGAGCAACGCCGTGTGTTCGTGTGCCGACCCAAACCTCTCTGTCCCAGACACAAATAGCGCCGATCTCCGCTTCCAGCAGACCGCTCTGTGTGCCGTAAATAGTACCGTGCCAATTTTCCGCCAGAAGATCCCGCTCTGATAGTTTGGCCACTTCGCTCGCCGCGCTCAGCCATAATTCATCGCCATTCATATATATAGCATCTACTCCCTTGGCCGCGATCCCCAGCAGCGGCGCTACATATAACCGCCACTCGCCCGCTTCGTCCAAACCATACAGTCCGCCTGCGCTAGCCAGCCAAATCCTTTTCCCCATAACGAGGCCGCGCACGGCAGCCGCGTCTATGCCGTCCGGCAAAAGCACTGTACGCAAAACAACGCCCTGCCGTCCCTGGATCAGCATTAATTTCTTGGGCAACAACACCAGCAATTTCCCTGACTCAGCCGCAAACAACTGCCTGGCCCGCCCGATCAGTTCGCTGAGCGCCCGCTGCCGACTAAGCTTATCGCCATCGCATATATATATATCCGTGCCGGTCGCTAAAACCGCCTTATCTACCCAGGCTGCCGCGGAGATCACCCGCTTATCATCAGGCATTAGCAAATGTTTCCAGCGACTACCGGCAAATAAACTGAGGCCGCCCTCGTTTACCGCAGCCACACCGCCGGCCAAGGGAAGCAGCCATTGCACTTGACGCCCACCAAGCTCCGCCGCAAGGTAATAATCGCGGAAGCCATTGCCAAACCAGCGGCGCACCCCGCCCTTGCAGGCCACGTATACTTCCGTCTCGATCCGGGCAATACAGTTAACCTGATTACCAATGATCCGTCCTTGCCGCAAATAGGGGACGTACTGCAGGTATTTTGCCCGATAATGCAGCCAGAGCTTCCGCCGTCGGCCGCCCTCTTCACGGGACGCGCAGGAGACGAGCGTGAGGCCACATAACAGCAAAGAAAACAGTAGACAGTAAGTAGTAGACAGGGAACGCGATTTACGCATAACTTAATACTTTTGGAACAGCCTGCCCCATTTGGTAGCCAGCGCCCGCTTGACTCGTCGCCGACCAATAAGTGGATACCAAAAAACATCGTGATAAATACGCGAAGCGATATAAGACCACGGCGCTAAAAAAGTACGTAGCAACAATCTCTCCAGTGGTTTCAGCCAGCCGTGGTAGATCAGCCGCTGCCCGCGGCTGGCAAAGGTGCTGCCGGACTTAAAACCAAAGTTCACTCCCTGAATCTCTTCGCCGCGCACTTCCACCGCTTCCAGCCGCGCCACCCCCAGCCCTCGCTCGTCCGCCAAGCGCAGATACTTAAGCTGCAGCGGCTCAAACCCCATCATCTTCGCGGCAACCGCGTCTATGGCCACTTGGTCAGCCGAAGCAAGAATATAGTCCGTTTCATGCAAGCGCATACACCTGGGGCCCGGCCCATCGCCCGAAAACGTGCCGTCCATTACCGCAAAGAGCCCACTATGAATTTCTTTCTGAATGGTCAATAAGTCGACCAGCGTTTCGTGAATAACGCCGTGCGTCCAATGTCGCCTGGTATTCAGTAATCCACCAAACGCGTTTTTCATCGCGCCGGTGGTCGTGGTAAAAACGTGCGTTTTCATCGTCGGAAATTGTATGATATTCGTATCGGCAAAACGCTTGGGGATCATGATCCCCTCGGGATAGATCTCCGGTAAAACCATCATTTTTCCCCGGGGTTGATAATGTACCCACTCCTCGCCGGGATCATTCAGATGGGCATGGGCCAAGCCAAACATTTCCCGCGTGACCTGGTCCTGCTTGTTGGCTACGCCACCAACCCGGTCGTCAACCACCACCGTTTTATTATGCAAAGCCGTCAGGCTTTCCTGCTTGACGCCGCGTTTCAACAGCGAACGTATTGTACCCTCTAACTGCCAGGGGGTAGTAGAACAAGCCGGATAATATTTATGCCAAGAGATATTTATCTTCAGCCCGGTCGGCTTTTTCTTGTCAAGATAATTATCTATTTCGGCGAAATCCAGCAGGCGGTGATAGTCCTCAATCACCGTCTCCGGTTTGGTCTTTAGTACCGCTACTATTGGTTTTTTCATGTTGCTCCTCATTACATACTCCTGCCGAAAAAGTCTTTTTCACCACAAAGGCACGAAGTTCACAAAGAACGTCCAAGAACAATCACTACCATACTTCTCTCCCCTTGAGGGGGGGTGAATCCCACCCGCGGGTTTTTCCTAGATAACACCAACAAAACACTCCGGTAACGGGGGCACATTCTTGGTCTTTGCGGCACGCTTGCAGTCAAGCCAATGGTATTCGCCTCCGTGTTCTCTGTCCTACTCTGCTAAAGCTACGTAGGACTGACCCTTCGTAGCCTCGGCGAAGTAGGGTGACTCTGTGGTTAAATTACCGTTCAAAACGTCACCTGTCTACCATAGTCCGCGGGACAACGGCAGGCAGTCTTCTACTCAAGCCTTAACGCATCTATATAAAGCGTTGGCGCGCTGCTGCGGCCGGTTAGATCCACGCCAAAAGAGAGGTAATTTATCGCCGAACGATCCAGGCGCGCCACGTCGGATTCCGACAAGTCAAAACTAAGGTGATTCATCTTTGTTCCTTCCAAACCCACCGCCTTGTAGCGATAGCGGTAACCACGGCTATCGCCAATTTCCAAGATAACGTTGATCCCTGTCTCCGAAGGGTTGGTCATATCCACCTTTAATCGACTGTAATCACTCCAGTCGGTTTGTATTAACGCCTTGGGCGTGTCAAAAGACAGATAGAAACTGGGCAACCATTCCCTTGCTTTCTTATCCGGACCGTTGACGTCGCTGAATAGTTTAAAACGCGCACTAAGCGACCGCTTGCCGTGGCTCACCCCCTGCTCGGAGGACTCGAGGACAACATAGCCGTCCGTACGCAGGTAACTGTCATAATCCATCTCAAAATCAAGCAACATCTTATGCCGGGGAACCGGCGTGGGGGTGACCACCTGCAGTTCTTTGGGCGTGGGAGAGTAAGTCGGCGGCAGCGTAGCCTGTTCCGTGGGGATCCCGGTCGGCGCCTCAGTAGGCACCGCCGTGTCCATAAGATAGGGTGTAAGCGTGACCGTAGGCAGCGGTGTATCGCTGTAGGTATAAGTCGGCACTTCCGGTTCCAGTGTTTCCGAATAGGTGTATGTTTCCGTATGACTGTGCGTATGGCTGTACGTCCAGGTATGGGTGGGAGTAAGCGTTGGGCTGATCGGCGTGGGCGTCGGTTTCGGTTTGGGGGTTTTGGTAGGTTTGGGCGTCGAGGTCGGTTTCGGCGTCGGCGGGATCTTTTTCACCGATTTGCCCCATAACTCAAAACGCCGCCGGTAATAATAGGTGTCGCTGGCCGTCTTGCTCTTGCCGTCGACAGTGATCTTAACAAAAGGCTGGCTCTGTCTGCTGTGTATCGGCGCTTTGGCATCCTCCCCGCCAGTCGCCCGCCTGTACTTGGGTTTATGCTGCCAGCCCTCTTTCGGATCCGGATAGTACTCAAAAGCCATCCAGCTTTTTCCCACGATGTCCCGCGGCGGGTTCTTACTGCCATCCGTGTAGAGCACAATATCACGCTTATCGGCACTCTTGATTATCACTTCCGTCCCATTGTCCAGTTTCACTTCGATCAGATAGGCCAACATCATATATTTACCGACCTGCCCCCGCAGGTTTTTCTGCTTAAAAGACATCACGTTTACCCGCTTGAGCAGTTGCACCGGCACCGGATGTTTGACGGTGGTCGACCCGCCTTGGCCTTCGTCCGTTTCAATCAGCTTGCCGTTGATGTATATGTAATATTTACCGTGGACCCCCAGCTCGATCGTAGCCTTAACCGGCTTCGGTTCTGCGCAGAAAAGTGGTAGGGCCAAACTTGCCGCGATATACACCGCGACAATTCTCGCGAAACTTAAAAAGCTTGCCATCCTCATCTGCCGTCCCTTTCCAAGCGAAAGTTATCAAGATAGACTACCGGCGGACTGCCGCGACCGGCCAGATCAAAGACAAAGCCCACGTATTGAATTTTGGAAATATCTAGGTAGTTCTTTTTCATATCCTTGATGTCCAAGGCCAGCACGTTGACTTTTTTACCCAAGAGCGCCGTGGTCGGCGACTGGTAGTGATAACCCCTGGCGTCGCCGGCTATCAAATAAGAATTTGCCGGACGGTCCTCGCCCAGAACAACGTCCAGCTTGAAATAATCATACTCGCGCCAATCGGTAACGCGCATGGCCGTAGGTGAATCATAAGCGTAGTAGATCGTAGGCCGCCAGGTCACCTGCGGCATCGGCGTAGCGCCGGGCACCAGCGGGGCAGGCGTCGCCGTGGGATAGAACCAGGCCTCCAGATAAAGCTTCGCCTGCAGCGAATAACGACCGTGGCTGGCGTTTGATTTGATCCGCTTTAGCTTGACATAACTATCAGTGCGCAAAAAGCAATCGCTGGGACGTTCAAAACTTGTCAGCACCACTGTCTTGCCGCCGTCGCGAGCTTTTTCGCCGGCGGTAAGCGCCAGGGGGTTAAAAGGAAAGAGCCCGACCGCGGCGCCGGCTAGATAAAACACGGCAAGCATGATCAAGACGACCGCAAATGTCCTGGAGTACTTCACAACAGACCCTTTCTCTTTTATCGCCGCGACTCTTTGTCACGCGCGACTAAAAATGCTCGGCGCAGCTCGCTAAAAAAACAGCCGTATTCCTCACTCCGGTAGTCCGGATAGGTATGTTCCAGGGGCTGATATGCTCCCCGGCGAAACATCAATGTCAACTCAGCGTAAATACCCTGCCCTAAATACAAACGATGCGCGTAATCTTTTGTCGTGGCTAAAACAACTTTGTTGTCATTCAAATATCCCGGATCAATGTTCAGGCGGCGGCGGCCGGCCTTTGCCAGCTCATCCTCCAGTTTATTTGTCACAATCTTTGTTTTTGCTAACTCGCCGGGATCGATCATGCCCGTGGGAACGACAAACTGCCGCTTTAATCTCCCTCCCATTTCTCGCTGATAATAATCGGTGTTCTGGAAATCCCAAACCGGCCCAGCCATTTCCTCCGGGCCAAACCTCTCAGCAAGCATCCCCCGGCCGCGTTCTATAAAATCCGGCCGGCCTAACAAAGCAAAAAATAGCTTTACCCGTTTCGCTTTTTTGGCGCGCCCCATCTCGCCCGTCCTTTCAGCTAACGCGGTTGCGCCCAGCTCGCTTTGAACAATAGAGCGCCTCGTCCGCGTTTTTTATCAACGTCCGGGCATTCGCTATCCCACAGGAAACCCCCAGGCTAACGGTAAGCCGCCCACCAGGCAGCCGTTGCTCTCCCTCAAAACGCGCCCGGGCAATACGGCCCCTGATCTGCTCGGCCAGGCGCCGTGCTTTTTTTTCGTTCGCGCCGCGCAGCATCACCAGAAATTCCTCGCCGCCGTAACGCACGAGAATATCTTTCTTGCCGCAGCACTCGCGAGCAAGCCGACTGACCTGTTTTAGCGCCTCATCGCCCTGCGGATGACCGTTTTGGTCATTATAGCTCTTAAAAAAATCAATATCAAACAGAATAAAACCCAACTGTTCCCGCCCCTCGCGTTTAACTATCTCCCGGCGAAGGTAACGCCGATTAAAAGCGCCGGTCAGTCCGTCTACCTGTCCCAAGCGCCGCAGCCTTTCCCTGGCGCGGGTCAGTGATACCGCCATTCGATTAAACCCCAGCTCGATCCCGGATATCTCATCGCCGCCTTTGCCCGGCAAGCGATGCGACAGGGCTCCTCTGCCCACCAGACTCATCGCTCCGTCTAACCTCCCCAAACGCCGGATCACTCCACCAACAATAACAATTAACGTAAGCAAACAAAGTCCCAGTATGGCCGCGCTCCAAACGATCGACCGCGATATTTGCCGTACCAGTGTTTGCTGACGCGTCTCCAGTACTTTTATTCTTTCTCCCGTCAAGGCGCTTATCCGCCGCAAGCCAATGTTGACCGGCGAGAGTGCGGCAAAGCCCCTGCCAAAAAGTATGCCCTTGGCTATCTCCGGCTTACCGTTACGCTGGCTGTCCAGCACATCGTCCATTTGCCGGTAGTATGCCGCCAGATCGTTGCGTAATTCTTCCAGTAACTGCTCGCGGCCATAGCCGGGAGAACTCGCCACTGTCTTTACCAGTAAATTTAATTTCTGCTTCTGCCGGGCGTAGCGTTCCAGCCAGGCACTCCTGCCGCTCAAAAGATAATTAGCTACCAACCCCCGCGTATCCCATAATAACACCTGCATCTCCTGCCAGCACTGCTGGGCGGGAAGCTCTACTCCGGCAAACTGCCTCAAGGTCGCTGTCTGCTCGTTGAGCAAACGTCGCTGGGGGATCACTTGCCAAACGACAGCGAGAACAGTAATGAAGAACACCAGAAAAAGTCGCAGGCGCAGACTCATGGAAAATCATCCGATCTTGTAACGAATAGAGGTTTTTTCGCTCTTGGTATCACCACCGCGGGATCCCGCCTGCTCCGCCGCTGCTTCTGACGGCTTACGACCTTTAAGGAAATATTCCTTCTTCATAGCCCCGCGAGAAAAATGCGCTTCAAGAAATCCTTTGCCCAACAACCCCGCCAGGCGGCGGGCGATACTTTTTATGTCGATCGACAGGGAAGCCACCAGACCGGGATCATCATAGCTAACCGGTTCTTTTTCCGAAAGATAAAAAAGGATCCTCTTTTGTACTTCATCGAGCCGGTAAAAACGATTGAGAAAAACAAAGAGGTCTTCAAAGGCCACTTTTTTAGCGCCACGGCGGTAAGCGTTATATAATGCTTCCGAAAGAAAAAAGATCAACTTGCGCGGATTCCCTTCGCAACGCGATACGGCAAATCTAAGGGTGCTCTCGGCAAAAATCCCTTGGGAGGCTTGTCCGCTTTTATCCGCGGTTACACGCTTAGCGACCAGCTGATAACATTCGTCGTTGCTCAACGCACGCACCCGAATGATATTCTTTATCAAACCAAGCAGCGTTGTCTCGCCAAAACCGGCCATCATTCGTTCCACGTGCCCATAAAACTCCTTTTGCAACGAAAACACAAAACAAACATTCTCTATCTCTAAAACATCCTTCATTTCCTCAAGCAATACCAGCGTGGCATCGGCCCGGTTCAAGTGCAAGCCTACGTCCGACTTGATCTTCTCCAGGTCATCTACGAAAATGATCAACGGCTTGGGATAGCCGGTCAAAAGGGGCACAACCATAGTCTTGAGTTTACTCTTGCTGAGGTGGTCGCCCTCCCGTCTCAACTCCATGCTCAATGAACGAAAATTAACCCGCTTGAGCAGTTTTCGATTGAGCGTCACCAAAAGCTGTTGCAACAGTTCTTTTAAAAAATAAGCCCCGTCGGCTACCGGCACCCCAATAGAGACAACCTGGTACTCCCGTTTGATCTCTGCCCGCAACCGTTCCATCAGGCTGCTTTTGCCGCTACCCGGCTCCCCGACCAAAGCGCAATTCTCCAGCGAGTTTACCCCGTCACGTAATCGCCTTATTTCCGCATCGTGTCCGATGAACAACTCCAGCTGATCCCGGCGCAACGGCAACGTAGATAAAACATCCCGCTTAAAACCAAAATGCCGCAGCGAAGTATCCGGCGCGCTTCTTTTTCTAGCTGCTTTTTTCATCTGCTTTATGATATTCCTTATCTGATGATTAGTCAAGTACGCCGGCCTTCATTGACTACTCGTGGCTCAGAGCTCGCAATCGTCCCACCCGGAGGTAAGACTACCTTTGTCCCGCCGTGGCAAACGTTCCTTTCAGCTGCGGTAATAAGCATCCTCGGGCTAACGCCCGCAGTATTCTTGTCCCGAACGGTCGCCGGCAGGCGACCACAAGCTTTTCCTCCTTCGAATATGAAAAAGAAAAGCTTCTATTGCGTCCGCTAAAGCGGACGATATATATAACGCTTCCTCCACGAGCTTACGCTCGTGGTATTCGCGCGCAACGGAATAACACGGAAAGTGTTAAAAAAACGGAAGCTACTAGAGATAAAAAAACGCGTGCCGAGTTAACGGTACGCGCCGATCTGTCCATCCTTTTTATTCAGTAAAAACGCTCTAATCTTTCCCCACTTTTTCCACAATCATTATATTCGCCCACAGTCGCCCGGCGAAGTCGATTTTCTCGTTTTCGCGCAATAGCAACCCATTCAAAACAAGTCGTTTTCCACACCTTTTCAACTGTGCCCCGGCGTCGCTTCCCCGCCAACAAACATACACACCGCGTTCCGTCAGAAAAGGTGTGACTCTTTTCAAGGTGTATGCCAACGGCCCAAGTCCCTGCGCCGTGCAAAGCCCAAAGTTACCGGCAAGATTATCAGCTACATCTTCGCCGCGTTGCCGCAATACCGTTACGCCGCGTAGTCCCAAAAGTCGTACTGCCTCTTCCAAAAAAATACTCCTTTTTAAGCGCGGCTCCAATGCAGTCAACGGCAGCTCGCCCAAGAGGATACGTATCGGCAGAGCTGGTATGCCGCCGCCCGAGCCAATGTCCAGCCAGCCTTGCGCCGCCAAATGTTTCACGTGGAACACCTTGGCCGCCAGAAAGACACTCTTTACCAGGTGCGGCCAGACGCCACGGCCCGCGGAACCCGCTGCCAGACCAAGACGCCGTCCCCGCTCGTTCAACAGCTCCAGATAAGCCATCAATTTCTCGAGCCTGGGCCGCCCCGGCTTCATACCGGCAGCGGTAACCAACTCTGATAATTCACCTATGGTTATACTCACCTCTTCTTACCTCCGGCTAACCCCGAGCGTACGTGAACCATCAGCCGCACGGTATCCACTGGATTCACTCCTGAGATACGCGAAGCCTGGCCGATAGTTTCCGGTTTAACCCGCGCTAATTTTTCCCGGCTCTCCAAACGCAAAAACGTTAGGCTTTGATAATCGATGTCCCGCGGCAGGCGGAAGTTTTCCCCTTCGCGCAGCCGCTCTATTTCCTGTCGCTGTCGTTTCAGGTAGCCCTCGTACTTCGCCTCTACCTCTAATTGCTCCGCCTCTCTCCCGCTAAGCCTTTCTCTTTTGGGCCAAAGCCGCGCCAAGACAGCGCAGCTTACTTCCGGACGCTTTAACAGCTCCCAAGCGGTCTTGCCGGCATCGCTTTTGACACAACCTAGTTTTACCGCTTGCTTCGCGCCGATGTGCGTTCCGGACAAGCGGCGACGTTCCTCGGCCAAGCGCTTTTCCTCCCGCGTCTGGCGCCGCGCAGCCGCTGGCGCGATCAACCCCGCTGCCGCGCCATGCTTCAACAGCCTGCGCGCCGCGTTATCACAACGCAGAGACAGGCGGTATTCCGCCCGAGCGCTGAAGACACGATAGGGTTCTTCTGTGCTTTTGGTTATCAAGTCATCGATCATCACACCAATATATGCTTCGCCCCGCCCCAACACCAGTGGCTTTTCGCCACGCAGTGAATGCGCACAATTGATGCCGGCGATGATCCCCTGCGCCGCCGCTTCTTCATAACCGGAGGTGCCATTGATCTGTCCGGCAAAATAAAGTCCCGCCACCTGTTTGCTCTCCAAACTAGCGCGCAGCTGGTATGGTGGACAATAGTCATATTCTACAGCGTAGCCGGGACGAGTGATGATCGCATCCTGCAAGCCGGGGATGGTCTTGAGCATCTTCCGTTGCACGTCTTGTGGTAAGCTGGTGGCCAAGCCGTTCACATACACCTCGGCCGCGGTGTTGCCCTCCGGCTCTATGAAAAGCTGGTGCCGCGGCTTATCGCTAAAACGCGTTACTTTTGTCTCTATCGACGGACAATAACGGGGACCGATGCCGCTGATCCGCCCGGTAAAAAGTGGCGACTTATCCAGATGTCTTTTGATCAGGCGGTGGGTCGCTTGTCCAGTGTAGGTTATGTGGCATGAAATCTGTTCCCGCGAAATACTTTCGGTATCTCGCGAAAAAAAACGGGGGGCGGCAAGATCCCCTAACTGTTCTTTCATTTTTCGATAGTCAACGCTATCCCCTTGCAAGCGCGGGCTGGTGCCGGTCTTTAATCTCCCTAATTCAAAACCCAAATGACGCAAGCAGGTACTAAGTTCGCTGCAAGCCGTTTCCCCGTCGCGCCCGCCGGGATAGCTGGTCAGTCCCAGATGGATCATCCCACCAAGAAAGGTGCCGCTGGTCAACACGCATCGTTTGCCGCGCACTACCTCACCGGCTCGCAGTCTAACGCCGCGGAAACGCCCCGCCCCGGTAATGATCTCCGTAACTTCCCCCTGTTGCGCTACTAAACCCGACTGCTTTTCAACCACTTGCCGCATATATGCCGCGTAGCCTCGCCGGTCTATTTGCGCCCGCGGCGCTTGTACCGCCGCGCCCTTACTGGTGTTCAGCAGACGAAATTGAATGCCGCAGGCGTCTGCCGCCCGCGCCATCTCGCCGCCCAGCGCATCTATCTCACAGACCAACTGTCCCTTGCCCGTGCCGCCAATAGCGGGATTACACGACACCCGGGCCACAGCGTCCAGGTTCACCGTCAAGAGCAGCGTACTAAGTCCGGCGCGGGCCCCGGCCAACGCCGCCTCACAGCCGGCATGGCCCGCGCCAATAACTATTACCTCGTAACTTTCGTTCTTCCGCATATCGATATTTATGTTGACCGTGTCAAAGAAGCACCTCGCGAGAATATTTTGTAGATATCCACGGACAAGCCCCCGCCTTCACCAAGGCTACGGCGAGGCAGGCGTGGCACATTGCACTTGCCCGTGGTTATCTACTTTTTTTACAAGCTGCGCTTGACCTGAATCCTTCGGATTCAGGATGCGGCGTCGATCCGCTTGCTGTATGTTATCATGATTTTACATCCCAAGGGGCACGGCTTGCCGTGCCCTAACTAATCGCCGTCGCCCCCGCGCTTGTCTACCGACAGGCAGACGCGGAGGGAACTCAAGGCGGCGATTAGACAGTCTCATGTTCCACGTGGAACACACTCCGATGTCTTCTCTTGTTGCTTGTTGCTTGTTGCTCGTTGCTCGTATCTGCTAGCGACCAGCGGCTAACAACAGCGCTCTTGCCGCTTTACTTCCCCACACAAAATCGACCAAAGATCTCCTCGAGCACGCCGTCGCTTACTTTCTCTCCGCGCAAAGCGGCCAACGTCTCCAGCATGCCGCGCAATTCTTCCGCGGCTAATTCCTCTTGCTCTCGGCGGGCAAGATCACGAGCACGAACGCTAGCCGTGGCCAGAGCGCGCAATAATTCTCCCTGGCGCTCTGACACTACTAAGGCGCCGCTGTATCCCCCGGCTTCCCTGTCAAAGATCCCGGCAAGCATCCGGCGCAATGCCGCTATTCCTCGTCCTTGCTTGGCCGCGGTTACAACTTTGTCCTTTACGCCCAGAACCACCGCCAAGCGCGCCGCGTCCTTAGCGAGCGGTCGTCTAAGGTCCGCTTTGTTATAGATGACCAGTACTGTCTTGTCCTTCCCCGCGCGAACCAAGGCGGCTTCTTTCTTCTTGCTCAAAGACCGCGAGCCATCTATCACCAACAGTAACAAATCTGCCCGCTCTATTTCTATTTCACTTCTTTCGGCAGCCATCCTTTCCAGCTTGCTGCCGGCTAGTTCCAAGCCCGCTGTATCCACCAACAGATACTGCCTGCCCATCATCTCCAGCCGCTCTATCACGACATCCCGCGTGGTACCCCGTTGCGCGGAGGTGATCGCCCTGTCCTCTCCCAGTAGTGCGTTGAAAAGCGTTGACTTGCCCGCGTTACTAAATCCCACGATCGCGCAACGTAACCCCTGCCGCAACAAGACGCCGCGCCGCGCCGCCCGACACATAGCCGCCGCCTGCCGCGCTATCTTAGCCAGTGATCTCGCCAGTCGTCCTGCCGCCCCGGCAGATTCTCCTTCCCCCAGCAACAGGTCCAAGCGCGCTTCTATCTCCGCCAGGACGCCGCCTACCGCTGAGGCCAAGCCAAGCAGCTCTTGAGAAAACTCGCCGCGTAATTGCTTCAACGCCTGCTGTCGGTTCGCCTCACTGGCTGCCGACACGATCTCAGCTACCGCCTCCGCCTGTACGAGATCCATCTTGCCGCGCAAAAAAGCGCGAGCAGTGAATTCCCCGGGCAAGGCCGCGCGGCAGCCCCGCGCCAACATCAACTCCACAACAGCCCGGCGGGAGGCGACCCCCCCGTGACAGTGTATCTCCAGACAATCCTCGCCGGTATAAGAGCGCGGCTCCCGCATATAGGAAAGCACCACCTTTTCGTGCGGCGTCCCGCCGCGCCAGAGCCACCCCAGGTATTGCCGCCAAGGCGTCTTGACCCGCCGGGCTTTTTCCGGCCGGAAACATTTTGATAAAATACCGCGACTCAGCTTGCCACTTACCCGGATCACGTGTACTCCGGCCGAACCCGGTGGTGTTAGGGGCGCAACGATCGTATCATCAAGTCCCTGTAGAATTCCTTTTACCATTATTCACCTTGCTGCTAATCGCCACCTTGAATGTAAGATCACGCTAGCATACAACAAAAGAATCAACGCCGCATCCTGAATCTGAAGGGTTCGGGGCTTGCCCGTTAGGTGTCTACTGGGGAAAACTATCCTGCCAAAAGCTAAACCGCAGGCCTGCTAAGATGGATCAATAGAAGAAGCGTCCTCCGGTACGGTGTCCGCTTCTTCGCGGAAGATAACAACGTTTTTTTGGAAATCTTCGCCAACACTACGCGTACTCACCCCCGAAACCTCAGCTACCGCCAAGTGTATTACACGTCTTTCGCGCGGATCCAGAGGTTCTAGAATACGTTCGCCACCGGTTTCTTTTACCTCCTGTATCAATTTTTCACCTAATTTTACCAGTTTTTCTTCCCGCTTAGCGCGGTGCCCGTTTATATCCAAGACCACTCGCGGCACTTCTTCCTCTGTTGCGCTGGTTAACGATCGGTTTACCAAGTACTGTAGCGAATTAATTAAGATTATCTCCTCGCCACTGCGAATTATCTCCCCGCCCTGCGGCAAAACAACCTGGCAGAAAAGATATCGGTCTTTTTCCTCGCCGGCTATCTCTGCCTCACTGCCAAGAATGGCAAAGAAGCCCCCGAGCAGTTCCTGAACCTTCTTAAAATACACCTGATCCATGGTTCGTCTCCGCCAACATTTTTAGGAGGCAGTCTTCCAATTGCGATTAATTACATATATTTGCCCGATATAAAGCACGTTGCTCACTACCCAATATAGCAATAACCCGGCTGGCCAATAGACCGAAATCACGGTAAGAAACAGCGGGAAGAAATACATCATCATCTTTTGTTGCCCGGTAGCCGTTGCCGACGTACCGGATATCTTTTGCTGGATAAAACTAGTCAATCCCATAAGTACCGGGAGAATATATAACGGGTCGCTGCTGGCTAGATCACCCAGCCACATGAAACTTGCGCCGCGCAGCTCGATGGCATTGGCCAGCGTAGTATATAGCGCCCAAAAAACCGGCAACTGAAGCAGCATCGGTAGGCAGCCGCCCGCGGGATTGATCTTATGTTCTTTGAACAGTTTCATCTGTTCCTGGCTAAGCCGCTGTTGATCATCCTTATATTTCTTCTTCAACGCGTTTATCATCGGCTGCACTTTTTTCATTGTTTCCTGCATGTGGCGCATTGACCGCTGGCTTTTGCTGGTAGGCCACCAAAGAATTAGCTTAATTATCACTGAAAGTATTATTATCGCCCAGCCCCAGCTACCGGTCCAGCGCTGGAAATAATGTAGTCCTTTCAACATTAGAACACCGAGTGAATTAAAAAAGCCAAAGGTCAAGGCCCGTTGCATTTCATCCCCGCCCTCGGCTAACTTGTAATACTCTAAGGGGCCTAAATATACTGAAAATAAGGCTTTCTTCGTATTTCCCGCAGGACTAACCGCGCTGGTCATACGGATAAACTGGCTGGCGTCATCCTCTTTTGACTCCCCCGGATGGTATCCTATACTATAACCGCTTGCTTCTTCCGCACGCAGTAAACAGATGAAATACCGTTTTTTCATCGCCACCCAGGTTACCGCTCCGCCACTGATCTCTTCGCTACTATTGCCCTTCAGCTTTTTTTCGGTTACCTGCCCATCCTTAAGAATTACGGCTTGCATCACATCAGCATATCTGCCCTCTTTATTAACCTTTCCCAGGTCCGGTCCCCAGGACAAGGTTATCTCATCAAGTGCAGTACCCTTGCCCTGTAAAGCCACCGCAACATCGATCCTGTATTTTCCGCCATGTATGATGAATTCTTTGACCAGCTGCCCCCCTGCCTCGGCGCGATAAAATTTCAAGCGCCGCGTCTTACCGTTAGCTACAGTGAAATTCGCAGGAGCATCCACTCGATAGTTAATATCCGCGTCCTGCAGACCCTCTCCCTGCAGTGTCAAATAGGCGCCCGCGGAACCATCCTGAGTGGTTTTCTCCACCTCGCCACTTTCCCTATCACGATATTTATTTACTTGAAAACTTACTAACCGCCCGCCCCGACTGCTGAATTCAGCACGATATAGATCAGTAGACACCACAATTAGTTTTTCCTGTGATTTATTCTCCGCCTGGGGAGACCAGGTCATCTGCTTGGCTGGCTCTTTTTCTATCTTTTCCGAAAAAAGAACAGCGGGTTTTTGTGCCGTTTTCTCTATTTCTTTAGAAGCCTCTGCGGAAGTTATCGGCGGGGGATTTTGTCCGCTTGCATCACGGTAATACTGGTTTAACAGCATCCAGGCCCCTAAACTCAAGACTATAAATATTACCATTCGCATCTGCATTCTAATTTCTCCTCTTAACTGGCGGCGGATCATATCCGCCCTTGCCCCAGGGATGGCAGCGCAGAATCCTCCCGCTAGCCGCTAGAATTCCCTGAAATACCCCCAAATCCCTTATTGCCAATCTGGCATATTCGGAACAACTTGGACTATAGATGCACGCTGGTGGCAGTAGGGGAGAGATATAATTCCTATAGACACTCAAAATAAACAGCGCGAGTCTTCGCATTTCGCACCTAATCTTTAGTATTCTTTTGTTCGGCGGCACCAAGCAAACCCGCTGTGTCCAGCAATTCGCGCACAATATCCCCAGAATCGTTCTTTCCCCTACGCTTTTTTCCCGCGCGGGCCGCAAGCCCCATCGATCTTAAACGAAGTAAAACCCGTACCCCGGAAGATAATCTTGGCAGAAGTATACGCAGCGCTTCTCGATATCGTCGCCGAAATCTATTTCTTTCCGGCTTGTTCCCCCGCCAACGCGTGCTTATAATTACCCCGCCTCGCGCCGGCGCTTCGCGTCCCTCATCAATGCACCAATACAACTCAATATCAGCACGCCGCAAGCGATTACGAGAGACAAGCATACCTTTGATATCACTACGGCTAGATATCCTTCGCCCACGTCTATAACCGTGCTTGTTCCCGCAACCGGTGACAACCATACCACTAGTCCTTAAGCCTACTTCTATCTAAGTCGCAAGAAGAAGCACTAGATCGTAGTTGCTTCCCAACGTCCTTTTCGACGCCGATTACTCAATATCCTGCGGCCGGCAGCACTCTTCATCCTGGCTCGAAAACCGTGCTTGCGTTTGCCTTTTCGCTTATTAGGCTGATATGTTCTCTTCATTTTCTTGCTATCCTTCGTTTGTAAAAGATGGATACTATATGCCTATTATCCCCAGATGTCAACATGATTTCTCAATTAATGCAGCTCGGGCTTATTTATAGCAAAAAGTCTTTGTGTTTTCACACGGCTTGAACAATTATCTCATCCGCAAATACAACTATACACAAATATATAAAATACTACAGCCTCAGCGGCGTACGACCTGATTATAATAAATATGTTTATTTCCTGTGGATAACTCTACTTTTTATAAACACTAATATTCTTCTTAAATCTCTTTATTCCACTTAATTACACTTAAACCCAATATTTTGGTTATACCTTCTCTTGTACCCACAACAAATACCACTTGTTATTAGGTGGATATCCACATCTGTTAATAACTCCTGGGGATATCTTTTTTTTCTTTCCCCTTGACAGTTTGCCGTAAGCTGAATAAAATTAGCGCCTGTCGTATATGGCTTGTTTATACGGGCGCATATATCTAAATAAAAAACTCGGGCACCAGCCCGAGGAAGTTTATATTTTTTAACTCTTAAGTTATCTCTTCGTGGAAAAACAAACAGAAAGCAAAGACAATATCGACGAGATCGCGGTAGGTCTCTGGGAAAACCTTAGTTCCCTTCTGCGTGAAAAACTTGGTCTGCCGTGCACTTCTACCTGGTTCGGTCAAGTTCGCGCCCTGGGCTATTCCGAAAATGACGGTCTTCAGCTCGGCGTACCCAGCGAATGGAAGAAAACATGGATTTCTAAAAACTACTTGACAATCATAGAGGAGATGCTCTCCGAGATCACGGCGAAAAGCGGCCGCGTCTTTTTAACCGTCGATAAAAGTCTGGAAGAGATCAACACTCCCGGGCTGCCTGCCGCAGATGAAAACGAGCCCCCGGTCGCGTCTAGCCAGCCTTTGGAAACACAATCTGCCGAGGCGCCGGCCAATGCCGATGCCCCGACTACTAGACATAACTTCCTGCCTCAGTTCACCTTTGACACCTTCGTGGAAGCTGACTGTAACCGCCTGGCTTATAACGCTTGCCGTAGAGTCGCCGAGCAGCCCGATGCCAGTTTTAATCCGCTTATCATTTACGGCGGCGCTGGCTTGGGTAAAACGCATCTATTACGCGCAATAGAGAACCAGATTATAGCAGAACACCATAATTTGCGGGTGGTCTTCGTCTCTTCGGAAAGATTTATGAATGAATTGGTACACCACTTACAGAAAAAAACACCGTCCGCTTTTCGCGATCGTTTTCGTTCCGCGGATGTGCTCTTGATCGACGATATTAACAAGTGGAACATGGCAAAGGAATACACCCAGGATGAGTTCCTTAACACCTTTAATGACCTGTATCTGGGGAAAAAACAGATAGTGGTCTCCAGTAATATTCATCCACAACAGAGTGAACTAACAGCCCCGATCAAGAGTCGTTTAGATGGTGGCTTGGTTTTAAGAGTAAGTTCCCCCACGGTGGAAACCTGCGCAGCTATCCTCAGTAAAAAAGCCGAAAAAGAAAAACTAAAAATCCCGTCGGATATCATATATTCTGTGGCTAACCGCTATCATTCAAGCATTCGCTTGTTAGAAGGAGCCCTTAAAAAGATCGCTTTTTACATAGAAACTTATAAGTGTGACACGATCACGGCTGATATCGTCAATAACGCCCTGGCGGACCTTCCTTCACCAACGGAGCAACGCCCGCCTCTAGAAAAGATACTCCAAACGGTATCTTTACATTTTGACGTTCGCTTTTCTGATCTGATCGCGGCTTCGCGTAAAAAATCCATAGCTTATCCAAGACATCTCGCTATGTATCTTTGCAGAAAGTATACAGCTCATTCATTACCAGAAATAGGCGAACGCTTTGGTGGGCGGGATCATACTACCGTGATTCATGCAATAAAAAAGATAACAAAAGAACTCGACGATCCCGACGCCAGCACCGCGCGAGATGTACTCGCCATTGAGAATATCCTCAGTGCTTCGCCTTTGTTAGCCGTTAATTGAGTTATCTTGAATACCTGTTATAGCTATGTTAGTATTTTGTTGATAAAGATGTTCTTTTACACAGAGTTAGTGCCTCGCTGTCCTGTTAACTGTTTAAACCAAGGTTTACGAACATGCTTGATCAACACTTACTGAAGAAAGAAAAGTTTGATTTAATTGCAATTAAACTACTTTTCCACTTTTCCACAGGCACTACTACTACTACTACTTTATTTAATTTATAGTTAGTTATTAATACCATCGGAGGATGAAAAAATGAAAGTTGTCTGCTCTAAGAACAATTTGCTTGAAGGAATAAATACTGTTTTTAATGTCATTCCCACCAAGAGTACAATGCCTATCCTGATGAACATTCTTCTTCGCACCAAAAACAAAACACTTGAACTAATTGGCACTGATATGGAAATCAGCGTAAAGTGCGAAATAGACGCGGAGATAGTGGATAAAGGCTGTATTACTATACCGGCAAGAAAAATCAATGACATTGTACGTGAACTCCCGGACACGAATGTTGACATAGAAATTGATGAAAACAACCGTGCGCTTATAAGCTGCGGTAAGACCAATTATAAGATCGTCTGTTTAGCAGACGATGATTTTCCTGTTTATCCAGAGGTGAAAGAAAAAGCGAACTTGACCCTGGAACGGGGAATGCTGAACGAGATGCTTAAACGGGTAGTGATTGCCGTTTCTAAGGACGAGACCCGCTATAGTCTCAACGGTGTGTTTTTTAAATTAGCGGACGGCATTCTGACGATGGTTGCTACGGATAGTCATCGGTTGGCCAAGATAGAAAAAAAGATAGCCGGTTCTGAGCAAGCAAAGGTGGAAGCTATTGTGCCAACGAAAGTTTTGAGTGAGTTGATGCGTTTGACCGCAGAGGGAGAGGGTAAGATCAAAGTGGTTTTTGATGATAATAAGGTCCTGTTCTCATTTGAAGACAAGCAGATCGTATCACAGTTGGTAGAAGGGCAGTTTCCGCAATATGACAGCGTCATCCCCGGTGAATGCAAGAGTAAGTTAACCTGTGCCCGCGAAGAATTATGGGCGGCCACGAAACGCGTGGAATTGATGGCTGCTGATAAATCCAAGACAACTAAATTTGAAGTCTTAAAAAAAGGCAGTATGTTGATCAGTTCCAGTACTCCTGATGTTGGCGAGGCCAAGGATGAAGTAAAGATAGATTATGACGGCGATGATATGACGGTTGCTTACAACGCCAGGTACGTCGTGGAGGCGCTGCGCGTCATGGAAGAAAAAGAAGTTTCCCTTGAATTAGTGGATACCAACAGCCCCGGTGTGATGCGGAGCCCGGGCGACGATAGTTTCCTTTATGTGATCATGCCGATCAGAGTCTGAGTGCCGTTGTGATTGTCGTATAATTTAGTTCAACACCTTGTTATATTTATATTTGTGATATCCCTTCTGACGGTGTGTTTTTCTTTCCATTTAGGTATCCGACCATAATTAAATTATTAAGTATTAATTAAAAAAATGACAGTTGTCAAAGAGTTTGTGCGTGCCCTGCGGGAGTTAGCGGCGCAAGCCGGGGAGCGAGCGCGTCATAAAAAATTGCCCGCTAGCGCGCCGGTGTACGCGCCATTCCCGCGTTGGCTTACGCCGAAAGTAAAGGGTGCATTACGCGAACTGGGCGTGGAACGTCTCTACCGGCATCAATACCAGGCACTAAAGCTATTGACCGCGGGCAAGGACGTTGGCTTGGTAACTCCTACGGCTAGCGGTAAAACACTGGCCTATACGTTACCATTGCTGGCAACCGGAGCTGACGGCAAAACGGGCGGGGCCTTGTATCTTTTTCCCTTAAAGGCATTAGCCCGCGACCAGTTGCGTGCGCTGGAAAAATTAGGACGGCTAAGCGGCGTGGATTTTCAAGCGGTTGTTTTTGATGGCGATACTCCGCCGGAGAAACGCGCGAAGTTTAAACGGCGTAATCCGCGGGTCGTGCTTACTAATCCCGAGATGCTTCATCTTTCTATGCTGGCCGGTCATGGTAGCTGGGCGCAGTTTTGGTCGGGACTACGTTGTGTTGTAATAGACGAAGCGCAGGTTTACCGTGGCGCCTTCGGCTCTCATTTTGCGCCGTTGATCAGGAGACTACGGCGGGTCTTACGCTTACACGGGGCGCGGCCATCCTTTGTTCTTTCCTCGGCGACCATCGGTCGTCCGAAAGGATTTTTTCAGGACATTATCGGCCGGCCGGTACAGGTAATCGATAAGAGCGGCGCACCACGCGGCGCTGTAGATTTTATCCTTTGGGATCCTCCGGGAAGTCCCTACACCGAAGCGCTAAAGATATTCTCCCTGGCAATGGAACGCGGGCTGCGTACGATTCTTTTTACGAAGTCACGTCGGGCGACCGAACTTATTGGCAAGTGGATCAGTGAAAGCGGCAAGCCCTGGCGCGACCGGGTGAAGACATATCGCGCGGGCTATTTGCCGGAGGAGCGCCGCGAGATAGAGCAGGACTTATTTAGCAACAGGTTACAGGGTATCATTTCTACTTCGGCCTTGGAGTCCGGCATAGACGTGGGTGGGCTTGACGTGTGTATAATGCTCGGTTTTCCCGGGACAATAATAAGTACTTGGCAACGTACCGGCCGCGTTGGCCGACGGGGCAAGCCGGCCGTAGCGGTAATGATCGCCGGCGAAGATGCGCTGGACCACTATTGGTTTGACCATGCCAAGGAATTTTTCTCCCAAGATTACGAGCGAGTTGTCTTTAACCCGGCGAACCGGGACATTCTTAAAGAGCACGTAGTTTGCGCCGCCAGCGAGGGAGACCTATACAACGATGCTACGGATGAGTTGTTAAGTCTGGATCCAGCGGTCGTCGAGGAATTACTGCAAGCCGGTAGATTAAAGAGCGCTCCGGACGGCCGCCTGTATAGCCAGGAGAGGAACCCGCACCGGCAAGTGAACTTGCGTGGTGGTGGAGAAAATTACGTGATCGTCAACAGCGAAACCGGAGAAGTAATGGGCAACCTGGAGGAGGGACGGGCGCTACGGGAAGGTCACGAGGGAGCGATATACCTGCACCGCGGAAATGACTACCTAGTACAGGTATTTGACCGGCTGGGGAAAAACATACAAGTAGCGCGGCGGGAAGTTGATTACTATACGCAAGTAAATACCTCAGAAGAGGTGGAGGTCCTGGAGCAAAAAGGGAAGAGAACCTGGAGGGGATTTTCTGCGGGGTTTGGCCGGGTGAAGGTGACGGAGCAAACGGTAAGTTACGAAAAACGGCGCAGCTCTGACCGGGGGTTGTTGACGTTGTACCAATTGGATATGCCGCCGCAGATCTTTGAAACAGAAGGACTGTGGCTGAATGTCCCGGAGAAGCTTAAGCGGCAAGTACTGTCTGATCACGATTATAATGGCAGTATCCACGCGCTCGAACACGCGTTAATAGCCGTAATACCAACGATCGTCCTTTGTGATCGTTGGGACCTGGGCGGGGTCTCGTCACCGTATAGCCCGGCGGCAGCGGGCGGGATCATTTATATTTATGACGGGCAATCCGGAGGCATCGGTTTGGCGCGGGAAAGCTTTCGTGAGATAGAAGTGGTGCTTGCTCGTGCCGGAGAACTGATTAACGATTGCCGCTGTGAAGCTGGCTGTCCGCGATGTGTGCAATCGCCAAAATGCGGTAGCGGCAATCATCCGTTGGATAAACAAGGCGCAGCGCGCCTGGCGCAGGGACTACAAGCATACATTTAAAGGGTTTTGACAACTGGCAATAGGTTTGTTATTATTTCTTGGGGCCAGGTGCGGATCTTGCGATCCGCGACAGCGATAGTTAAAAGAGTTTTTTAGATAGTTTCGGAGCGTAAAAATGCTGGACAGAAAATTCATCAGAGAAAATAGGGATAAGATCGAAGCGCTAGTGGAAGCTAAAAACGCCAAGCTTGACGTAGACCAATTGTACCGGCTGGATGGTGAAGTCTTGCGTTTAAAGCAGGAGCTGGAAGGTATGCGCAAAAAGCGCAATGAACTATCCACGGAGATCGGCAAGCAGAAGAAAACCGGGGGAGACGCCTCCCAGTTGATGGCGGAAGTAAAGGCCCAGGACGATAAGGAAAAGGAACTGAATGAGCAGCACCGCAAGTCAGAGGATGAGTATCTGGAGCTAGCGTCTTGGTTGCCAAATATTCCGGATGATAGCGTCCCTGTGGGGAAAGATGAGAGCGCCAATAAATTGATCCGCGAGTGGGGAAAGCAGCCAGAGTTTGCTTTTAAGCCTTTGCCTCATTATGAGCTTGGTGAGGCGTTGGGGATTATCGATTTTCAACGGGCGACTAAAATAGCCGGCGCCAGGTTTAATGTGATGTGTGGCAAGGGTGCGGCGTTAGAGCGGGCGCTGATATCATTTATGCTGGATAGAGCAGGAGAAAAGGGATACTTGGAAATATACCCGCCCTTTATGGCGGCACGTGAGAGCCTTTTTAATTGCGCGCAGCTGCCAAAACTCGAAGATGATATGTATCGGCTTCCCGAAGATGATATGTTTCTTATTCCGACGGCGGAGGTACCGTTGTTAAGTTTTCGGGCGGGAGAGGAGATCAAGACGGCAGAATTGCCGTTACTGTATACGGCGTATACGCCGAGTTTTCGGCGTGAAGCGGGAAGCTACGGCAAAGATACGCGAGGCTTGATAAGACAGCACCAGTTTGACAAAGTAGAGTTATTTGCGTTAACCAAACCGGCAGAATCGTTCGAGCAGTTAGAAAAGCTGACCGCGGATGCCGAAAGTATTCTCCAGGCGTTGGCGTTGCCATACCAGACGGTGATCCTGTCTACCGGGGATATGAGTTTTGCCTCGACCAAGACGTATGATCTGGAAGTATGGATGCCGGCGCAGGGAAAATATCGGGAAATATCATCTTGCAGTAATTGTACAGATTTTCAGGCTCGCCGAGCGGGGATTAGATTCAGGGATGAGAATAAAAAGCTGAGTCTGGTACACACATTAAACGGTTCCGGCTTGGCTGTTGGCAGGACCTGGGCGGCGATCATCGAGAATTATCAGCAGCAAGATGGCTCGGTGGTTGTGCCGGAGGTATTGCGGAGCTACCTGGGCGGATTAGAGACTATTATCGCGGTAAAGGATTAAGCGAGGGAGGAGCGGAGATGACGGAGGAAAAGAGTGGAGAGAAGGAAAAGGTAATCCTGATAGCCGGACAACCGCTGGGCAAATATGTATTAAGTGCGGGAGTGGCCGGACTGATGCTGGGCTTTGTTCTTTTGGGCGGTGGTTCGATGACCGCCGCACCGGTGCTGATCATCTTGAGTTTAGTTATAATCGGCGCTGGTTTGTGGACGATGTAACGCTCTTGGATAGTAAAGTTTTGAGAATCGAGATTCGAAAGTAGAGCTGTTTTCGGCTCTGCCGAAAACGGAGGAGTGACCGAGTGGTCGAAGGTGCGCGCCTGGAGAGCGCGTGTACGGTTTACCGTACCTAGGGTTCGAATCCCTACTCCTCCGCCAATCGCGTTTTTTTAACATTATTTTTCGATGAGTAGAAGAAACACGATTGGCAGAACAATCGAGAATGGAAATTCGAGATTGAGGTCTAATTTCGATTATCGAATGTCGAGGAAAGCAGGTAGAGCAATTAGCCATGTTTTGTGGTTGATTGCTCTAATGCGCTAATCGCGGCATCGGTTTTATGTTTTAACTTGAAAGAGCCGATACTGACCTAAATGATAGTCGCTACGCGACGGTATGTTCGCGGCATCGGTTTTATGTTTTAACTTGAAAGAGCCGATACTGACCTAAATGATAGTCGCTACGCG
>JAUXIB010000197.1 GCA_030621225.1 candidate division FCPU426 bacterium
CTATCCACAGATTTCACAGATTTTTTTAGCCAACAACCTACCGTAGGGGCACGGCATGCCGTGCCCCTACAAAAAAACTCATTCACAAAACACGCAAACCCGCTTACTGAAAAGTCCAATTACACCGATTTTTCCGTTATCGAAAGAATGATCTGCTTGCCGCGCCGTAGCCCTTGACGAAGGCGGGTGCAATTTTTATGTTTAACCCCAACCTCAAACCATCAGAACCAAGAATGCTTCCCTGCTAACGAAGAATCTCCTTCGCCGTTATCCAAAAACCAATCTGTGAAATCTGTGTAATCTGTGGATTCAAAGTCGTTCTTGGTGCCTTATCATCCGTGTAATTTTTATGTCCAACCTCGACTTCAAACCGTTAAAACCAAGGATGCTTTCCTGCTAACGAAGAATCTCCTTTGCCGTTATCAAAAGGACAATCTGTGTAATCTGTGAAATCTGTGGATCAAAAGTTTTTTCTCTGTGTCCTCTGTGCTCTCTGTGGCTCTGTGGTGAAAAGACGTTGAATTTTGCCTAGTCTTGCTTTTGCGTTTACATCGTGTTCGTCTTTTGTTACCCTTAACTCATGCGGATTAATCTCTCCAAAGGTAAGCTCAGGAACGTTTTGCTTCTGCTGATAGCTGTCTGGGGATGGTTTGTCCTGCTCAGTTTTCTGCGCGTCAACCCTCTGCCGTTTGATTTTTTGCGGCGGTTGAGCCTGGCCCACTACCCGGAGATCAGCGCGCTTAATGCGTTGTTGGCCCTGGGGGGACACCTGTTACGATTTTTCGTGCTGGCCTTGATAGTGGTAGTAGCGGAGTCGCTGGGCCGACGGCTGTTTTTGTTCTTTCGGATGAAAGACGCGGCGGAACTTACTGTTTTTATCAGTTCGCTGGTACTGGGACTGTCCCTCTTGGCTTATTTCATCTTTGTCCTGGCGGCGGCCAGCCTCCTGGCGCGGGAATTTTCGTTATCTTTGCTGTTGATGGTGGCGGTGTACGCTTTGCTTTCGGACGGCCGGGCGGCGTTAGTGCGCTGGCGAGGGCTGGGGCGTTTGTTGCCGCGAAATGTTTCCCCTTATGGGGTTATACTGGCTGCCGTGTTGTTGCTTGTTTTGTTGGGCCATCTCGTTCCCCAGAACCATTTTGATGTTTCGGTCTATCATTTTGCCTTGCCGAACGCCTACCTTAATGCCGGTGAATTCATCCAGCCGGAAACAAACCTTTTTTCCGGTTATCCGGGAAATATGAGTATGTTGTATTTACTCTCATTTATTGCCGGAGGGGAAGGTCTGGCGGTATTGACGCACTTTTTCGTGATGTTGTTGGCGCTGGGCGCGCTTTATATGTTGGCCGAGCGCTGTGGCGCACGCGGTACGCTTGCCGTGCTGCTATTCTTGTCGGTACCGATGGTGGCGATCGGTTGCACCGCTTGTCTGGCGGACCCACTGGTGTTCCTTTATGAATTTTTAGCCGCTTATTATTTGATTGTTTTTTTAGGGGGGAAAGATCAACGTTTAGCGTCGGCTCCTTTATGGCTGACGGCTCTTTTTAGCGGCCTGGCCATGGGCACGATCTATCGTTCTTTGGCGCCCGCATTGCTTGTGCTGGCGGCAGTAGCGTTGAAGCTGTTGGTTTCGCGGAGACAGAGATGGAGCGGCACGGCCGGTCGGTTAGCAAAGGCCGGGGGGCTAATGTCCATCCCCGTCCTGCCCTGGCTGGCGAAGAATCTCTGGCTGACAACTAATCCTTTTTATCCCTTTTTTGCCGGGAAGCTGGGCGGCAAGGGGCTGAACCCGGAACTCATCGCGGCACAGATGGACGTCTATTTTGGTGAGCAAAAAGCGGGGTTGATCGATCTATTCAAGGCACCCTGGGATTTGACCATGTCGCCAGGCGGCGGGGATATTAATTTTATCGGGCCTCTTTTATTGGCGTTGCTGCCATTGGTAGTAGTGGGGAGGTTTAGCCGGGAAATCAAATGGCTGGGTGTTTTTGCCTTGTCGCAATACTTGATATTGGGGATGCTCACGCCTACGCCGCGTCACTACCTGGTCTTTTTGGCCTATTTCTGCGTGCTGATCGCTTGTCTTTTGGGCAGGAATCAACACTGGCCGAGAGCGTTGGCTCTTTATTACCGCACCTTTGCCTCAGGCCTGATCTTGTTGGGCGCCTTGTTTTTCGCGCGGGTAGAGTACCTTAGTCGTGACCCCTTGGGAGCGGCGCTGGGCTGGGAGGGGAAGGAAGCCTATCTGGAACGAGTAATGATCAACTCCTATTATTCAGGGGCGCGTTTTATTAACGAGAACGCTAAGCCGGGAGAGGCGGTTTTGCTCTTTGGCGAGACGCGAAGCAATCATTTTCAGTGCCGGACATTGTATGGTAGCGCCTATGACCCGCAGCCCTTATTCAGTTATGCCCGGCAGGCGGGTGACGACGGCGAGCTGTATGGCAAGCTGAAAGAAAAAGGGGTTAGATTTATTTTGGAAAATCGATCGGAAATAAATCGTCTGGGTATCCGCGCGCGTTGGGAAAAATTATCGCCGGAGAAACAACGGTTGTTGAATGACTTCCGGCAAAAATATTTACAAGTAGCCTGGTGGAAGAAGGCCGGCCGGGTGGATGTGGTGGTTTATGAATTGCATTCCGAATTGTGAAAAAAGGCACACGGTACACGGTGTGCGAAGAAATATCTTAACCGTTTAAACAGAGACCCCCGTGGTAATCTGACCGGGGCCATGACGCGTATAAACGGTGATTATAAAAATGTCAAAATCCCGTCACGTTGCGTCTTAAGGTTGGACCCCTAAACTATAAAATAGTTAGAAAAGCGAACAAAAGCGAACAAATCACTTGACAACCGAGCGTTATTTGAATAAGATACATAAAATCACTTGATAATTAGGGAGCTGAACACATGATTAAGCTCGGGCGGCCGTGGCAGGAGCTTGTTGAAGTAGACCCACCTAGCAATGCACCAATTACAGATGAAACAAAGCGACGAACCGTGGAGTATTCTGGTCGTTTCAGGGGATCGGTGCGGGTAGCTCTCGGTCTTCTCTGGACTGACGAGGAATACGCGAAATATCGCACAGACGTTCTAAAAAGACCCCTCCCTTAAAAAAAATCCAGATAGAGAGGCGACTCATGGCAGACGAGGCCACGCGTATATGGCAAACTATCGTAGAACTTCATCAGGCGGTGAAGGAGTTCTCTTTGGAGGCTGATGAAATGGGGTTGGGTTATAAAACCTTCCTTCAGCCGGCCCAGGAGCAAAAGCACACTCTCGAACACATCATAAGAGCCAAGGCCGATGAATTGTCGGGAGGAAAAAAGGCCTACACCATTAAGTCACTGGAGAAAGCACTGGGGCATTCTTACCGAGCTTTCTTTGATTCTGCTGATTTCATCAGTATAACTCTGCGCGATAAAATACTTGATACGCTGGCTCCGTATCCGTTAGATATTATCGCTATTGCATGTCCTGACTACTTTAAGACTATTAAGCCAAGGCTTCGACAGCTAGATAAGAGAATCGCCAAGCATCGCCAAGCAAAGGACGCCGCCAAACCCACTGGAATTGCATCGGTCGTTAAAGAGTACCAGCAAACGTTGACCGAGCTAGGTGCTATTTACGACCAAATAATGTCATGTGTACCAGATTTGGAAGCAGAGAAGTTACGGCGCAGAAAGACATTTATTTGGGGGCTGGCGATTAAGATAATTATTGGTATTGCGGTTGGTGTTATTGTCATTGGCTTGGGTGTTTACTTATTTGGCAGCAAACCTTAGCGGGGATGGGGGACAGTAGGCGGGATAAGGAGTTCTGAATTATGAATTCTGAGTTACGAGTTGTGAATAAGGTATACCGGATACCGGAAACAGGAAACCGGGAGCTTGGGGAGGAAGTCAAAATTCAAAAGGAAAAAGAAAGAATTATGAGTTACCTGTCGCGCCGTAGTCCTAACGTAGTCAGGCGGAGGCGGATGAATTATGAATAAATCGGAGTAGTGCGACTCGCGACCCGCGACGCGGGACGCGCGGCAACTACTTCACCACCGCTACCTTGCCTGTAAACGCTCCTCTGCCATTAAGGTAGATAATATAAACTCCACTGGCCACCAGGTCGCCTTTTTCGTTGCGGCCGTCCCAGGCTATTGTTTCGCTGACGCCCTTGTTGGTTATATGTTTTTCCATTAGTCTTCTAACCAACTCACCGGCGGTGTTGTAAATCACCAGGGACGTTTTGCCGGGGCCTAAAGCAGACCATCTGATCTCTACCGTCTCTCCGGCGTTGGGGTTAAAGATGTTCCTGGAGATGAAGAGTTGCTCTTTATCGGGTGGCTGTGGGGTAGGGGTGATGGTCGGTGTGGTAGTTGGGGTAGCTGGTACCGTCCCTGTCTCTGTGATGGTCGGCGTGGCTGTCAGTGTATTTTCAGGCGTGCTTGTTGTTGTTATCGTGCGAGTTGGGCTGGTCACGGGCCAACTCCCGCCGATGGGCTTGCCCTTGAAGAATATATCATAATCCGTGCCCGAGTCGCCGTAATCAGTTGCATCTTCCCAAGCGATATATACATCCGTTGAATCCACGGCGATG
>JAUXIB010000018.1 GCA_030621225.1 candidate division FCPU426 bacterium
TGTTCTCCTTTTTTAGAAAGTATAACTTAGCTTTTTTAATCATAGGGATAATATGATATTATCATTAGGCAAGAAATTAAAGGATATTTTTTACCACCTAATACTGAGATGAGCTAAATGAATAAAATACGCTGGGGAATATTGGGCTGTGGTGCTTTTGGTCAAAGGGCGATAGCTCCGGCGATAGTGAAAGCTGCCGGGGGCGAGCTGGTCAGCATCCAGCGTCGTCGAGTGAAACTTGCGCGTAAGACGGCAAGGGAGTTTGGGCTAAAGCACTTCTGTGTCGATGAACGGCAGATGCTGGCGGAAGATTTGGTAGATGCTGTTTTTATTGCTTCGCCCAATGCCCTGCACGCGCCGCAGACGTTGCTTGCGGCAAAATACGGCAAGCATGTCCTGGTGGAAAAGCCGATGTCGCTGAACGCCGCCGAGGGGCGAAAGATGATGGCGGCTTGTTCGCGGGCCGGCGTAAAATTGATGGTTGGTCAATGTAGCCGGTTTTACGCGCAAACGGTTAAGGCCAGGGAACTGGTCCAGCAGGGGAAGCTGGGCAAGATACAGGCGGTTTACCTGTCGTTTACTTTTGTTGGCAAGCTGGCCGACAGGAGTTGGCTGTTGGAGAGAAAAGTAGCCGGCGGCGGGCCTTTAATGGATCTCGGGGTACATCTGTTGGATAATCTATGTTTTGTTTTAAACGACCGGGTAAAAACAGTGTCCGCCTGGATGCAACCACGGAGGAGCGGGACGAAAGTAGAAAAGGAATGTGCCTTACGGCTGAGAATGAATAAAGGAACGGTGGCCCAATTGTACTGTTCGTACACCTCTCCTGGATCGCATCACTACCGCTTTTTAGGAACAAAGGGAGAGCTGGCTATGCAATTACGGGACGGGGCGCCACTGGACCTGTTTTGCGATTACCGGCTGAAGCAGCTAAAGGTGCCGCGTTATGATCACGTGCGTAAGGAAATAGAGGCATTCAACCGGCATTTATTAGGCAAAGGACCTAATCCCGTGCCGGGGAAGGATGGGCTGCGGAATATGCAGGTGATCGACGCGGCATATAGGTCTGTAGAAAAAGGTCAAGAGATACGTATTGCGTATTGAGTATTGGGTATTGCGATGCGGTAAGCACTACTCTTTGCATAGTGCTAAGACGCAATACGCACTACGCGATACGAAATACGAGAGGAGAAAACATGGTTGATATACTTGTGATAGCCGCTCATCCCGATGACGCTGAGATGTCGATGGGGGGGAGCATTCTACTTTTCAAAAAAAAAGGCTTCAAGGTAGGTGTGGTGGATCTAACCAACGGGGAGCCTACACCCTTTGGCACTGTGAAAAAACGTTTAGTGGAACGTGACCGGGCAAGTAAAACGCTGGGTATAGACGAACGGATCACCTTGGAGCTGCCAAACCGAGAGTTGCAGCCTAGTCTGGAAGCGCGCCGGGCTCTGGCCGAGGTGATCAGGCAGCTTAGGCCGACAATTCTTTTTGGCCATGGGCGGCTGGACGCCCATCCGGATCACATGGCTGCTTCGCAGATAATACAAGCCGCACGCTTCGCCGCAAAGCTGACGAAGACCGATATGAAAGGGAAGCCGCACTATCCGTCTAAGCTTTATTATCACCAAGCCAACCACCTGCGCGTGGTGATCAAGCCGGCATTTGTGCTGGATGTTTCTCCCTTCTTTGAGAAGAAGCTCAAGGCCTGCGCCTGCTATCGCTCGCAATTCCATACCAAAGACAGGCAAGCTTGGCTCAAAAAACGGCTTACAGAGATGGCGGCTTATAACGGTAGTCTTATCGGTTGCAGTTACGGCGAGGCGTTCTACTGTGACGAAACGGTGGGCCTGAGCGATATCAGCGGCCTGGCTGAGTTTTCAGCAGGCGGTAGCGGCAAACAGCGGATGGCGGATATAGAAGCCTGGCAGCGGGAAGGGCGATAACTTAAATGTATCGGAGTGTCGGAGTATCGGAGTATCGGCGTAGGCCATACCCCGACCCCCCGACCCCCCGGTACCCCGATACATATGTCTTATAGCTTATTTAAAAAAATCGAGCGTGCTCTCAAGTCGCTGCCGCGTCTATTCATCGCGGCTTTTGTTCGCCGCAAACCGGTTGATTTAGATGAACTGAAGCCTAAAAAGATCAAGCGTATACTGATCATTCTGCAGCATAATGAAATTGGCGACCTGGTGCTGGCCACTCCGACCGTGCGTGCTTTTAAGAGACATTTCCCGCGCGCCAAACTGCATATGGTGGTTCGTCCCAAGCTGGAAGCCGTGGCACGAGGCTGCAAGTCGCTAGCTAAGGTCATTGTCTTTGACAAAAAGAAGTACTGGCGAAAACCGTGGCTTTATTATTCGTTCTTTAAGGGTCTTTGGAAAAAATATGATATCGCCGTGGTACTTTCCAGTGTCTCTGTTTCCACTACCAGCACATTTTTCGCCTGGCTGTCACATGCGCCGCGGTGTATAGGACGTGTTGAGGGAGATATTAACTCCAGTCCGGTACTGCGTACGCTTTTTAACGTAGTTGTGTCCCGTGGGGACAAGCAAGCCAGCCAGGTGGAAAAGAACCTGGATTTTTTGCGTGCTCTTTTGCCGGAAACAGCGGAAGAAGACCTTAGTTATGAGTACAAAGTGCCCAAGGGCGCCGCGAACTGGGCGGCTGGCTTTTTGCGGAGAAAGAAGCGGCAGAAGTTATTGAGATACAGGAAACTGGTTTTCATACACCCGGGAGCGGGGAAACGGGTAAATCGTTGGCCGGATAAATACTACGCGGCGTTAGCCGACCGTTTGATCGTGCGCGGCTGTACCGTGCTGGTGGATATCAGTCCTGGTGATGAAGACGCGGTGGATAAAATGCTTTACGCCATGCAGAGAAAAGCGGTAATAGTGCCACTGGTTAATTTATCCCGTCTGGCGGGATTGATCTCCCGTTGCCACCTTTTCATTGGCAACGATACAGGGATCCTTCATTTGGCTGCTGCCACTGGTACGAAGACCATCGGGCTTTTCGGTCCTACTGATCCTGCGCACTGGAAGCCGCCAGGAGAAAGCAACTTGGCCTTGCGGGGGGCGGGAGGCGCGCTATCGCGTTTGAGCGTGGATGAAGTAGCCAGGGTGGCGATGAGGGAGCTACTTAAAAATCCGGGACTCAGAATTCGTAGCTCGTAGTTCGTAGCCCTGTACCATTCGCGTTGGCACACTCAGGTACTGGGTCCTGAGCGAGCAACGTGAGTCGAAGGACTCGTAGCTCGGGGCTTGTCTGTCGTACAGTGTGCGTTTCCGGAGGAAGCCCCCTATATACCTAGTAAGAACTCATAATTCAAAACATCCTACATCCTCTGAACCTTGAACTGCTTTCACGGTTGGCAACCGGGACAGAAATGGGTTCCTCGGCCGCCAAGTTTCATATACTTAATCTTCTCCTGACAACGCCTGCATTTCGTACCAGCGTGGCCATAGACTCTCAGCTTGTTCTGAAAAAGGCCTGTTTGTCCGCCGCTGCGGCGAAAATCAGCGATGGTCGTGCCCTGTCCTTTTATCGCTTCCTTGAGCACGCGCAGTACTGACCGGTACAGTGTGCGCTGTTCCTTTTTTTCGAGAGATTCCATTTTCTTTGCCGGGTGTATCCTTGCGCGGTAGAGTGCCTCATCGGCGTAGATGTTACCCACCCCGGCGATGTTCTTCTGGTTCAAAAGAAAAGCCTTAACGTTGCTTTTCTTTTGTTGGGCAATCTTTATAAAGTCTTTGACGTCGATACGTAACGGCTCTGGCCCGAGCCGCTGGTTGAAATAAGCAGCCAGATCTTCTGTTTTCATCAAATTAATACGTCCGAAGCGTCTGGTATCGTTGAATACTAAGGTACGGTTTTTATCTAGCACGAAAACGCAATGCGAATGTTTGTTGCTCGTTGCTGGTTGCTCGTTGCTAGTGTCTTGATCATAAAGCAAGAGGCGACCGGTCATGCGGAGGTGGATCACGAGGGAAAGGGCATGTGACAGGTCAATAATAATATATTTGCCGCGGCGGTGGACGTCTTTAATGGTCTTACCGGCGAGTGCGCGGCGGGAGAAACCGCGCGCGGGTAGGAAAACACCGCGCTTGCGAAGCTGAAGCGCTTTGATGCGCGAGCTCTTGAGGGGCCGGCGCAACTCACGAACGATCGTTTCTACCTCTGGCAGTTCAGGCATATTATCCTAACTGTTCTTTCGGTCACACAGTAGGGGCGTATCCGCCGTTGTTATGTAGGGGTTCAATTCATTGAAGACACGGGCGTTAGCCCGGGGATTCTTATTCCGTAGACCAAAAGACCTAAGCCCCACCGGGACAAGAAGACACGGGCGTTAGCCCGGGGATTCTTATTCCGTAGACCAAAAGACACAAGCCCATCCGGAACAAGAATTCCGCAGGGATTCTTATTCCGTAGACCAAAAGATACAAGCCCCACCGGAACAAGAAGACACGGGCGTTAGCCCGGGGATTCTTACTTCATCCCCGTTAACGCGATGCCCTTGATGAAATATCGCTGGGCGAAGAAAAACACCAGGATCATTGGCAAGATCATCAGGGTGGAGGCGGCCATCAATGGACCCCAGGGAACACGGTCTACATATTGAGAACGGAAAAGATTAAGGCCGACGGCGATATTGAATTTTTCTACATCGTGCAGATATATCAGCGGCGTCATGAACTCATTCATCAAGTACATAAAGGTAAAGATGGCGACTGTGATCAAAGCGGGTTTTGAAAGGGGGATAACGATGCGGAAAAGAATGCCCAACCAACCAGCGCCATCAATGCTTGCCGCGTCTTCGATATCCTTGGGCAAGGTGAGAAAGAATTGCCGCAGCAAGAAGATATTGAAGGCGCCGCCGCCGAAGTACGCCGGCACGATAAGCGGTTTGAAGGTATTTATCCAGCCTATCTTTTCAAACAGGATAAAAATTGGGATAAGCGTTACTACTCCGGGTAGCATCATTGTGGCCAGGAGGATGGCAAAGAGCACACCGCTACCGGGAACCTTAAAACGGGCGAAAGCATAGGCGCAGATGGCGGAAGAAAACACAGTGCCCAGCAAGGCGTAAAGGATGATAAGCAGGGTGTTACCGAAAAAACGAACCAGCGGCACAAGGCGCAAGGAAGCGATATAGTTGAAAAAAATATTTTTGGCCTCTCGCACGACAAATTCATTAGGGGCGAGGTTCTTATCGTAGCTAAGCAAGGAACGATTCTCGTTGATCAGTCCTTCTCGTACAACGACTCGTTTAAGAGCGTCTCGGCGCCGGTTACGCAGATCGCGAGAGAGGAAGTCGCTGTAAATAGAATCATCGGGAGAAACCACTTCCACCAGGATAATATCTCGTCCCTGCAGACGTAAATTTTCAGCCATAGTCAGCAATACTTTTTTCGTTGCCGGAGTTATTTTGGTGGAGTCGGCGGGGAAAGTGAATTTAAAGCTTAATTCCGGTTTTGCCTGCTTGTAAAAGACGCCGGGTATGTTTAATCTAGCGGACTCGGCTACCTCGTTGGGGGTTTTGAAACTGGTAGCCAGTAGCCAGAGAAAGGGGATGAGAAAGACGATAGATCCGATGACCAGCATAGTATAAGTGGCAGTTTTTTCCCATAATTGTAGCTTCATCAGGATCCTCCTCCCAGATATTCGTAATAAACCTTCTTGCGGGCATATTTAAAAACCAGCGCGGTGATCACCAGGATGATAACGAAGAGGACCCAGGCTAAAGCGGAGGAGTAGCCCATTTGGAATTCCTCAAATGCCTTGCGGAAAATGTAATAGGTGTAAAAGAGGGTAGAGTTAGCCGGGCCGCCTTCGGTCATAATATATGCCTGGGTGAATCCTCCTTGTAATGACCAAATAATGCCCATAATCAGGTTAAAAAAGATGATCGGTGACATATGCGGCACGGTCACATGCCAGAATAAATGCCAGCGGCCAGCGCCGTCTATTTTTGCCGCCTCGTAAAGATGTTCAGGAATGCCCTGCAAACCGGCAAGGTAAATAATCATCCCAGCGCCTAAGCCCCAGAGGCTCATAATGATCAGCGCGGGCATTGCCCATTCAGTAGAGGCCAGCCATTTGGGTGTGGTGGAAAAGCCGATGAAGCGAAGGGACTCATTTAATATGCCGAGGTCCGGGTCAAAGACCCAGATCCAGAGAACCGCGGAGGCTACCGCCGGGACAACAGCGGGCAGATAAAAAAGCGTGCGATATATCGGGATTCCCCTGACTTTAGTGTTCAGAAGCATCGCTATTAGCAAGCCGCCGACAACCCCCAAGGGGACACCGAAGATAGTGTAATAAAGGGAGTTCCAAAGGCTTTTGAGAAAGAGTTTGTCATGGAAAAGCAGTTCCTGGTAGTTTTTTAAGCCGAGGAAAGCGGGCTTACTGAGGATATCCCAGTCGGTAAAGCTGATGGCCAAAGAAGCGACTATTGGACCCAGTGCAAAGAGCAATAAGCCAAGCAAGGCCGGTGCGGCGAGGAGGTAAAAGTGAAGCAGGTGTTTTTTCTTACGATCCACGACGGTTCCTTTCCAAAGCGGCTTTCTTTTCCAGGAGGTTATTTATATTTTGAGTGCGTTGGCGCAGCTCTTGCGTGGTGTCTACCTTATCAAGCATAATCAAGTCCCAACCAACGCGGAACTCCGCGTCTACCTCTTTCCAGAAAAGGCCGTGCGCCGGGAAGGTAGCCCACTTATCCATAGAATCAAGATAAAGATGGATGCTAGGCGGATTGATCGGCAGGGGCTCGTAAATCTTTCTGGCCAGATCTCGCCTGGCCGGTACGGCGATACCGAGCTCAGCTTGTAATCTCTGGGCCTTTTCGCTGTAGCACAGGAACTTTAACAGGCGATAGGCGGCGTCAAAATGCTTGGTTCCCTTGCTGATGGCAATGGGTAGACCACCAGTTACTTTATAGTTTCCCTTTTTGCCCCGCGGCGTGTTAACTATGTCCCAGCGGAAGTTCAGGTCCTTGGTCCAGCTGGCGATGTTCCAGGGGCCGCCGTAATGCATTGCCGCTTTCTGATTCAGGAAAAGGTTGCCAATACTGTGCATTTCATGCGGTTGGGGTGCGGCATGATGTTTCCAGGTTAGATCGCGCACCCACTGCACAGATTCGATAAACGCGGGAGTATCACAGGTGGCTTGACTGGCGTCAGCGTTGAGAAGCCAGGCGCCGTTGCTTAACATTACGTCCTCGCGAATGATCCACCAGCAGCCGAATTGATCGGTATGGCCGTCCTTATCGTAGTCCTTGGTCAATTGTTTGGCGATACGCGTAAAATCACTCCAGGTCCAGTCTGGCTTGGGGTAAGCGACACCGGCCTTGTCAAACAGATCCTTATTATAAGCAATGAACCAGCCGGCGAGGTCACGCGGCAAACCATAGAGGCGGTTCTGCCAGCTGCAGATATCTAAGGCTACCGGGTAGTAATTCTTAAGGTTCAGCTCCGGGTCGTTCTTTACTTTATCAGTGAGGTCATGAATGACTCCCCGGCTGGCCAAGAAGGGCAGGCTCTCCATCTGTAGCCAGCACAAGTCAGGGGGAGTTTTTCCCACGAACATCGTTATTAACTTACTTTTGTAAGTTATCCAAGGGGTATAAACATTACGTATGATGATATCCGGGTTTTCGGCCATGAAGGCCTTGAATATTTCTTCTTCTACGTTGGCGCCTTCGGCGGAGGATCCCGCCCAAGTGGTAATAGTGAGCTCAGTTACCCCCGGGGGAATTGTCCGGTCCGGATTGGAATAGATCAACCAAAGAGGGCCGTAAAGCAATATAAAGAGTATAACCAGGCACCAACCAACTGTTTTCAAATGTTTAGTGAACATTGAGTACGCTTATCCCTAATTTATCTAATGAGCTGAAGTATAGCAAAGGTAACGGCAATTACAAGCGCTTTTTTCTTGCGGAATGGAAATATGAAGATAGATTGTGCCCCCCCCCGCAGGACCAAGGAAGCACCAAAAATGGCTTTGAATCCACAGATTTGCAAGTTTCTGTTATGTTTAGCAAGGCAGAAACTCGCGAGAACACTTTTGGTGTTCGTACCACAGATTGGTGACTTCTTCTTATAATTTTTGGTGGAGAGAAGTCACGAGGTGGTCTCCGACAACCGTACCACAGATTGGTTTTTGGATAACCCTTTGGCTTGCAAATGACGCTCGCTCAGGGCAAACGGCGAGGATGGCTCTTCGCTAGCAGGGGAGCATTCTTGGTTTTAACAGTTTGAAGTTGGGGTTAGACATAAAAATTGCACCCTACTTCGCACTTCGTGCTACGAAGGGCAAGCAGATTGTTTTTTTGACAACAGTATTAAAAAGAAAAATCGGTGTATTTGGACTTTTCAGCAAGCGGGTTTGCGTATTTTATGAGCGAGTTTTTTGATAATTTTGAATTACTAAGAAAAAAATCTGTGAAATCTGTGGATCATCTTTTTTTTCTTGCGAAATAATGGCGCGCCCGGGCTATTTAGGTAAAAACGCGTGCCGCAGCACGTCCTTGATCTCGTTCACAAAGGTGAACTTCATCTGTTTTTTCACCGTGGCAGGTATCTCAGAAAGGTCCTTGCGGTTTTTTGCGGGCAGAATGATTTTTTTTATGCCGGCGCGATTTGCTGCCAGTATTTTGTTTTTTATACCGCCGACAGGTAGCACCCTGCCGCGCAGGGTTATTTCTCCGGTCAGAGCAACGTCGGGCCTGACTTTTCTATTGGTGAGCAGCGAGATCAGCGCGGTCGCCATGGTGATACCGGCAGAAGGACCGTCTTTAGGGATCGCTCCCGCCGGTACGTGTATGTGCAGATCGGTGTTTTGGAAGAAGCCTTCTTTGATCTTTAATTTTTTGGCGTTGGCGCGGACATAAGAAAGCGCCGCGCTGGCGGATTCTTTCATTACGTTGCCCAACTGCCCGGTAAGGGTAAGTGATTTGTTGCCGGGCATCATAGTCGCTTCGATAAAAAGTATTTCGCCGCCGGTTGGGGTCCAGGCAAGACCGGTAGCTACCCCGGGAGTGGCCAGGCGGTCTTTTGTCTCGAAGAAGAAACGTTCTGCCCCTAGATAGAGGGGGACGTCTTTTTCTTTGATGCGCAAAGAAAATTTCTTTTTCTCCACGATCTTTTGCGCGATTTGTCGGTAGAAACCGGCCAGTTCTCTTTCCAGTTGGCGTACGCCTGCTTCACGGGTGTAGGCAGTGATGACCTTGGCAAGCGCCTGTTTGTCAAAAGTCGGTTTCTTTTTTAGTAAACCGTGTTCTTTGGTCAGCTTGGGTAACAGGTAGCGCCGGGCGATCTCGATCTTTTCTTTCTCGGTATAGCCGATGAGTTCCAGTACTTCCATGCGGTCGCGCAGTGCCGGTGGTACCGGCTCCATTTGATTAGCGGTGGTGATGAACATCACCTGGCTTAGATCAAAGGGGAGGTCGATATAGTGGTCTCGAAAGGAACTGTTTTGTTCCGGGTCCAGTACTTCCAGCAGCGCAGCCGCCGGATCGCCGTGAAAATCTATGCCGAGCTTGTCCACTTCATCCAGCATAAAAACAGGGTTCTTTGTCTCAGCGCGGCGCAGGCCCTGGATTATCTGGCCGGGCAATGCGCCGATATAGGTACGGCGATGGCCGCGAATTTCCGCTTCGTCCCGCATACCACCGAGGGATACGCGGATGAATTTGCGTCCGATGGCCGAGGCGATAGACTGCCCCAGCGAGGTTTTGCCTACTCCGGGCGGGCCGACAAAACAAAGAATAGGCCCCTTTTTGTCCGGCGCCAGCTGGCGCACGGCTAAATATTCCAGGATACGTTTTTTTACTTTTTCCAGGTCATAGTGGTCGCGTTCGAGAATGGTCTTTGCCTGTTTGATATTCAGCTTATCCTTACCGCTCTTGGACCAGGGAATGTTTATCAGCCAGTCCAGGTAGGTGCGAGAGACGGTTTCTTCGGCAGAGCCGGGCGGCATCCGCTTGAGCCGGTTGACTTCTTTAACCGCCGCCTCCTTTGCTTGCGGGGACATACCGGCGGCCGTTATTTTTTCCAAAGATTCTTTGTATTCTAATTCCTTATCGTCTCCTTCGCCTAGCTCTTGCTGGATGGCTTTGATTTGTTCGCGTAGGATAAAGTCATGCTGGCTTTTGCTGAGCTTGTTGCTTACTTTATCCTGGACCTTTGAACCCAACTCCACTATTTGCATTTTTTTCTGTAAAAGGGCCAGCACTTTTTTTAGACGCACGCGAACGTTTAAAGTTTCCAATAGGTCTATCTTTTCTTTCAGCGTGATATCTAAATTGGAGGCGACGAGGTCAGCCAAGGCCGAAGGGTCTTTCAGGTTGGCTACGTAGATCTTTAAATCTTCCGGCAACTGTTGGACTTGGGAGATAAGCTTCTGGAAGTTCTCCGATACGGCGTGTGCCAGGGCCTTGATCCGGTCGGTTTTTTCTGCGGTTTCTTCCAGTAGATCCATTCGTCCTAGTAAGAAGGGGTTGCTGCGGCGGACATCCTTGATTTGGGCGCGGCGCAGTCCCTGGACCAAAACCTTAACAGTATTATCCGGCAGACGCAGCAGCTTAAGTACATAACAGATGCAGGCGGTGGGATAAAGGTCCTTAAAAGCGGGATGTTTGACGGTTTTCTTGAGGCTGGCTAGACAAAGAACCTTGTCTTTACTCAGGACGTGGTCGATCAGTTTTATTTCAGTCTCGGTGCTGAGAGTAAGCGAGGCCAGGAGCTGGGGATAGACGACCAGGTTTTTGGCCGGCAATAGCGGCACCAGTTCCGGAATTTTTATTTCTGTGATCTCGGTAGAGTTAGATACGTCTTCAGGGCGCATGTCAGTTCCTTATGGTTCTATTTTTATTATGCGGCGTGGTCGATCTTTGGCGCGAGTTTTGGGTAGGTTTATCTCCAGGATGCCGTCACGGTAGGCAGCCTTGATTTTTTCAGATTCTACCGGTACTGGCAGGCGGATCACCCGCTCAAAATATCCGGAATTTAATTCCAACTGACGATAATGAGTATCCGGTTCTTGCGGCCAGTGTTCTCGTTGTCCGCTTACCGTCAAGCGGCCCGCGTTATAGATGACGCTAAAATCATTAGGTTTCATACCGGCGATTTCCATGCGCAGGATAAATGCTGTCTTCGTTTCCAGGACATCACAGGGAGGACGCCACTTTTTAGCTGAGACGCGCAGCAGGTCTCCGCCGCGTGGGGAGAAGGTCTCAAAGAAGGCGTCCAGTTCGTGTTCCAGGTGGTCCATCTCGTCACCGAGTCGCCGGGGACTTTTTATTGTTTTCATATCATCCTCCTAGCAGGCGCTAAAATACACTGAGTTGTTACGTCATATTTGTGAATAAGAAAATTATAGTTGTCTGCGACATGGTTTTCAAGGTTAATTATCTCCTTTTGGGACTAGATGTTTGTAGCTAGTATCTGGTATCTCGTATCTAGTCGCATACTAAATCCTACATCCCACGAACTCCGAACTGTTTGCAGAACTGCTTACAGTTTGTTTTGACAACCGAGTGTCTTCTATGATATATAACTTTAATGGCTATATTCAAAAAAGAGAACGTAAAGAAGATTTTAATAGTTCGTTTCGGAGCTTTCGGTGATGTACTGATGACTTTTTCACTGCTGGATGTTCTACACGAACTCTTTCCGGGAGCGATCGTGGATTTTGTCATTTTCGATAATTTTCAACCGCTCTTAGCAGCGGCGCCGAATCCACCGCGACGGGTGATCGTTCTCAATCGCACGCAATGGCCGCGGATGAACCCCTGGCGTCGCCTGCTGGACCAGTTGTCCTACGTGGCAGAGGTACGCCGCGAGCGGTATGACCTATTGATCGATCCGCTTTCTAATACACGCAGCTTTTTTCTTTCTATGTTAAGCAGAGCAAGCTTTCGGGTAGGTATCCGCCACGGCGTACGTAAAATGGCCTATCATCTGGCGATGCGCGAGGGCGAACGCAAATATGCCGCTGAGGTCAGCCTGGATCTGTTGCGTGCCCTGGGGTTGGAAGTTGCCTCACGGCGGCCACGGATGATAGTTCCAGCCGCGGAGAAAAAATATGCCGTCGACTATTTTCGCAGGGAGAACCTGCTGAATAAAAAGGTGGTACTGTTGCAGCCCACGGGCAGCTGGCCGTCCAAAGTATGGCCGGCGGAATACTTCGCTACTGTGGCCAGGGAGTTGGCCGCGCGCGGTTACCAGGTATTGTTGTTGTGGGGGCCGGGGGAAGAGGAAGACGCCCGGCGAGTTAAGGAACTATCTGGGGGGAACTGCCGCCTTATTCCAGAGATGTCCATACTTGAGGCGGCAGGAGTGATAGAGCTTTGCAGCGTGATGGTGACCAACGATACGGGTCCCAAGCATATGGCCCAGGCGCTGGCTGTGCCAACGGTCTGTATATACGGTCCGACCTGGCGAGAGTGCTGGGGACCGGGCGGAGATAAAAATATTGAGATACAAAAAGAGGTAGAGTGTGGTCCGTGTGATAAAACAGAGTGTGACGATCTGCGCTGTATGTTGCGAGCGAAGCCGGAAGAGATCGTTAAGGCAGCGCTCTCTCTGCTGGATAAACAGAAGTCGTTCGGAATTCAGGGGAGGTAGGATGTTGATGAGATCGAAGGTTAAAGGTTTAAAGGCAAACAGAGAGGTTGCGGTATGAAATATGCAGAGCTGGGCAGTAGTGGTATCAAGGTCTCGCGTCTTGGTTTTGGCGCGATGCGTCTTGATCAGGGAGAGAAAGACGCCGTGCGGGTGCTTCGTTACGCTTTTGAGCGGGGGATCAATTATTTTGACAGTGCTTATGACTACTGTGACGGCAAGAGCGAGGGCTATATAGGCAAGGCCTTAAAGCAGGTGCGGGAAAAAGTTTACTATTCCAGTAAGAACCCGGTAGTTTGGAAGAAGATAAGAAGCCGTAAGGCGTGGCGGGAAATGCTAGAGGACCAGCTAAGGCGGATGCGCACCGACTACATTGATTTTTACCACTGTGTTCATTCCCTGAGCTGGAAGGACTACCAGGAATTATGGCTGGGCAAAGAGCTGTGGAAGGAAGCACGCCGTCAGCGGGAGCTGGGGCGTATCCGTTTCCTTTATTTTAGCTGGCATGATAGCGCCGAAAATCTTTTAAAGGTGATCCGCGGCGGTCATTTTCAGGGCATGACCGTACAGTATAACCTGATTGATCAGTCTAACGCCGAGGCGCTGGCCCTGGCTAAAAAGAAAGGGATGGGTACGGTGGTAATGGGCCCGGTGGGCGGCGGCCGGTTGGCGGAGCGGGAGAATTTGAAGAGGATCTTTGCCGGCGTGGCGGCCAAAAGCGCTCCGGAGGCGGCACTTCGTTTCGTTTATTCTAATCCGGACGTTGATATGATAATTTCCGGTATGCAGAGTGAAAAAATGGTCAGGCAGAACATTGCCGCCCTGGAGAGGTTTCGTCCCCTGAGCAAAAACGAGCGGCGCAGCCTGGCCGGCTCGGCGGCAAAGCTTAGTGAGATGGCCAAGCTATATTGTACCGCCTGCGGTTATTGTAAACCCTGTCCAGAGAAGATTGATATCCCGGAGGCTCTGGCCTTGCTGATCCGATACCGGGTGGACGGGCAGAAAGAATTCGCACGCGATCAGTATGGTCAGTGGGGACGTGTGGGCTGGCTCAAGAGCCGGGCGCGGGTTGACGTTTGTACCGCCTGCGGCGCTTGCGAGAAGAAATGCCCGCAGAAGATACCGATCATAAAGAGGCTGAAGGAGATCACAAAATTATTGACGTAAGACAGATGCAGGTTAGAAGGTTTGGAAAGTTTGGAAGGTTGAAAGCAAAACGTCGCGTGTCACGAGTCCCATGTCACGTGTCGCGAGACGACCAAATACGGAGGCTGCGCCGGTGACAATGGCGGTGGCGTCTTTGAAGGTGCGGATCTTTTTTGACATGAGACTGTTATTTTTCGAATGTCGAATTTCGATTGCTCTGATTTCCGAGTCGGTGGCTCAGAAATCAATCCGCCTCTGTGGTGAGTCCCTTGGTGGAGACGCCGCCCTCTTCGTACATTGTCAGCAGTCCCTTTTTATCTACCGCTTTGATGTAAGCTTCCTTGGGATCGACAATACCCGCTTTGACGTGGGTGAATAAGGCTTCGTTGAGCAGGATCATACCCTCCGCCTTGGCGGTCTGCATGATGGAAGGGATCTGGAAGATCTTTCCTTCGCGGATGAGATTGGAGACGGCATTGTTGACCATCAGCACTTCCAGCGCGGCTACCCTACCCTTGTCACTCCGCTTGCAAAGTGTCTGGGCGATAACTGCCTTCAGTGAACCCGAGAGCATGGTGCGGATCTGTTCCTGTCTGTCCGCGGGGAACTGGTCAATGATCCTGTCAACGGTGGAAGGGGCGGTGGTTGTATGCAAGGTACCGAAGACCAAGTGACCGGTTTCCGCGGTCTCTATGGCGATGGCGATGGTTTCCAAGTCGCGCATTTCGCCTACCAGTACAATATCCGGATCCTCGCGTAGCGCAGCGCGCAGCGCCTTTTTAAAGGAATCGGTATGTACACCCACTTCGCGCTGGTTCATCAGGCAGCCCTGGTTCTCGTGTACGAACTCGATCGGGTCCTCAATAGTGATGATATGGTCCTTGCGGCTCTTATTGATGAAATCAACCATCGCGGCCAGGGTAGTGGATTTACCACTACCGGTCGGTCCGGTGACTACTACCAGTCCCTTGGAAAGGAAGCAGAGGTCGCGGATAGACTGGGAGAGGCCGAGATCGTCTACAGTGAGGATGTCGGTGGGGATGACGCGAAATACCGCGCCGACTCCTTTGCGGTCGCGAAAGACGTTGCAGCGAAAACGGGCCAAGCCGGGGATCTCATAGGCGAAATCGCTGTCATTAGTAGCTTCAAATTCTTCCTTGTTCTTGTCCGGGGTTATTTCGTATAGGGTCTTCTTGAGCGTATCATAGGTAAGAACAGGTTCATTCTCGATCGTGACCATCTCGCCATCAGCGCGCAACATCGGCGGCGCGCCCGTACTCATATGCAGGTCGGACGCACCGTGTTCGATCATGATACGAAAATATTTATCGATGGCTGCTTGTGGTGCCGTGGGACTGGCGGCGGGTTTAGCTGCTACAGCCGGTTTAGCCGCTGCCGCTGCGGGAGCTTGAGCGCCTGCTGCTGGAGTTTGAGCGCCTGCTGCTGGAGCTGCGGCGGTTGGGACAGGAGCATCATCCAGCGCCAGGATCACGTAGAGCTGATGCTCTGATTTTTTCCACAGGCCGTGGATGCCGCCGTACGTATCGGAATTATAGCGAAAATTGATGTTCTCAGCTTTTTTAATCTCCTGCATTTCGGCGGGACTTAATACCTCCCCCAATAAAGCTTCGATCTGGCCCGTATTGAGAGAGAAATCGGCTAGCGGTTTCAAGCCCTCTGGTTGTCGCACCAAAGGATTGTGATCGGTTACCAAGTGTAATTCGTTTGATTTGGCAGCTACTACGCTGGAGAAATATTGTTCTAACTGGGACATGGTTAGCTCCTTTTTCAAAAAGTCTCTGATAGATAGTAGAACTATCCGGTGGGATTGTCAAAGGGATATTTTGTGGGTTCAAAGCCGCTTAATAAAAGCGTAGCCGTAGGCCGGTAGTTGCAGAGATATCTTATGGTCGAAGATCTGGCCGCTGAAGATGTCCTGAAAACGGTCTCCCTTGAGTTTTAGCCGTCTGGGGGAGAGGCTAACTTCCTGTGTGTTGTCGCTGACGTTGGTCAGGAGGATCGCTCCTTTATTGAAATCATCATAGGACCGGCGTACCGATAGCATTACCTGGTTGTTATAGGCGCCGACGCTGGTCGGGCAGCGCGGGTCGAGTTCCTCCTGCTTGCGCAGCTTGGCCAGCATATCGGTAAAGGCGTTGAAGACCATATGCTCCTTGGAAGCGGGATCGTTGAGGGCTTTCTTTAGCTGACCTTCTCGAATTATCGGGCGGTTGAGGTCACGGTTAACACGGGTTCTATTGAACCCCTCGTAGTTGTTTGAGGTGCCGAAGAAGCTGGGGAAATAGGTTGCGGGGATTCCCTTGCCTACGGAGATTGCCAGGAAACGCGAGGCGAGGAAGCGGCGCACCTGTAATTCACAGCTCTCTTGGCTATTGATCTCGTTATTCAACGCGCTGTACCAGCTGATGTTCATTTCGTAGGGGGTAGTCGGTGTGTCCGCAGAGCTTTTATAGGATATCCGTCCGCCGTGTGTGAGTGTTTTATTGATCAGATTATTCACCTCATTTTCCGAGAGGATGTTCTTGACCGGAGTAATGCCCACACCGTCGTGGGAATCGAGGAAGTTGAAGAAGGAGTTATCCCAGGGATGCTTGTTAAGGCTCTTGGCCCATTTGGCCATCTTGCGCACGTTGCTATTGTGGAAGGTGTGCAGGGTCAGGGGCGGCAGGGCAAAGTTGTAGACCATGTGCGCACCTGGTTCTTTTTTATCCCCAAAGTAAGATATGTTCTCGTGGTGTGGTACGTTGGTTTCGGTGATTAGCGAGACGCCGGGCGCGACAGCGTCGGCGATAATGCGGAAGATATTAAGCACCTTGTAGTTCTGTTTGAGGTTAGCGCACTCGGTGCCGAACTCTTTCCAGAGGTAGGTGATGGCGTCGAGGCGGATCAGGTTGCCGCCTTGGTTCAGATAGAAGAGCAGGATGCGGGTCATTTCCAGAAATACGTCCGGGTTTTTGTAATTCAAGTCCATTTGGTCCTCGGGCATGAAGGTATTCCAGACGTATTTCGTGCCGCGGCTAGTCTTCATTTTAGAGAAGAGTGAAGATTGCCGGGGCCGACGCACCTTTCTGATCACTTCGTCGGATGGTCTTTTGTTGTAGGCCATAAAGAAATCCCAATAGCCGGGATCGGCCTTGAGAAATTTCTGGAACCATTTGCCTTTGGCCGAGGCGTGATTGAGTACCAGGTCGTTCATCAGCCGGAACCTTTTACCGATCTTTGCCACGTCTTTCCAGTCGCCCAGGGCCGGATCAACGGCCTCGAAATCGATGATCGAGAAACCCTTGTCGCTGGAATAAGGGAAGAAGGGCAGGATGTGCACGATACTGACCGCGTCCTTGAGCCGGGTCTTGGTCAGGAGATCAAATAATACCTTTAACGGTTTGCGCTTGTCGATGATCGAGTCGCCATAAGTGATCAATGCCGAGTCACGATAAGTGAACCTGTCTTGCGCTTGGAATTCCTTGTCCCGGTTTTTAAGATACCTGGGTCGACTGTTGCAGAAGTCCGCAAGGATAGCCTCCAGCCCTTCCAGGATGCCGGGGCTCATTTTTTTACCGTACAGGTAGTTAAGGTTGTCTAGTATTTGGTGTTTCTGTTGCGGTGTTAGTAGGGATGAATCAAGCATTTGTTTTTTTCCTTGCGTTGCCCCACGTATAAAAAAAGAGGCACTCCCAAAAGGTTAAAACCAAACGGCATCGTGTCACATTTAGGACGTGCACCTCATAATTAGGGTATATTGCCTCGAAGTGCCTGTGATGTCAAGGGGATTTTTTGGCAGGGCATCCGTCGTTGTTACACCCCAGAGGTGTAACACGGGGTGGCACGTAATCTCACCCCCGGGGTGTAGCATATTCATGTCAGCGTAGGGGCAGGGCTCCTTGTCCGCCATAGGCGAGACATGAGCGGCGCCCCTACAAGCAATTTATATTGGCGCGAGCGAATCGTTTATCACCTGCGTAAGTTTTTTGGGTAACTTGGCTAGTTTGCCAGCGCTGTTAACTCCGGCCAAACGGCAAGTGCCTTCAACCAGTGGTTTATCCTCTCCCTTACGGAAGATCAAGGTCTTGAAGGTCAGGCTGATCTTGTCGAATTTTTCCAGTGTCGTTTCGATGACCAACAGGTCGTCGTAATGTGCCGAGGCGTGATAACGCAGGTTTGCTTCTACCACGGCCAGAATAACTCCGTCCTTATCCTCCAACTCGCGGTAGGTAAGCCCCAGTTCGCGCAAGAGCTCGGTGCGGCCCATCTCAAAGTAACGCAGGTAGTTGGCGTAGTAGACCACGCCGGCTTTATCGGTGTCGCCGTAGATTACTCTAACTTTCATTCTGTGTTTCATTACTGTTGCTCGTTGCTAGTTGCTGGTTGCTCGGGAGGAAAATTCAGACCTTCTTCGCGCAAGGCCGATATTAGTTCTTCGTCGTTGTTGGCGTACTGAAACGTCTTAATGCCTACTGCCTGCGCGCCTTTGATATTCATTTCCCGGTCTTCGATGAAGAAGAGCTCGGCCGGTTCCAGATCCAGTACAGCAAGGGCGGCGCGATAGATCTTCTCATCCGGTTTCATCGCGCCCACGCGGTGAGAAAAAATATGGTGGTCGAAATGCCGCATCATCTCGTATTTTTTAGTGAAGTTATCGGCATGCATCTCGTTGGTGTTTGAGAGCAGCATCAATGGCAACTGTCCCTTTAGCGCGGCGACTATTTTACTGATATCCTGGTTTTCGTCAAAAAGATCATTCCAAGGGGTCAAGAAGTCGGCCGGCGAAAGCGTCAGGTCCGTCGCGTTATTAAAACGCTTTATGAATTCGGTGCTATCCAGTAGTCCCTTCTCGTATTCGGCATATATGGAACGTCCTTGGTCATAACCGGCAAAGAGATCTTGCATTTTTTGCCAGAGTTGCTCAGGGTCAGCTTTGCCGGCACGGGCCAGGGAGCTGACTATGCGGTCATAGTTCAAGCGCAAGAGAACGTTGCCGACGTCAAAGGCGATTGCTTTTATTTTTTTTTCTCTCCTCATGACCATTTTGTGCTTGTCGAGAAAAAAATAATATGGTCGCTTCTCGCCCCGAAAGTCTTTTTGGAATGAATACGGACCGTTTGATTTTTCGCTTGGCGGAAAATCAAACGAAGGTCAGCCAGCCGAACCGATCATCCGCTTTACCCGCAGTGATGTCGAAAAGGCATTTCTGTATTTGCTCGGTGATCGGGCCACGTACCCCGCTACCGACGGCCATTTTGTCCACCTTGGTTACGGGTACGATCTCTGTGGCGGTGCCGGTGAGGAAGATCTCGTCCGCGATATAAAGGAACTCACGCGGCAGGGCTTTTTTTAGCACCTTCAAGCCCATTTCCTGGGCAAGAGCGACAACGGTTTGCCGTCGAATCCCCGGCAAGATGGAGGACGAGATGGGCGGTGTGTAAAGCACTCCGTCTCTCACCAAGAAGATATTTTCACCACTGCCCTCGGAGATAAAGCCGGCCGTATCCAGCGCGATGGCCTCGTCATAGCCGTCTTGCACGGCTTCAATTTTCATCAGTTGCGAGTTCTGATAATTGCCGCCTGCTTTGGACATTGTTGGGTGGGTATCGGGAGCGGGACGGCGCCAGGAGGAGACCTTGACCGAGACTCCCTTGATCATACTCTCTGGTCCAAGATATTGGCCCCAGTTCCAGGCGGCGATGGCCACGCTGAGCGGGTTTTTCAGCGGAAATAAGCCCATCGGTCCGTAATCGCGAAAGGCAAAGAGGCGGACGTAGCAACCTTTGAGTTTGTTGACCTGCACTGTTTTTGCTATTGCTGCGGCAAAATTTTTCTGGCTGTATGGGATATCCATGTGATGGATCTTTGCTGAATCAAAGAAACGTTTCACGTGGTCGCCTAGACGGAAGACGGCGACTTTGCCCCTGATCGGGTAGCAGCGCACGCTGTCAAAAACAGAAGAACCGTAGTGGATCACATGCGCCAGAACATGAATTTTTGCGTCTTTCCAGGGAACAAACTTACCGTTTAACCATATTTTACCCTTGCCGAAAGTCATAACGCGCCTCCTTATATAACTATTTAGATTGTGTAATCATAGCTGTTAAACAGCTTGATGACAAGTTTTTTCTGGGCAGGATATACATCCTAAAGGATACAGCGGGTCCCTACTTCGCCCAAAGGCTACGTAGGGCAGGCAGGGGTCGGTGGTTAGCAAGCTAGTTGTTGATCGTTCGTCGCCTGCTCTGAGTTTTGTCGAAGGGTTAGTAGGCAACTAGATACCAAATACCAGATACTAGATACCGGATCCGCCCCTACGCTGACGTGGAGGGGATCAAAAAATATAACTTAACCCGAGGATCAAAGCAGAACCGGTAAGGGCCGCTATTGCGGTGAGTTTCCAGTCCAGCCAGTGGATTCGCTTTATCCCCAGCAGCAGCAATGCGGCGGCATAGAGATGAAAGGGCACGCGTAGCACACTCTCCAACGCGGTAAGCCGGCCGGACAGAAGCAAAGCGAAGGGCAGGATCAATACCAGCACGGCGCACTCTAAATGGTACACCAGACCGTATACCTGGGTGCCCAGATTGAGCACTTCGCGGAAGCTGCCGCGCCCGCCCAGTTTTTTGCCTATCAGATGCGCCAGCGCTATACCGCCGATGGTCAAGCCGGCATTGGTCAGGATGATGCCGATATTGTTCAGCATTTGCAGTGGGTGGAAAAAGTAGACGATAGTTTGGCTGAGGGTTACTCCGGGCTCGTCAAGGCTGGCCAGAAAGGTATAGGTCAATATATATATGAAAGAACCCACTAGCAGGAAGAAAAAGAACGGCCAGGGGGATGATTTATAAGAACTGGAGAAGAGATAGGACCAGGGCTTTTTCAACAGCAGTAGGATATCCGCGGGAGTAAGCAGAGAAACACGGCTGGGCAAAGGAGGGGCGTTGAGTTTGTGATAACAGACCGGGCAAACAGAGCGCCCTTCATAGATCTTGCACGATTGTGGCGTGATCTCCGCACCGCAGTCTTTACAATAGGCTTTATTTTCCAGGGGTTTTATATCTTTCGGAGCTAGCGTTGTCGGCTTGTCGCTTAGTGGGCTTGGTTTCGTATTTACCGCAGCTGGTGTTCTTTCGGTCGGTGTGGTTTGCGCTTCCGGTTGTTTCGGCTTTGCTGATGGCTTTGCACCTGGTTGCATCAGGTCTTCCAGACGGGGCATGGCCGCTTGGTCCGGCTCGGCGGATTTTTCGGCTGCCTGTTTGTTTTCAGGGGGACTGTCTGCCACTGACTGTTTATCGGCAGCCATAGGAGCGATGCTGTCCAGGGGGCCTTGGATTTTTGAGGCGGGCATTGCCGCTGGTGCGTTCTTTGCCGCGGGGCTTTGGGTCGGCGGGGGAGCCCCGCCGATCTTAATCGTGCGTACTCCGGGCATAAAGTCGGCAGAAGCAGAACTGGCGGAGCTATCTGTGGTCGAAGGGGCGGATACCTTAGTTAGCGGCGCGCCACAATGGATACAGCTCTCTACTCCGCCTGTATTATCTTTGTCGCAAAGTCCACATTTAACCATGAGGATATGATGATAACAGAAAATGAAAAAAAATAAAAAAGTTTTTCTCAAAGGCCCGTTTTTGTCAGGGGTGGATGATAAGCTGGTATTAGAAAGGAGGTGAGAAAAAGTAGTGGCGTTCCTCTGCGAGCGCCACCAACCGAAGGTTGGTTAAGGAAAGGAGGTGAGAAAAAGTAGTGGCGTCCCTCTGCGGGCGCCACCAACCGAAGGTTGGTTAAAGAAAAGTGGTGAGACAAAGTAGTGGCGTCCCTCTGCGGGCGCCACCAACCGAAGGTTGGTTAAAGGAAAGTGGTGAGACAAAGTAGTGGCGCCCCTCTGCGGGCGCCACCAACCGAAGGTTGGTTGGTAAAGAAACCGCAAACTCAAAAAGGAGGTAACTGATGAATGTGACAGAGGTAAGAATCAACAGACTGAAGAACAGCAACGGCGGAAAGTTGGCGGCTTTCGCCTCGGTGACTTTCGATGATGTGCTGGTGGTGCGGGATTTCAGGGTTATGAACGGGGAGGAAGGCGCGTTTGTGGCGTTTCCGCAGCGGCAAAACAAAAAGGAGGATAAATATTATGACACCGTGTTCCCGCTGAGCAAGGAGTTCCGCGAGACCATTAGCCGCAAGGTGTTGAGTGAGTACAATGGAGGAAAGGGGAATTGATAAACAAGACCGTAGGGGCGTGATTAATCACGCCCCTACAAATAATTTATGTTGGCGACGATTGTAGGGGTTCAATTCACCGCTAGCATGTTTAATGCCTATCCAAATCCACCGACTTTAGTCGGTGGTGGGGCATGGGGGCGAAGGCCCCACACCAATTATTGTCCACCAACGAAGTTGGTGGAGCATCCCCTCCCTTGAAGGGAGGGGATAAAGGGGAGGGTGAAAAGCTCATCCCCCTCACCCTTCCCTC
>JAUXIB010000133.1 GCA_030621225.1 candidate division FCPU426 bacterium
GTGTCGTCGTGGTGGAAAAGACGTTAGCCGTTGCGATGCGCGTTGGTGTTTGAAAGAAAAAACGTCGTGTCGTCGTGGTGAAATAATTATGGTGAAAGAACGAAATAGAAACATCAGCGTTGATTTTAAGGTAGCGGTAAGCCGTGAGGAGCAAGGCCGTTATATGGCGCGCTGCCCGAGCTTGCCGGGATTGGTTGCGACGGGGCGTACCCAGAAGGAAGCGCTGGATAACATAGACCGTGCGATAGGTGAGTTCTTGGAGTTCGCGGCGCCACTGCCTTTTTTGCCGGTATGTCGTGACGTCGGCCATCCGCGGGCGGGGCCCTGCGCGGTGTTTCGTGGTGATCTCTATTGTGCTACCAGCCATGACGCCGTTTACCGTACGGCAAGCGGCGATTATGGTTCCTGGTTACCCCTGGTGGTTTCCAAGACCACCTCAGCCTTTTATAACAGTGTGAGTGGAACGGGCGCTGAAGAATCCGGTTCCGGAGATTACACGCCGCAAATATACGCGCTGGAGGCATTTACCGCGTTTGGTACTGAACGGCTATACGCCAGTACCAACGCTATGGGGGGGATCTACGAAAGCGAAGACGGCAAACGCTGGAAACTTAATTTTTCCTCAGGGGAAGAACGCGTTCATTCGTTGTGTGCTTTCGGCCGCAAGTTGTACGCCGGCACCAGCTCGCGCGGCGCCATCTACAGCTACAATGGGCGCAGTTGGGGGGTGGCTTTTGCCACGGGGGAAGTGGCGATAACCGCCCTTTGTGCTTACGCAGATCATGTTTACGCCGGGACATATCCTAATGGATATATTTTCCGCTCGCGGGACGGCCTGAAGTGGGATTTGGCCTATCGCAGTCGCCAGTCGTTTATCCATGATTTTGTGGTCAACGAGGGAAACCTTTACGCCTGCGGCGGACGGGCCGATGGTGCGAAGATATTTCGTCTGGTTTCAGCCGGTAGCTGGAAGACCGTTTACCATTCTGACCGTGAGCAGAACATCTATTGTCTGGGGGTTTTCAACGGCAGCGTCTACGCCGGCTGCGGCGAGGGGGGGCGTTTGCTGCGTAGTTTGGATGGGAAGAGATGGGAGACAGCTTTCCAGAGCGGTCAAGAGGGGATCAGAGGGATCAGTATTTTTGAGGGCCGAATGTATCTGGCTACGGAGCGCGGCGGAGTCATATTTCGTTCGGAGAGTTCGGAAGCGGCTCCGCCGCGCATCGAGATGCCGGAAGTTAGCGAGATCACTTCTTGCAGTGTTGAACTACGCTGGAACACGGATAAGCCGACGTATTCAACCCTGGAGTATGGCATCGGCTCTACCAGTGAATTCACTATCGGTTGCCGGGAACTCAAACGCGAGCATTATCTGCCGCTTTCAGGGTTAAAGTCCGGCGCTACCTATTGTCTGCGGGCGCGTAGCGACCTGGCTTCGGGGAATCTTAGCGTCAGTCCGGAGATAGAATTTACCACCTTGCAGGTTCTAGCGCCCGAGCTGGATTCTTCCAGTCATACGGAAGAAGAACGCTGGTATAGCAATAACAAGCTGGAATTTACCGTGTTTGCCAAGGGTGGAGCAATCGCTTTTTTCTACGCGCTAAACCGCAAGAAAGATTATCGACCCGGCGTGGAGGATAGTCGCGGTGACTGGGGTCGTCTGGTGATAGACGGCGTAGAGGATGGAGAATGGTATTTACACCTGTGCGCGGTGGATGCAGCCGGTAACCTGTCCAAGGCAACGGTGCGTCGCCAGGTGCGCGTGGATACCAAGGCCGAGGCGCCGTTGCTTAGTTCTTCCAGTCACCCCAAACAAGATACCTGGTACGCAAAAAACGATCTGTGTTTTGAATGGCGGACAAAAGAGGAACTGTCCGGGGTCAAGGGATATTATTATTTGCTGGATAAGGAGAGCGGCAGTCTGCCCGGGAAGGATAAGGGGGAGTGGACGGAGAAGCAGCGGCTGACCTGTCAGGGCGTAGCAGACGGCATATGGTATTTTCATATTGTGGCGGTGGATAAATCCGGCAACATCAGTGATGAGGCCGCTCATTATGAAGTCCGCATAGATACTTCCGCGCCGCAGCCGCAGGTAGTGTCGGAGAGCCATGCTGATCCGGGGCGGTGGTACAGTGAGGATCGGTTGGTATTGTCCTGGCGTTGTGAACTGGACCTGTCGGGTGTTGACGGTTATTACCACCATCTGGACCGGCAGGTGGAAAGCGTGTTTGACGAGAAGGCGTGGAAGTGGAGCGCGGAGGAAAGTGCGGAGTTTATGTTAAAGGAAGACGGGAACTGGTATTTCCATATCTGTGCCAGGGACAAAGCGGGAAATATTAGCGAAGCGGCCTGTTTTCCGTTGCGGCTGGATTTTGCCTGTCCGGCGCCATCGCTTAGTTCCTCCAGTCATCCGGACGAGAAAGGCTGGTATAGCATCGGTGAGGCGGAATTGGCCTGGCAAACGCCTGAGACGCTGTCGGGAATCAGGGGATATTACTATAAGCTGGACACGGGACACGGGACACGGGACACGGGGATAGAAACAGCGAAACGGCGAAACGGCGAAACGGCGGGCAGAGAAACTTTGGAAAAAGAAGGCTGGGTATTTACGGAGCAGACATCTTGTAAATTGCCGTTGCCGGAGGAGGGGGAATGGAGCTTCCAATTGCTGGCGGAGGATCAGGCCGATAATCTTTCCGCCCGAGCGGCGGGTTACCGCCTGGGGGTGGACCGCAGTGTGGGTGTAGCCGTGATAGAGTCTTCCAGCCACCCTAGCCAGGAAAGCTGGTATGATTCGCGCAAAGCGGAATTAAAATGGACGGGACCGGAGGATGTAGCGGGGATTAAAGGGTACTATTATAAGCTGGACACGGGACACGGGACACGGGACACGGGGACGGAAACGGCGAAACGGAGAATCGGCGAAACGGCGAGTAGAGAAAAACTAGAAAAGGAAGGTTGGACTTATACTGAGAAAAAGACCTGCAAGGTTGATATCGCTGAAAGCGGGAAATGGGCATTCCAACTGTTGGCGGAGGATAAAGCCGGTAATATTGGGAGTGAGCCCGCTGTGTATATATTGGCGGCTGATTTTGGCTGCAAGCAGCCGCTGTTGAGTTCGTTGAGTCATCCAGACCAGAAGCGTTGGTATTCATTGCGCGATGCGGTGTTAAGCTGGGAGGAGCCGGAGGATGTAGCGGGAATTAAGGGGTATCATTATAGGTTAATACCGAACGACCCTACTTCGCCCTCCGGGCTTCGTAGGGCAAGCGGTACATCCGCCGTCGCCAACCTACTTCGCACTTCGCGCTACGAAGGTCAAAAGGCTATGGCGGACAGGCGGGATACGGGACACGGGAAAGGGGCCGGTGACGTCCAGGCGGATGGATGGAGCTTCACGGAAGAGCTGAGCGTAAAGGTGACGATACCGGAGGACGGGCAGTGGGTCTTTGAGTTGCAGGCCGAAGACGGCGCGGGCAACAGGAGCGGAACGGTGGCTTATACGGTATTGGCTGATACGGTGGCGGCAGCGCCGCTTTTAGAAGCTTCTGGCCAAGCGGACCCGGAAAATTGGTATAACCAGGAATCGATCTTGGTGTCTATCAAGTCGTCGCGCGAGCTTAGCGGCGTGGCGGGATATTTTTACCAGGTGGATAATCAAGCAGCTACTGTACCCGATGCGGCAACCGCTACCTGGACTGTGGAAAGCGAGATCCGGTTGGAGCCGCTTGATGACGGCGTTTGGTATGTGCATGCGCTTGTCAAGGACGGCGCGGGGAACGTTAGCGATCAGGCTGGGCATTTGCGCTTGCGCTTGGATAGTACCGCGCCATCGGTTGCGGTAAATCCCCTGCCAAAATTCACCAAGGAAAAAGACTTTTTGGTGAGTTGGTCAGGTCAGGACGCGCTTTCCGGTCTGGAATGTTTTGATGTGCAGGTGCGCGATGGGGATGAAGGCGACTACCAGGATTGGCTCAAGCAGACCGAGCGGACGGAGGAGATTTACCGTTCCGCGGGGAGCGGCTTTTATTATTTCCGTTGCCGCGCCCGGGATAAAGCGAAGAATTGGAGTTCTTTTGCCGCGGATGAAGCAGATGTCGCGCGCATCGGTGTGGATCTGGACCCGCCAGAGGCCGTGCTCGGCCTGGAGGCCGAGAGAAAACCTGGTGGTGAGGTTCGCCTGATGTGGCGCCCGGCCGCGGATGAGATCAGCGGTACGGCTTATTACAGTGTATACCGCTCTGGCCGCGCGGACGAGCTGGGGCGTATGATCAGCGTGCCCGGGCAGGTGAAAGAGACGATGTTCGTTGATCCAGGTCGGGATCTGGCGGAAGAAGAAAAATATTATTATACGATCCAGGCGGTGGATGCGGTTGGTAATGAGTGTTCGCGGGACAACCAGCGCATCGCTGTCGTCTGCGATAAGATGACGGATCTGCCGCAACTGACTTCGCCTACGCATAACTCTCCGGAAAGATGGTATGCCGCGCGCAAAGTAGTTTTTCGCTTTAAATCCGGCGTTGGCGGCGGAGCAGAGGCGGACGGTTATTACTACTTATTTAATCGTAATCCGGGAACGGAATTAGACGCGAAGCGGGGGCGTTTTACGGAACTATCCGAGGTGGAGGTTAAAGCCGAGGTAGACGGCACGCATTATTTTCACTTGTTACCCCGGTATGGGGCGGATAAGCCGGGGCGTTTGACCGTTCATTTTCGTGTGAATATAGATACCGCTCCGCCGGGCAAGCCGGAGGTGAAGATAGAATCAGGCTCGACGGCAGGGGCTGGGGAAGGTATAGAGTTAGCCTTTCACTCAGAGGATTATCTTTCCGGTGTAGAGGGATACTACTTTGTTGTGGATCGTCGTGCCGATGGGGTACCGGCTTTCTCCGGCTCGCAGTGGACGGAAAACGGTCGGGCTATCCTGGCGTCGCTTGAAGCCGGACGAAATTACGCGCATATCATCGCGGTAGACAGAGCGGGTAACGCTTCCGCGCCGGCGCATTTTCCCCTGAATATCGCGGGGGGGGAGAATGGGGTCGTCCGCGGCAACGTACTCTCCTATAGCGGAGACGCTCCTGCCAGTGGTGAGTTAATGCTGGAGGGAGAGGGTAGGAAGGAGCAGGTGCGGGTCGAGAAGAATGGGAACTTTAATTTTGCCGCCTTGCGCCTGGGACGTTATCGCCTCACCTGGCGTGCTAAAAGAATGCCGGACTTGGTGATAGATTATGAATTGAAACGTCCGGGGGAGCATCGGCTGACTATTTATGAGGAACTGATGCTCTGGCCGGCGGTGATCAACCAGGATTCTTTTTTGCTCATCTTTTGCGAGGCGGAAGAAAGCGCTTTGTTGTTGGAAACGTTTGATAATGCCGGCAAGCTGATGGGCAAGCGGGAATTCGTCAAGGGTGGCGGAGTATATCACAAGATCCTTTGTGATACGGCGCGTTATCCTAACGGTGATTATATATTGCGTCTCAGCTCCCGCTCGGCGGAAGACGGCCGCTTGCTGCGTACGGGGCAGCGGATGTTTAGTGTAAACCGAGGAAAGAATTCTGAAGTATGAATTATGAGTTATGAATTGCGGTAGACGGTATAAGCAGAGCTTGTTGCTTCGCAATACGGTAGACAGGAGTTATCAAATAAGCTATTGGTTTTTAGTATTTGTATTTTGGTATACAACGAGCTACGAGCTGCTAGCTACGAGCTACGCATTATGGATGAACGCAGAGAGGGATTAGAGAAAGGTTTTGAGGAGGTGGCGGCGCGTGCGCTGTTAACCGACCGTTTTATTCACTATTCCCAACTGCTTAACCGGCGCCAGTATCCCAGCGAGGAGAAACTGAGAGGGCAACTGGGAGTTCTCTTCGAGACGCAGGCCAGGGTTTTCTATGTAGAAAGTGGTCAGCAGGCCAGGCTCTCGCGGCTTAGTGTGGGGGTCTCTGATATGGTGCGGCGTATTGTTAAGCGGCTGGGGCGGGAAGAAAAACACCAGGAGTATTTTCGCGGCTACTTGGATGGTGCTTTTAAGGATGAGATATCAGCGGTGGATGAGGGAGATCGGGAGGGCTTTTTCACCGACTGTGTTGCCGTTGCCGCTTATTTTCACGATGTGGGCAAGGAGCGGACGATCTATTCGATTAGCGGTTCACAAGAATTTCTTGACCGGTTATATAAATGCGCGAAAATTGAAGCGGTAATGCTGACAAAGATCCGCCAGCATGTACAGGCGGGAGCAAGGATGATCAATCACCGAGCGGTATCCCCGATGGTTTTGCATCACCACGAGGAGTACGGCGGCGCTGGCTTTCCGCAGGGCCTGTGCGGTGAGGCGATACCGCTGGGGGCGAGGGTTATTTTTCCCTGTGTTGCCATGCATGCGATTGTCAATTGGCGCAGCTACGATGTGGAGCATCCTGGTTGGTACGGTATTGAGGAACTCAGACGTTGCAGTGGCGGCGATTATGATCAGCGGCGGATGATCAGTCACTTGCAGCAGGAAGCGTACCCTAAGGCGATGGTTGTACTTAATAAAAGGCTGATCACCCAGGAGATAGGCAAGGCGCATTTTCGTGATGAGCAGGAGTATTTTCAACAGCGTTATCTTTTGGCAAGACCGGAAACGGCGGCCAAGACATTTGTTCACCGGCAACAGTTTGATCCGGTGGTAGTGGAGGCGTTGGTGGAGGAATTTGGCAGGGAGTTGAAGGGGTTGGGTTAGCTGGGTAACGACTAATTAGCCACAGAGGTCACAGAGAACACAGAGGAACAACTTAAAAAGATTCTCTTTGGATAACGGCATAGGCTGTGAAAAAGACTTTTACCACAACGACACAACGTAAGCTAGTCGTTAGTCGTTGGTATTTAGTATTTAGTCAGCAACCAAATACCAATGACCAAATACTAACGACCAAGACAGCATTACAGGAAACGGCCAAGTAGTGTTGTGGTAAAAAGATGTTTTAACTATCGATGGGTCAGTTTTTTATGGTTGACATTTTCGTTCAGTGTGTTAGAATCCTCTCAACCAGGTGGGAGTTCGAGTGAGATCGAACTCACGCAAAGTTTTGCCCTCCTAAGTTTTCTTGGGAGGGTAAAATTTTTTGTGTTACAATATATAGTGGTATTTGATTAGGATCGCGGGGCCGTAGTTCAGTTTGGATAGAACGTCGGCTTGTCACGCCGAAGGTCGCGAGTTCGAGTCTCGTCGGCCCCGCCAACCCCAAAGGGAAGCTCGTTTAGAGCTTCCCTT
>JAUXIB010000147.1 GCA_030621225.1 candidate division FCPU426 bacterium
TTTTAATTGTGGATGAGATGGTTTGAAAATGACCGCGTCAATAAGACAACGAGCAGGAAAATTATTGGTATTGATCTGGACGTTCTCCCTCCTTACACTTGTGAACCAGGTCGAAGCTGTCATGGTTACCGCTTCCTGGTTAGACTTTCTCGTGGACGACCTCGGGGATGTATATATTAACGGTACAAAGGTGGCGTCTCTGCAAGATAAACGAAAGACATATTATATACTTCCTGCCCAGAAAATAGAGATCCCTGCTAACCTTTTGCGTAACGGTGATAATGTAATTCTCGTGATCGCGAATAACTATAAAGGGGGACCGCTAGGGTATTGCTACAAGTTCACAGTTCAGCTCGACAACGGGGAGACCATAGAATTTACGAGTAAAGGTGAAGATACAAGAAGCTGGTTCCATGGAAATACTAGAATGGGGGAGGAAGATATGTTCTGGCCGTCTGATGGCTGGAGAGGGCTGGAATACAACGACAAGAAAAAGGACAAGAACGGGCGGTGGAACAAGTGTCTTCCCGGGGGAGTTGTAAAAGAGTTAGGCGGGGCAGAACGTGTTCGTCCGAGTATGTATGATCGTGACGCCAACCTTCTGTTCTCGTTCCGCGCCCATTTTACTTTGAGTGGTTTGGATACACCTACCCCTACGTTTACTTTTACTCCCACCTCCACCCCCGTCCCCATAGCCACCCCCACACCACCTCCCGCCGCCACACCGACCCATACTTATACCTGGACACCTGTCCCACCGCCACCGACCGCTATCTTCACACCGCCTCCGGCTCACACCTTCCCACCCACCGATACTTTCACCATCACCTACACCCCTATACCTACCCCTACTCCCTGGAGGGAAGTTACCGAGAATATTGAGGTACACGGACTGATGCTCACTCGATACTTCCGTTTTGAGGGAAAACATAAATTCATGGGCAAGGTGATGTCTACCATAGTGGACAACTTCAAAAAAATAGAATTCTCGAGTGTCGGCAAGGACGGTAAGACCTTCTCGGCGCAAGTAACCCTGGAGAACGGTAAGACCATGTCTTTTGACGACCTGCAGCGTTTGAGCTGGCCGGACGACGCCCGACATACCAACTTGCTCATCCCCCTGCAGAACAATAAAGACAACCAAAACCTGCTCTCCCTTTCCCTCAGTGGGACACAAGACGAGAGCCCTATTTACATCTTTAGAAACTTCATCGTGGTCCCCTTCAAATACATCGCCTCCTTGGAAGTCATCAAGGGCGAAAAAGGATTCACGGACCGCAGGAGCACCACCACGATGGTCTTATCCTTAAAGGGTGGGGGTAAAGAAACGGGCAGTGGACAAACCGGAGAAACTAAAACAAAGAAAAAGATAGAGTTTAAAGCACCAGGTCTACCACCGGGAGCACCACATTAGCCCGCATATCACATATAAGCAAATGCGACATGCAGAGTAGATACGGTCCATCTGCTTACCGCGCGGCCGGCAAGAAAAAGGTTGGCGTTAAGTTTTAACGAATACCAATGCCACCTTACCACTCTGCAGTCACGGTGACAGTCACCGTGACTGTCACCTAACCCTCTTTCTCCAGCCAATATGCTATTATTATGACATAAAATCCGTTTTTTGGGCGCAATCAATTGCGCTCCCACAACGCTCGGGATATTCGCGCGCGCGAAATAAAGGAATGACATCATGGTAAAGAAAAATTCTGTAACACGGCGTGACTTCGTGAAGAAGTTTGCTATTGCAGCGGCGGGTTTAACCTTATCACCATTGGAATTATCCGCAAAAGGAGCTGAGAACAAAATGACCAAGAGTCCCAATCTGGTGTATGTCTTTCCTGACGAAATGAGCCCCTTTGCCATGGGCTTCCGGAACCAGTATCCGGTGCTTACTCCTAACCTGGACAAATTCGCGGCTGAGAGTTTGGTGTTGACCAACGCGGTCAGCAATTATCCGCTTTGCAGTCCCTACCGGGCCATGCTCTTCACCGGTAAATACACGCACGCCAACGGCGTGATCGGGAACTGTACGCCGGATAATCCCTGGGAACTGTCCGCGGACACGACCTGCCTCTCTGATGCGCTTCACGAGGCCGGTTACAGCCAGGGCTATATCGGCAAGTGGCACCTGGACCAGGCCAAGGAGGATAAGATAGACAAGACTTTGGCTTCCCGCTGGTGGGATTGTTTTGTGCCGCCGCAACGTCGCCATCAGTTTGACTTTTGGCACTCTTATAACTGCTTTGATGACCATCTCGATCCCCATTATTATGCGGGAGACAAGATCAATGAGCGCGTTGACCCCAAAAAGTGGTCGCCGGAGCATGAGGCAGACGTGGCGATCGAATACATTAAGAACAGCAAAGGCCAGCGTGACCGGGAAAAACCTTTTGCGTTATTTGTCTCCATGAACCCGCCACACATGCCTTTCCATGCAGTACCGGAGAAATACAAAAAGCTATACAAAGACAAGGACCCCAAAGAGTTGTTAACTCGGCCTAACGTAATGTGTACACAAGAAGCAAGGGACAAATATGGCAGAAACTGGGCTGAATTGAATGTTAACGACTATTTTGCCGCGGTGACCGGTGTTGACGAGCAGTTCGGTCGAATACTGGATTGTTTAAAGGAACAAGGGCTGGAAGAAGACACCATAGTGGTTTTTACCGCTGACCATGGAGAGATGATGGGCAGTCATGGTCTGATGTATAAAAACAGCTGGTATGACGAGTCCATGTTGGTTCCCTTTCTCATTCGCTGGCCGGGTAAGATCAAGCCGGGCCAAGACGATCTGCTTTTAAGTGTGCCTGATCTGATGCCCACCCTATTGACTATGACAGGGGTCAGCCAGGGCATGCCCAAGGATCTGGAGGGCAGTGACCATTCCACGATCCTGCTGGGGCGAGGAGGTGACAGACCTGATTCAGCACTGTATTTGAATGTTGACCCCGACAAACCAGAGTTGGGTAAGCGCGGTTTGCGTACGCATCGTTACACGTTCGTCATAGACCGGAGCCAGGGCAATGATCACGGAGAAATAACCGCGACTTACCGTCTCTACGATAATCGAAAAGATCCCTATCAATTAAAGGAGATCTCCGCTGAGCAGCCCAAGGTCATTGAGCAGCTTAAAAAAGAGCTCAATAAATGGCTGAAGAAGACCAAGGATCCGTGGGGAAAAGTTTGAAGGCTAGTTCGAGTGACCAGGCATGGCGACAGTTACGGTAACTGTTACTAGGTGTAATTATGCGGGGTCGGGATCTTGGTGGCGCCGTAACAGCCTACGTCCCCGTAGCCCATGTCATCAGCCAGGATATATATAATATTCGGTTTCATGCTTTTTCCTCTCTCTTTGGCAATGATCTTGTTATTCAGCATCAGGTTGTTGGCTTTTTGTGTTGTTATGACAACTTTACGGAGCATTCACGTCATCTCCTTTTAATCGTATACTCTTTACCGATTTTCGTCTCAAACAGCAACGCGCCGAATTTAGGAATTTAGGGGCCACTGTTTAAATGGTTAAGATACTTCTTTGCACACCCCCTTCTAAACTTTCTAAACCTTTAACCCTTGACCTTTAACCTTCGACGTTTAACGTTTGACACGTGACGCGGGATTTACGCACAAAATAACACCAGCTTACTGCACACATCGACGCATAGAGGGGAAATTCCCTCTCTTTCAAGTTGTGCTATACTCTGAACCATGCACAAACACGAGCACTTCGACCTTAAGCTGCACGATGACAAGGAGCTGTCGGAACTGCTTCAATGTGAGCTTGCCACCAGAAAGACGCTGCACGAATGGCCGCTCTCGTGCGTCCAGCTTGTGATAACCACAAAAAACAAACGCTGGATCTACAAAGCCCAGAACGGACCGACCAGCGAAGGCGATTTCTACAAAACAGCAGTCTCTCCCCTGCTGCCTACTGTCAAGTCTGTATACCGATCGGACAACTACTCCTGCCAGCTTATCGAGTATCTTGACGGCACAACCGTCAGCCGGCTTGGTCTTCCCCGTGAAGAACTCGAAGCGCTCGGCTATTCACTGACCAGCGAAATTCAACAGATAGGCGGGAGTCCACCGGTGTTCCTCGACATCAGCGATATCGAGAAGTGGCAGGCTTTCGCAGAAGACTCGCTAAAAATGTTAAGTTCCTTGCGCACTGCCGGTATTTTCACGGTGACCGATACCTCGACGGCGGAGTTCCTGGTGAAACGTTTCTCGGTCAAGTCGGTGCAACCCGCCTACGCTGAAGAAACAGGTCTGTGCCACGGTGACTTCTTCGGGGACAATATCATCCGCGTCGGGGACGACTACAAGGTCATTGACTGGCAACGCTGTATGCAGGGGCCTTTGGGATTCGATCTGACCGATCTGATGCTACACGCAGAGTATAACCCACCGGCCACGCTCCCCGCGAGCATCGTGCTAGTCCGCCACCTGGTGAAGATCAACTGGTTCCTGCAGTGTCAGACGCAATGGTTTAAAGAAGGTGACTGCTATGACCAGTGGGTAAGCGATGTTGCGCGGAAGATAGAGGGATTATCATGGTAATATTTAGGGAGCATGAAAACATCCATCTCTAAGGAAGCTAAAATTATCATTCTTGTTTTCCTCGCGGCCCTTTCGATCAGGCTTGTCTATCTACATTCCCTAAGTGCCAGTCCGCTTTTTAGTTCCCCGGCCATGGACGCTGCCGTACACGACACCTGGGCTTTCGCGCTGGTCAACTCCCCTGAGGATATAAGCAACGCACCCTACTTCCGCGCCCCGCTTTACCCCTATTTCTTGAGCCTGTTTTACCGCGTGGCGAACCGTTCTTTTTCAACATATTTGATGATGCGATTAGCCCAGTTCCTGTTGGGCTCGATAAGCTGTTTGCTGATATATATACTTGCGCGGCGATTATACGGAGTGCGCGCCGGACTTTTGGCCGCGGGGATCGCGATATTATACTGGCCCTTTATCTACTTTGAAGGGGAACTATTGATCCCCGCCCTGCTTATATCGCTTACCCTTATCGGGTTCCTGTTCCTGCACGAAGCGATCACAGCCAGGTGCAGGGTCGCCTTCTTCTTGAGCGGCTTGTGCTTCGGGCTGGCGGCGATAACTCGTCCCAATATCCTGCTTTTTTTTCCTATCCTGGCTGCCTGGATAATACTGGATCCGACTGTAAAAGACCGCAGCCAATGGAACCGCCTGCTGAAAAACACAGCCATTTTTTTATGCGGTATTATCATATGCATACTTCCAATCACCCTTCGTAATTACGTGGTCGGGAAAGACCTGGTGCTTATATCCTCACAGGCCGGTGTGAATTTCTATATCGGAAATAACGAATACAGCGATGGGAAGACCGCGATCGTGCCCGGAACAAGGGCCACCTGGTGGGGCGGTTATCTGGACTGTGTCAGAATAGCAGAGACAGAAATCGGCCGCAGTCTGCGTCCCTCAGAGGTATCCCGCTACTGGTTTCGTCGCGCCTTACGGTTTATCACACAGAACCCAGGACTGGTCCTGAGGCAATACTTCAAGAAAACACAGTACTTCTTTAACAACATAGAGATATCGAACAACCAGAACATTTATTTCTTCCGGAATTATACCGGGGTGATAAACTTCCCTTTATTCATTGGCTTCACGCTACTTGCCCCATTCGGTCTCGCTGGTATTATATTCCTGCGCAGGGATCGTTACTGGTGGTTAATGTCTTCTTTCATCCTCACTTATTTTATCAGTATAATACTGTTCTTTGTCGCCGGACGCTACCGGCTGGCGATTATACCTTTCCTTATAATCTTTGCCGCGGCATTTATCATCGAACTATCCGGATACATCGCACGCAAGGAGCTGAAACCTGTGCCACTCCGTATCGGGACAGTGGTGTTTCTTTTCATCGTACTCCGAATCATAAGCCTTCCCTTCCCGCTGGCAGATATTGACGGTGTTTCAGACGGACATTACTCCCTGGCTAACGCTTATATGAGACTCGGGAAAAGTGACCGGGCCTACCCGCTGTATAAGCGTACAGTACAACTCAAAGAGCCCTATCGCTCTCGTTCTTATGTATCCCTGGGAATGATCGAACTGGAATCCGGTGATACCGAGAACGCAACCCGTAATCTCGCTGAAGCAGTGAAGCTAAACCCGATGCTCTGCGGCGAAGTCATGCAGACACTGGCGGGAGATGGTCGGGGAGACTTGCTTGAGAGTGTCTTTGATGTGCAAGCGATGTCCCCCTCCGAAAAGATACAATATTATATGAAGCTTGGAGATCTTTCCCTGAAAAAAGGGGATTACGCCGGGGCCGAAAGATATTATGAAAAGGTCATTACTACAGATAAGTCTGTCAACGCCGCGTTCGTTAACCTGGGGAACCTTTACTCCCTGAAACAAGACGGCCAAAAAAAGGCCATGGAGATTTATCTGCATGGCCTTACCTACCACCCCAAAAACCTTATTTTGAATTATAATTTGGCTGACGTCTATCTTCAGCTTAACCACAAAGAAAAGGCCCTGGAAATAATCCGCACGCGCCTGCTGTCACAGGAGCCGGATAACCCCGCTTTCCTGTCACTCCTTCATCGCGCACGTGCTCCGTAACCTAAGGGG
>JAUXIB010000259.1 GCA_030621225.1 candidate division FCPU426 bacterium
CTGACCGGTTCGCCGACCAAGGTGATCAAGGTTTTTTCGCCGGAGCAGCGAGGCCGCGGTGAGATGGTGGAAGGGGAGTTGCCGGAGCAGGTGGGAAAGTTGCGGGAGATCATAAGCGGACTTAACATTATAAAGTAGGGACTAGGGGCTCGCTACTCGGGACTCGTGTTACTGAATAAATGTGTGGGCGACGAGTATCTAGCTACGAACTACGAGCTACGAGGGAAAAATGAGTATACGAATAATAGATATAAAATGTACCGGCTGCGGGTTATGTGTGCCGCCTTGCCCTTATGGCGCCGTGGAGATAATCGATAAGAAAGCGGTTTTCAAAGATAACTGTAATTTATGCGGCGCCTGTATCCCCGCTTGTAAGTTCGATGCGATCGTGATCGAAGCGGAACGCTCGAAGATGGAAAATATCGACGAGTATAAAGGCGTTTGGGTGACGGGGGAAGTGCGCGAGGGCAAGATCGCGGCGGTTACCTATGAGTTGTTGGGCGAAGGGCGCAAGCTGGCCGATAAAGTTGGCGAGGAATTGGTGGCGATCCTGATGGGCAAGGATATCAAGGGCAAGGCCGAGCAGTGTATTCACCATGGTGCTGACAAAGTGATCGTGGTAGAGCACGAGCTTTTGGATAATTTCCAGGACGATACCTACGCCGTGATCGTTGCCGACCTGGTCAATAAGTACAAGCCCAGCATGACGCTTACCGGCGCCACCTTCCGCGGCAGATCCTATATTCCGAGGGTGGCGGTGATGCTTGGTACCGGTCTGACCGCTGACTGCACCGCTTTGGACATTGGTGACCATGAAGAAGGCAAGCAGTTGCTCTTTCAGACGCGGCCGGCCTTTGGCGGCAATATTATGGCTACGATCATCTGTCCGTATTACCGGCCGCAGATGTGTACGGTGCGGCCCAAGGTGATGAAGCCGCTGGCGCCGGATGAGAGCCGTCAGGGAGAGGTGATCGTCGAGGATATGGACGTAGCCGCTATAAAGATCCGCGTCAAGCTGCTGGAGATCATCAAGGAACTCGGCAGTACGGTGAATCTCGAGGACGCTGATATCATAGTATCCGGCGGCCGCGGCTTGGGTGGGCCTGAGCATTTCTCTGTCATTCGTGAGTTGGCCGAGACGATCGGCGCGGCGGTCGGCTCTTCACGCGCCGCGGTGGACGCGGGTTGGATCCCTTATTCGCATCAGGTAGGGCAGACGGGCAAGACGGTGTGCCCGAAATTATATATCGCCTGCGGCATTTCCGGCGCCATTCAGCATCGGGCCGGCATGGGGACCTCGGACACGATCATTGCCATTAACAAGGATCCGGAGGCGCCGATCTTTGATTTCGCCACCTACGGTGTTGTTGGTGATCTTTTCCAGGTGGTTCCCGAGTTGACGCGGGTCTTTAAAAAAGCCCTTGGAAAGAAGTAGTATGTCCTGAAGAATTCCACCCCCCTCTTCGCCGCTATGCGGCTGGTCTCCCCCCGTCAAGGGGGGAGAGAAATGGTAGTGATTATTGTAGCAGGCGTTGGGTAAGTGAGCGGTACGTAGTTCATGGGATGTAGTATGTTGTGAGGGAAAGCCAGAGGCTGAAAAGAGCGTCCGTAAGGACGCTTTTTTTGTTGCTGAGTAGCTAACGGCTCTTTACCACCAAGACACCAAGTCACCAAGAAAATCTTCCTTGGATAACGGCAACGAGCCCTCTTCGGTTGTTAGGGGAGCAATCCTTGGTTTCCGCGGAGCATTTGACGACAAACGATAGGCACGGAGGAAAATCAAGGCACCAAGGGATAGAATACATGAGCCGCGCTTTTTTTGTTGTGGATCGGATAACGTCACTCACCACGACGACACGACGTTTTTTAAAAACACCAAGCCACAGAGATCACAGAGGACACAGAGAACATCTCTTTTTTGGATAACGCCAACAACGACCAACACCTTTCTCACCACGACGACATCCGTCTTCGTCAAGGGCTACGACGGACAAGCAACGTTTTTTAAAAACACCAAGCCACAGAGGTCACAGAGGACACAGAGAACATCTCTTTCTTGGATAACGCCAACAACGACCAACACCTTTCTCACCACGACGACACGACGTTATGAACGGCTCTTTTTTTGGATAAAGACGTAAAACGGCGAGACAGGTCCGCCTTCGTTAATCGGGACTCGAGGTTTGTTTCGTAGCTCGTTCGGCTGAATTCATAAGCAAAACTAGATACTAGATGCGAGATACTGCCTTATGTCGTTATCTGAAAAGAATCCTTTTTAAGTCGTTCCTCTGTGTCCTCTGTGACCTCTGTGGCAAAAAGTTGTTCGTTGTGTCGTCGTGGTGAAAAAAGACTTTCTCGACATTATATATAGTGATGATACATTGATTTTAGCCAGTTCATGGGCTATCATTTAGTGGTAACGCGGATTACGCAGCCGGACCGCAGAAGTTATATCAGCGTAATCTGCGATAACGTTCATCGGCGTAATCAGCGATATCGTCAATCAGCGTAATCTGCGTTTAATAATTTAGTATTAGAACTTTCCGCTATGACCGACAATATATCTAATAGAGAACGGGTGAAGGCAGTGGAGGAGATGTTTCATCTCCATGCCAGGATGATCAGCTTGTTCCTTTATTCGATGATCGGCAACTGGGATGATGCCGCGGAGCTGGCCCAGGAAACTTTTATCATCGCTTA
>JAUXIB010000095.1 GCA_030621225.1 candidate division FCPU426 bacterium
AAGGCTCGTTCGACTGCTGAACGAGTGGTTGAGAGCGTTAAAAAGCGGCGGCGACCGGTAAAAAAAACTTCGCCGGGTAGAAAACGCCGGATCTTTGCCTGGGCAGATAAGCCCGTAGCGCCGCCGAGGGGCGGCCGGGTGTTGGCGGCGCTCTTTTACGCTATCGTCTTTCTTCCTCTATTATATTATCTGATTTTGAGCGGCACGAGGATAAGCGTCTCTTCGTTCCAGGGGGTTGCCGGCGAGGTGGTCTTGGTACGGGTAGCAGGCATTTCTCCCTGGGTAGATGCGGCAATGGACTATCAAGGAAAGAGCTATCCTCTTTTTAAGGTTCGCTCCTGGTCACGCTTGGGGATGGTCCCTCTTGCGGCGGGTGTTCGTCCGGGAAAGAAGGAGCTGGTGATAAAAAGTCGGGAGGGCCCGTTTCGCTGGCGGTGGAAGGTTACGCTGAATGTGTTGGAGATAATCGAGGAACTACAGCACTTAAAAATGCCCGCCCGGAAGATGGCGCTTTGGAAGAAAAAGAAGATCAAGCAGGAACGGCAGGAATTGCGGCAAGCTTTATCTACAGGAGCGCCGGCGCCTTTTTTTCAAGGGGAGTTTATATTGCCGCTTGTCGGCAGGACCAGTGCTAACTATGGGGTGAAGCGGGTGCTGAACAAAACAACAAATTACGGGTATCACCGCGGCGTGGATATTGCCGCGCCTGCCGGGACGCCATTCTTCGCGGCAAACGCGGGGTGGGTGGTCTACGCGAAAGAAAACATTATTGGCGGCAATACTATCGTTATTGATCATGGTTGGGGAGTACGGACGCTCTATATGCACTTGCAGCGGCCATTGGTGAAAGAAGGGAGCCAGGTGTTCAAAGGGCAGGCCATTGGTCTGGTGGGGAGCACTGGGTTTTCCACGGGACCGCACTTGCACTGGGGGTTCTACGTTAACGGGGTGGATGTGGACGGTAGGCTTTGGACGGAATGTGAGGAGTATCGCGATTTATTGCGAGAATGAAACATCGGTAGCTCGTAGCTTGTATCTCGTAGCTCGCTGGACGTTCGAGATACTAGATACTAGATACCAGATACGAAGCAATGGATAAAGTTGATGTAACAATAATAGGTGCCGGTGTTGTGGGTCTGGCGATAGCCGCGGAACTCGCGGCGGGCGGCAGAGATGTATTGGTCGTTGAGCGGCATCAGTCTTTCGGGCAGGAGGCCAGCAGCCGCAACAGCGAGGTGATCCACGCGGGGATTTATTACCCGCTTGGTTCCCTGCGTGCGCGGCTGTGTGTACAGGGGAACGCGATGCTCTATGAGTTGTGCGAAGCGAGGGGCATCCCCTGCCGGAAGTTGGGCAAACTGCTTGTTGCCATTGACGAGCAGGAGGAGGAGGTCCTCGGCGCGCTCCTGGCAATGGCGCAAAAGAACGGAGTGGCGGGTGTGGATCGCTTGAGCGGGGGAGAGTTGAAGGAACTGGAGCCTGAGCTGGATGGGTGCGCCGCCCTGCGCGTGCCCTCAACAGGGATAATAGATACGCACAAGTTGATGGCCTACTGGGAAAGCAAGGCAAAGGAGGGTAAGGCGGAGATTGCCTATGGTTCGGAGCTCGCGGGAATTGCCAAGGGCGGGGACGGCTATGAGCTGAAGGTCAGGGACGCTGACGGGGAGGCGTTCTCGTTCTTGACGCGGTTCTTGGTAAACAGCGCCGGGCTGAAGGCAGAAGAAGTGGCAGCGCTCGCCGGTATAGATACCGTGAACGTTGGCTATAAGACGTACTATAGTAAGGGAGAGTTTTTTTGCGTAGGCGGCGGCAAGCATAAGCTGATGAAGCAACTCATCTATCCCGTGCCGCAACGAGCGGGTTATACGGGACTGCATACCATCACCGACCTGCAGGGAAATATGAAGCTCGGGCCCTACGCTTATCCGGTGGCAGAGCCGGACTACGAGATAGACGGGAGCAACATCGAAAAGGTCTTTCAAATGGCGCGCGGTTTTCTGCCCTTTATCGAAGCAGGCGATCTCACCCCTGATATGTCCGGCGTTCAGGCCAAGCTGGGGGGCGTGGCAGACGATTGGCACGATTTCGTCATCAGCGAGGAAAGCGGAAAGGGACTGCCCGGTCTGATTAATCTCGTTGGTATAGATTCCCCCGGTCTTACCGCGTCGCCGGCCATTGCCAAATATGTGGCGGGCCTTATAGGCTAGTTCCAAAAGGCAGTATCTAGTATTTGGTATCCAGTATTTGGTTACCAACTCTGAGCACTTCGACTTCGCTCAGTGTAAACTTTGTCGAAGGGCTGGGTTGCTTTCGAATTCAGCCGAACGAGCCCTTCACTTTGTTCAGGGTAAACTCCCGCGAATCGAAGGGTTAACGTTGCTTGTCATTCCCGCGGAAGCGGGAATCCAATACCGTCTGGACACCCGCCTACGCGGGTGTGACAGGTGGATACGTGGTGAAGAGCTGCCTGCCCTGCATGTCCGCCATAGTCTAGACGAAGGCGGAAGCGAGCGTCATTTGCGAGCCGAAGGGGTATTAAAAAATAGCCGTTAAAACGTCGTGTCGTCGTGGTGAAAGCCGTTCCTCTATGGTTTTATGATTGTAACACCTTAAGGGAATCACCATCTCTTTTCCCGTTTCCGCTTCTGACGAGTTCCCCCTTGACATTTCCGATATGGGGAGGTATATTATCTTACCCTATAAAATATTTATAGTATAAGGGGAAAAAATGAAGTCGAACAGACCAGAAGATTTTGAAACCACTATTCGTGAGCTCCTGCGAATGAATTACTACTTGGAAAGCCGCGCCATCGCCAAGTTGGGCATCACCGTGGGGCAATGTCATCTGCTCTTCTTGGTCAAAGAGCATGATTCGTTGACCATGGGTGAACTGTCCACGATGATCGGTGTTACGACCGGCGCGACTACCGGTTTTATATCGCGCTTGATGGGGAGGAGATTGGTAAAGCGTTATCATGACGCACAGGATAGGCGGCGGGTGAGAGTAAAGCTTACCGCGCATGGCGAAAAGGTGATGACGGAAATATTGAAGACCAAGCGGCAACGGCTGGCGGGGGTGCTCGCGGTGATCTCTCGGAAGGAGCAGCGGGATTTCCAGGGCATCCTGGGCAAAATACACGGTTACCTGCGACAAGCGGTGCGGCGGTGGGAGAAAAAATGATCCGGGGATTACACAGATGCTTGAGCTGCATCCTGTTTTTTGTCGTATTGCCGGCGGGGGCTGTGTCGTTAGCGGCGGCGGAGATAGAGTTGACGGCGAAGAACTGCCTCGACTTATTCCTTGGCAATAGCAAACGGGTGAAGGCGGCATTGCATACACCGGTCTTCGCGCGCAGTGCGCACGAAGGTATGCAGGGGGTCTACGATACGACGCTGAACGTCGGCCTGGGACTAAGCCAGGACGAGAGCGAGAGCAGTTTCGCGGCGAGTGAGAGACGTTTGGGAAAATTGGACGTGGGCCTGGCCAAGCATTTCGTCACCTCCTCCAGCTTGTCACTGGGTTTGAGCGGCCAGCGTAGTCTCGATGTTACGGATGATTCGCCGATACGCTTTTTTAATCCCGCGCTTTACTATAACCCCAGTTATTCCTCGCGCCTGGTTTTTACGCTGCACCAACCTCTGCTCAGGGGAGGCTGGGGGTTTCCCGAGCGCCTGCGCCTGCAGGCGTTGCGATTGAGCGCTGACCAATCCTTGCTGGCGCTGAAGCGGCAGCTAGATGTGATGTGTGGTCAGTTGCTGGAGCTTTACTGGGATTACTACCTGATGCGGCAGCAAGTGGCGCAGGCGGAGAAGTCGCGCAAGGACGCCAGCCGTCTGGTCGCTGTGAACAGGGACAAGCTTTCTTACGGCTTGGTGGAGAAAAAAGACCTTTTGCAGGTTGAGGCGGCGGAAGCTATGCGGCGTGCTGAGCTGGTGAGCGCGAGGGGCCGGGCGGATGATATCGCGCGTGCGCTTGCCGTGATGCTTTCGGTCCCCTTGGCGGAGATTCTCGGCTGGGATATACCCGGGCCGGGCGAAGGTGGTACGGTGGTTCCGGAAGCAACGCGGTTGGAATTACGCGCTGACCTTGAAGCGGCGCGTTTTAAGCTGGAGGAAAAGAAAAAGAGCCTGCGTGTGGCTGGGCTGGAGATGTTGCCCCAGCTTGACCTGACGGGGTCGATCACCTCGTCCTCGCTGGCGGACACGGTCGATGGCAACTGGGAATCCGTCAGCGGTATGGATTATCCCACCTACTATGTCGGCATCACGCTGGCGATGCCGCTAGGTAACCGCGCTGCGCGGGCCGGGGTGAAACGAACCTGGGCTGAGTGGGACATGGCGCGCCTGGAGTTGGCTGCGCTCAAGGACGATGTGGATCGGCAGATAGAGGAGGCGCGGCAGGGCTTGACACGGGCGCAGGAGAACCTGGGGTTGATGAGGAGAGCGGAGGAATTGAATTCTCTGCGCCTGCGTGAGGAGCGGCGCGATTTTAAGAGTGGCCGGACCAGCACTTACTTCCTGCTGCTGGCCCAGAACGAGAGCCGGCGTACGACGATGGGGCGTCTCGCGGCGGAGATAGAACTGGAAAAGGCATATTTAAAGGTATTCGTTGCGGAAGGTAGGCTGATGAAGGCGTATGATATTGAGTTAGAGGAGTTATTTGAGCAATAGTTTGTCACGCGTCGCGCGTTCCGTGTCGCGGGTCAAATCGGTGGCGACACGCAATACGCGATACGCAATACGAAGAACAAAGACTTCCAGCCCTTCGACTAAGCTCAGGGCTAGAAAAATCATGATATTAAAAAGAAATAATGATTAGATTTTTCCAGAGACAGCACGTATTCGTAAACCTGCTCACGCTGATGGTGATAGTTGTAGGTCTCTACTTCGTTTTCACACTGAAGCGCGACGCTTTTCCTGAGATAACGGGTAACTACGCCATGGTGCAGGTGGTCTATCCGGGCGCTTCGCCTGAGGAGGTGGAGCGTCTCGTTACCATTCCGATCGAGGACGCTATCGCCGCGGTGGACGGCATCGATACGATGGACTCCTATTCGAACGAGGGGTTCATGATCACCTGGATCCAACTGGATGAGAACTTTTCGGATGAGGAGATCGAGGACGCCATAGACGATATCCGCCGGGAGGTGGATCGTGTGCAGGACCTGCCTGAAGAGGCGCAGGATCCTATCGTGGGCGGCTGGAATACCAAAGACGCGCCGCTGATCAATATTTCTATCTCGGGTGATATCTCCGAGCTGGAACTGCGCCGTTGGTGCCGTCGCTTTGAGGACGAGGCCAAGATGCTCAAGGGTGTGGCCAAGATGAACAAGTCCGGTTACCGTGAGCGCCAGGTATGGGTGGAGGCGGACCCCGACAAGCTGGCGCGTCACCATCTCGGTCTTAGTGATCTGATGAGCATTCTGCGCGGCAGAAATATGAACTTCCCCAGCGGCAAGATAAAGGAGGGCGAGAGCGAGATACTGCTGCGTACGATGGGCGAGTTTGAGGACATTGAGGAGATTCGGGAGGTGGTGCTGCGCTATTCGGAGGATGGAGATATCCTGCGCTTGCGCGATGTGGCGGAGGTGAGGCATGATTTTGAGGATACGCGTATCTACGCGCGCATCAATGGTGAGCGTTCAATTAATATGTTTTTCTTCAAGAAGCAGGACGCGGACTCTATCGATACCGTGGCCTTGCTGCGCACCCTGGTCAAGCGCTACGAAGAGGAGGTGCTGCCGCCGAGTTTGAAGTTGACGGTAACGGACGACGTCAGCTACTACGTGAAGCGGCGTCTCAACGTGCTGACGATGAACGGTATGACGGGACTGTGCCTGGTGGTGATACTGCTTTTGATATTTCTGGACTGGCGATTGGCACTGATGACATCGCTTGGCCTGATCGTGGCCTTTTTGCTGGCGATAATCGCCGTGGATTGGTTCGGTTACACGATAAACCTGATAACCATGTTTGGCTTTATCATCGTGCTGGGTATGCTGGTGGATGACGCAATCGTGGTGGCGGAGTCTATCTTCCGCTATCTCGAAAAGGGTAAAGACGTGGTGACAGCCGCTTATATTGGTACGCGTGAGGTGATTCTGCCGGTGACCGCGGCAATCGCCACCACTATCGCCGCCTTCCTGCCCCTATTCCTTATTTCGGGTATCATGGGTAAGTTTCTCAGCCGCATTCCCGCCGTGGTGACGATATCGTTGATCGCTTCTATTCTCGAGGCCTTTTTCATACTGCCCAGCCACGTGATTTCAATCGGCCAGGTGACGATGATGGGCAAGGTTAAGTCCTTGAAAAAGAAGGCGGGGGGCGGTTTTGACAGATTTCGCGATAAATATCTGGGTTTGCTGAAACGTGCCCTCAGATGGCGCTGGGTTTTCGTGCCCTCGGTTTTTGTGCTCTTTATCTGCTCCATGCTTTTTGCTTTCAAGGTAATGAATATCGTGCTTTTCCCCGAGGGATTGATCGACCAATTTATGGTGAAGGTAGAGACGAAGCGTACCAACACGTTGGAGCAGACGGCGCGCGTGATCACCGAGGTGGAGAAGAAGGTGCTCACGCTGGAGGACGGTGAACTGGACGCGGCCATCGCCGATATCGGCCAGTCGGGTATGGAGGAGTCGCAGAGGAGCGGTTCAAACTACGCCCAGGTGCGCGTGCATTTGCACCCGGCGCAAGACCGGAAAAAGGCGGGATTGCGCAGTACGGATGAGGTGATAGAGTACCTGCGGCCGCTGGTGGAGGAGATAAAGGGAATAGAGAAGCTTACTATGGAAAAGGCGCACGGTGGTCCGCCCCAGGGCAATCCCGTGGACATAAAGGTGAAGGGAAAAAAATTTGAATTACTACGACAGGCGAGCGAGGAGGTGCGTGACTATCTGGAAAAGATGGAGGGCGTGAGCGATGTTTACACTTCCTGGAGCGAGGGCAAGGAGGAACTGCGCGTCAAGGTGGATGACGCCAGGGCGGCCTACGCGGGGGTGAACGTGGGCCTGGTGGCGCAGAACCTGCGCTACGCCGTGGACGGCGGTGAGGCAACGAGCATGCGCTGGGATGATGAGGACGTGGAATTGGTAGTAAAGCTGTCCGGGAAGGTGCGCGGGGACCGCTCCGTGCTGGAGAAGATCAAGGTACCGAACATGCGCGGCGCACTTGTCCCACTGTCGCGTCTGGTGAAGACGGAACAAGTGACGGGACAGGCCAATATTCACCGTTCTGACCGGATGCGTACGCTGGATGTTTCCGCAGTGAACGTGGACGTGAAGAAGGGCGTGACCTCCGACACTGTGAACCGTGCGCTGATGAAAAAATTTCAGAACGAGATTCCTGAGCGTTACCCGGGTGTGATCGTGGATTTCCGCGGCGGCTTCGAACAACAGCAGGAATCAATTCGCTCGGTGGGCCGAGCCTTTGCTATCGGCCTGGGTATCGTCTATTTGATCCTCGCCACTTCCTTCCGCTCAATGGCGCAGCCTTTCATTATTCTTTTTGCCGTGCCCTTTGGCTTGATCGGTGTGATCATCGGCCTGTTCCTCAACGGTTATGACCTGAGCATGATGGCGCTGATCGGCGCCACGGCGCTGACGGGGATCGTCGTGAATAATTCACTTATCCTTGTCGATTACATTAATCGCGAGCGCGCGGCGGGACGTTCAAGACAGGAGTCGATCATCAACGCTTGCGCCGTGCGCATGCGTCCCGTGGTCCTGACCAGCCTGACCACGGTGTGCGGCCTGACGCCCACCGCCTATGGCATCGGCGGCGCCGAGCCCTTCGTGCAGCCCTGCGCAATGACCATCGTCTGGGGTCTCGCCTTTGCTTCGGTGTTGACGCTGTTCCTGATCCCGGCAACCTACGCGATTAGCGATGACATTGACCAGTATGTTTTCAAACCGGTGCGAGAAGCATGGACGGGAATGATAAAGAAAAGGTTTTACAAGTAGACAGTACACGGTAGACGGTATACGGGGCAAACGGTGCGCCAAACGTCGAACGTCAAGTGTGTAAACTAAGGGATAGAAAAAGGACGTGGTTTTGAACGGCGTCCTTTTTGTGTTATTATAGAGGGCGTGAGAAAGATATTCACAGCAATAATTGCCGCGGGAGTGTTATTTGGTTGCGGCAAAGGATCGGCACCTGATGGTAAGCTTGCGCTCAGGCACGTGAGAAAGCAGGTTGCCTTCGGACCGCGTTATCCGGGCAGCGCGGCGGCAAAGCAGGCGCGTGCTTATTTTAGGAAGCAGCTGGTGGGGGCGGAGATAGAGGCGCAGGAATTTACCGCGGTGACACCCGCGGGGTTAGTACGCATGGCTAACCTGTTTGCCGTCTATCCCGGCGCCACGGATGAAATCCTTATCCTTGCTAGCCATTATGATACCAAGCATCTGGCGATAGGGGACTGGGATTCCGCCAACGATGGGCCGTCCTCGAGCGGGTTACTATTAGAATTGGCACGGGCAATAGCGGCACGGCATAATTTGTTTACTACATATATAGTTTTCTTTGATGGCGAAGAGTGTTACGTGAAATGGGGGCCACGGGACGGTACTTATGGTTCGCGCTACTTTGCGGCGCAGTTGGAGAAGCAGGGCCTGCTTGAATTGGTCAAGGCGATGATCTTGACGGACTTAGTTGGAGACAAAACGCTTAATATTGGCCGGGACATTAAATCTTCGCCTGAATTATTAAAGTTGGCCGAGGAGAGTGCCGCCGCGCTGGGGTATGGCGGATATTTTTTCAAGTATGATTGCCGAGGGCTGGAGGATGATCACACGCCGTTTCTCGAACGTGGTGTTCCGGCGATCGACCTGATAGATTTCGACTACGGGCCGAATAACTCATATTGGCACACAAAAAAGGATACTGTGGATAAGCTGTCGGCGGGGAGTTTGCAGGTGGTTGGGGATGTCGTCATGGAGATGATTACCCGCTTGGAAGCAGTAAGCGGGAAATAAGCTCGTTAGGTTCTTCTCCATTTTAGTGGGTGGCGAGA
>JAUXIB010000153.1 GCA_030621225.1 candidate division FCPU426 bacterium
TGCGATACTGTCTCTTCCCGCGGCGTTGGCTAACCTGGCTTGGGGATATCCCTGGGGCTTGATTTTTGGCGCGAAGGTCGTGGTACTTGGCATCGTCTACGGTCTGCTGGTGGAGTTGGTGACTACGATTTTTTTCAACACGCCGATGGCTGGCAAAAGATCCATATGAAGGTAGGGGCGGGGCTTGCCCCTGCCCAAAAAAACAATGGTCTCGACCTTGCGTGTAAAGTGTTAACTATTTACTTAATTTTTCTCTTGACAAAATGAAAAACAGTGGTATATATATCAATAGAAGCTCGCGTGCAGGTTAGCGCAGAGGGCGCGGTTACCACTTGATCAACGATGCTGCAGGCCCGGGGGAGGGGTCACTGACCCGAACTCAAAGCGGCAAAGATTAGGTAAAGAGAACACGAACGCCTCTCAGCCAACGGCATAGCGGGCTTCTTTTTTATTCCCTCCCCCGAAAAAGGGGTGTGGGGGAAAATGTTTCCCCCGCGATATATTCCCGGTGGGTAAAACTGGGGCTTTGTGGTTTCGTTACGTGTGATATAGTATAGACATGAAGACTTGTCCACACTGCAATCACCAAAACGAGAAGAACCACACCGTCTGCCGCAAGTGCTTTCGTCCGCTGCCCGGAGAGGAAGGGAAACGAACGGAAGAGGCACTAGACCAAAGACCGCAGACTACAGACCGAGCCTCACTTTCCGGCCCCCAGTCCCCAGCTTCCGGGAGAAAACGTCTTTTGAACTTTAATAACCTCGCCGTTGGCATAGTGCTGTTGGCGTTCTTTGGCTATCTTTGTTACTATTTTCTCGATGGGCGTGAGTCGTCCAGCCCAGTGGAACGGGCGCTGCGTATGCTGCCGCAGCGCGAGCGCGGCTATGGTTATATTTCGGCGACTTACATTAACTTTCGTGAGTTCCGCAAGATTTACGGTAGCGACCCCTTGCCGCGAAGTCTGATATACCTTTTGCAGCCTTTGAACAAGATCGGCATACAAAGTTCGGCCATAGAGGAACTTTATTTCTGGAATCATAAGCATCCCTCGGCTATCGCGGTTGGTAAATTCAGCCCGCCTGACGTTGCCGGGCGCATCCGCGCACTTGGTTACGCCACGCGGAATCGCAAGGGCATTAATTGGTTTTACAAAGCGGAGGAATCGCCGTCCAGTTACGCGATAATCAAGAACCGCATCTATTATGGCGAGCAGGTGAACAATCTCTTGCGGGTGCGTGAGGATGCCGAGATGTCGATGTTAAACGGAGAACCGAATATCGCTGCGTTGCGCAAGCACATTAAGTATTCATCGTTTATTGTTATTGGCAATGAATATGTTTTGCCGCTTGGCTGGCCGCGGCCAAACCTGTGCGTTTCCGGACGGCTGCTTGCGCCGGATAAGGCGCGCATACATTTTGTAGCGGAATTTGACGGGCCCGAAAACGCGTTGAAGACACTGCAGAGAATACGCGCTGTGTTGGCGGCCCGGGGGGATTCCCCTGACAGCTCTGTGCGTGGTGAGCTGATCGAACATCAGTTAATGGGTAATATACTGAGCATAGAGTTTCTTGTCCAAGGCGATCTGGACGTTTTTACTAAGCGCTTACTGCATCCGCCGTTTAATTGATAAACGCAGCCGACTTTGCGAGAATCCAGGCACATTGGGGCTGTGATAGATTGGTAAATGAGCGAAAAAAATCCGATCAATAAGATAATCCGTTCGAAACGAAGAACGCTGTCGCTGCAGATCACGTCGGACGCCAGCTTGGTGATCCGCGCGCCGCAGCGGGCTTCGCTGGCATGGATCCAGGAAGTGGTGCAGGAGAAACTCCCCTGGATACTGGAAAAACAACGCCAGGTACGCCAGGCATACCGGCCCGCTGTTAAGGTGGAGTTTATGGCGGGAGAAGAGTTCTTATATCTGGGTGAGGCATATAAGCTTCAGGTTGGAGAGTTTGTGGGCGCTCCGCTTAATTTTGACGGCCGGAACTTTTTGTTAAGGGCAGATCATCGTGCGGGGGCGAAAAATTATTTTATCTCGTGGTACAAACGGCAGGCCAGAAAGCTGATCAGTCAACGGGTAGAGCATTACGCCGGGCAAATAAGACCAAACTACGCAAGTATATGTATTACCGGCGCCCGGACGCGCTGGGGATCATGTGGTCCGCGGGGCACGCTGAATTTCACCTGGCGTTTGATCATGGCGCCGATAAAGGTGATAGATTACGTTGTTGTACATGAGCTGGCGCATTTGGAACAGGGAAACCATTCGTGTAAGTTCTGGCAGAGAGTCGATGAGATACTGCCGCATTATCGGACGGAGCGACAGTGGCTAAAATCCCAGCGTGATTTGTTGGATGTTTTAAGGTAGATTATGTTTAAATTTGGACCAGGCTATCGTAGCAGTCTTATCTTGTCGCTGTGTGTTTTGCTGGTTTTCATAGCGCTTGCGCGTGCTCCTTATGTTACCCCTCTGAAGAAGAATTACACCCCACAGGAAGTCCGGCATTTTCTGCACACGAGCATCGGCACTGGGTGGGACCTTTATGGCCGCGAGCGCATAATAAAATGGACGGGCGATATCAGGATACGCTGCTATGGCGAGGTGGAGGCGGCGGACGTCAAGACGATAAATTATATCGCTTATCAATTTAAGCGTTTGACTAAACGTCCCGGGATCGCCATGAACGACGAGAACGCGAACATGAAGTTTTTCTTTATCCCGGAAGAGCAGATAACTTTTCATTTGGGGGACAAACACGAGCGGGAATTCGAATACGGCGCCATCTGTAAGCCGATAGACAAAAACGGGGTGCTTGTCGAGGCGAAGATATTCATCCCCGCGGAGGCCAGGGGTGAGCGCCGCGATATGCTGATCAAACATGAGATGGCGCACTGTCTGGGACTGATGAATCACAATAAGTATCCGGGTAGTTACCTCTACCAGGGCTCGGAACACTCCCAGGCCAGGGCCTTTCACGCCATGGATAAGGTCGCGCTTCAGTTGCTTTATATTCCGGCGGTAAAACCGAATATGAGTTGGCAACAGGCGGAAGAGGTTCTGCGAACGAAAGGTCTCATCAAGTAATGCACAAACGGAAACGGATTAACATTTGGGTCTGGCTGGCACTTTTGTCGATGTTGTGTCTTGGCGATAGCAGCCGGGCGGGCGAACGGGTGCGGGAACTGAAAGGGAACAAGCTACAAGATTGCAGTACCGACCCCGCCTCGTTCAGCTTAAACGCCGAGAAGCGGCTGGACCAGGCAGGTCTGGCGAGCTACACGCTGATCTTGGAAAACTACGTGGGAGATATTTGGGTCTTTGTGCGTGATGATATCGAATCGCTGGTGATAACGGCGGATGGGGAGGAGCTGCGCTTTAAACCGCGTGATATTCTTTGTTACCGAAAACAGAGATATGCCAAGGAATTGACCTACTATGATATCGGGGAGGAAACGCTCAAGAAGATCGCTGCTGCCAAGAGAGTGGACATCGAGATCGTTTGTGTTAATTTCACCCTCAAGCGTTGTTTCAACAAGGGTAACTTCAAGAAGCTGCGCGAGTTTATCACAAAGTAAGGGCGGGGGAACGGAACAGACATCATGACCCCCTTTCGAAAAAAACGAAAGTCTTTTACCACCAAAGATAATCCACAGATTTCCCTCTCTTGGAGCTTCTGAATCGGGCCTCTCTAACGACCTATCCACAGATTGGCAAGTTTCTGTTATATTTAGCAAGGTAGAAACTCGCGAGAACACTTTTGGTGTTCGTACCACAGTTTTTTTCTTAGTAATTCAAAATTATCAAAAAACTCGCCCACAAACCACGCAAACCCGTTTCCTCAAAAGTCCAATTACGCCCCGCATTATTAAACTCTTTTAGTGCCGGGATGACTCCCGTTTTTATATATTTTTAATGGAGGAAACGGAACCCTCATATTCCTTTGTTATCATCGGTGTAATTTTTGCGTCCAACCTTAACTTCACCCGTCAGAACCAAGAATGCTCCCCTGCCAGCGAAGAGTTCCCTCCGCCGTTGTTCAAAAAGCAATCTGTGAAATCTGTGTAATCTGTGGATAAAGCCGTTTTTGGTGCTTCCTTAGTCCTGCAGGGGGGTCACCATCTCTCTTCCCATTTCCAGTCTGTGCAATAACTCACCTTTGACATTCTTGCGTTGATTCTCTATACTAAAGGGCAAATATACAGCGTATTTATCTGCGAGGATATGAGATATGGACACTAATGGTATTGAGGTAAAAAAAGCGAAGCGTTTTAAGTTGCTCAAGGCTATATACGATGAAGCCGGTGGTAATCTGCAAAAGGCCCTGGATCGGGAGCCGTTTGTTAAAAAAGTGGATTTGCCGCCCCGGGAGATCGAGGAGATCCTGGGCTTCCTGGCCAATGAGAACTTGATAAAAGTAATGAGGTATTTTATCGGCATTACTCGCGAGGGCAAGGGCGAAGTGGAAAGGGCTGTTGAAAGCCCGGATGAACCGACCAATTACTTCCAGCCTGTTAATATGATGAATGCGCAAGCTACCCCGGCGAGTCCGCAGACCCCATCGCCGGCGGTCGAGAATTCCCCTCCCAGTTCACCGGAGACGCCTGGTTTGGTAGAGAGCCCGAAGCAAGCAGCGGGAATGGACGAAGAATTCATGACCGTCACCGTCGCTGAGATATATCTTCGAGAAGGGCAAGTAAATAAGGCGATCAGGATCCTGGAGAAAATTACAAGGGAGGACCCGCAAAACACGGAAGCGAAACATAAATTGGCCAAGGCGCAGCAGGAGAAAGGCCGGCTGACGCTGATCGAAGAATCCAAATATTATCATATTATTTGCTCCGCGGGATTACAAGCGGAGGAAGGAAAAGACCAAAAGGTCTATAATGCCTGCCTGGGTATGGACATAGTCGGCTTTACCAAAGAGACGAACTATCAGTTGCAGCAGCGCTGGATCAGACAGTTTTATTCTATACTTCAGAGACTGTTTGATGAGCTGATGACTCAGAAAAATAAATACGGCCGGACGGAGTATCTGTTGATCATGGTCGGGGACGGCGCTTATATTTGTTTTCTGAATCCGGAGAGCATATACGTCCATTTCAAGTATTTGGAGAGGTTTAAGCAGGAACTGGACAAGATAAACTCCGAAGAGAACGCGAACGCTACCGGCGGCAGAGGCTGGCGTGTGCGGAGCGCGCTTACCTTTGGCCAGGATTATCTGACCCGGCATGATTTCGGCGTCAAAAAATTTATCAACGTTTATGGTCCGGCGATCACCCTCTCCGCCAGGTTGCTGGCCATCCAGGACGATCTGCAGTTGTCCGGCGGGGAAATGATGACCGATAGCGATATCCGGGTGGACGGGGCCGTACACTCCAGTATCGAGGGCGACGAGTATTTCAAGGCAAAATACAAGCAGACCAGGGGTACATCAGTGGTCAAGGGCAAGGATTTTGATTTCGTAGCGTATCGGCAGAACAAATAATGAAGCATAATGCCAGTAATGAATGGAGAACAAACAAAAATATACTTAAGCATTGAAGATTGTACCAGTGACGTTGGTTTGCTGAACGAGTTGGAGTTGGGAGTCGAGGTGCAACATCTGGCGGTGCCGGAGGTGATGGACGGCAACTGGAAGGATAAGCTGGCCGAATATCAGGATAAGTTCTGTGAATTACGGGGAGGCGTTTCGCTTCACGCGGCGGCTTTTGATCTCAATCCTGCCGGTTCGGACGTTAAAATAAGGGAGGTTACCAGGGAACGTTACCTGCGATCACTGGAAATAGCTAAATTAATACGGGCGACGCACGTGGTCTTCCATAGTCAAATAAACCCCGGCATCAAAAATCCGGAGTTTAAGCAAGCGAAGGTCGAACGCCAGTTACCGTTTTGGCAGGAGATGTTGGCGGAGACGGAGCAGCAAGGAACGGTTTTGTTGTTGGAAAACCTTTTTGAAACTGATCCAGCAGACCTTTTAACTCTGGTAGAAAGTATCGACTCACCTCGTGTTAAAGTCTGCCTGGACCTAGGGCATGTGCAGGCAAATACCCTGTTGACGATTGGTGATTGGATCGATGGGCTATCGCCCCATATCGCCTACATTCATTTGCATGATAACGACGGGAAAGTTGACCAACATCTGCCGCCAACGGAGAAATTGCTGGTTGAATTGAGAAATGCGTTGGCCAGGCATAAATTGAATCCGATTATCTCATTGGAATACAGGGTCGAGGATCCGCGAGCAGAGATAGGCCGGTTGAGAAGACACCTCTAGGGTGTTAATCGGCGGAAGACCAGGTAGTTTAAATTATACGGGTCTTTGTCGCAGACGATCTTCAGCACTTGTTTGCCG
>JAUXIB010000180.1 GCA_030621225.1 candidate division FCPU426 bacterium
GGACAATAATTGGTGTGGGGCCTTCGCCCCCATGCCTTACCACCGACTAAAGTCGGTGGATTTGGATAGGCATTAAAATTATATAGACTCATTGGCTTTATATTCAGGGTATAAGGTGAAAGGAGGAGTATACCTTTTGATAAGGCTTATTGTTGTTACAGCGATATTATTTAACGTTCACGCCTATCTTGTTGCCGCCAGGAACGTAGGCGCGAAGTTCCTGCTTTATGAGCATAACGCCCGGGTGGTGGGTCTGGGCGGCGCTTTCGTCGCCCTGGCCGATGACGGAGACGCCGTGTATTGGAACCCGGCCGGTCTAGCTTTTATTGATCGCCCAGCCGTCACGCTTACTCATTATCAGGGTTTTATGAATATGCGCAACGATTACTTGAACGCCGTGTATCCCTTTGGCCGTTTGGGGACGTTAGGTATGGACTTTTCTTACTCTGCTATCACCGGCGTGGATATTTACGATGACTTTGGCTTGAAGATGTATGAACTGCAAAACTATGATGTTGTCGCCGATCTGGGCTGGGGTTTAGGCTGGAACGATAACATTTCGTCGGGCATAGGACTTAAGTTCTACACCAGCAAATTGGATGAGTACGTCGCTCGAGGTATTGCCTTAGACATTGGTTTTCTCCTGCGGGATTATCCTTTGTCAAATTTATCGCTTGGCTGTAGTTTGCAGAACCTGGGGCCTGGCATCACTTATATCAAAGTAGCCGACCCCTTGCCTTTAAATCTTAAAGTTGGCCCTGCATACAGGATGAATATTACTTCTTCTCACGCACTGACGGTATCTATGGAATTCAACTATCTTATGCACAAAAACTGGAGTTACCTGAATACCGGCGCTGAGTACAGTGTTCAGGGCCGCTATTTCCTTCGCTGTGGCTATCGCCTTAACCGCACCTACGATAATCTTTCTGTGGGTATGGGGGTTAGCATAGCTGGTATGGGCTTTGATTATGCACTTCTCCCTTTTGATCATCTGGGCCTTGTTCATCGATTAAGCCTGAGTTTCCGGATGCCGTCCCGACAGCCGGAGTCTACCCCGGAAGAGGTAGTACCGGAGGTAACCATCGAGGCACAACCGACCCAGGAGCCGACCCAGGAAGCTACGCCTGCCGCGATGCCGTCAACAACGCGATACGAATACGCTTTCAAGTTTTCGGGCGATCTGTTGTTTGATTCCGGCCAGGCAGAACTCAAACCGGTTGCTTACCCGGAATTATATAACGCCATAATGGCGATCGGTCAACGCTATCCCGATAGTCAGATCCTCGTGGCAGGCCATACGGATAACGTGCCATTAGCCGGCGCGTCCGCCTTTTTAAATAACTATGAGCTATCCGTCGCCCGGGCTGACGCGGTACGGCAGTTCCTTATTCAGCGGGGCCTGGATGCCGACCGCGTAGCTGTGATCGGCTATGGGGATACCAAGCCTATTGCTTCTAATGAAACATCGGAAGGCAGGCAGGCAAATAGGCGTGTGGAGTTGATTGTCTACGGTGAAACGCAGGCTGGCGCTCAAGACCTGGTGGACGAAGCGGTAAGCCTGTTTAGTCAGGGAGATTATAAAGTTGCTCTCGTTAGGCTGTTGAAAGCCGTTGAATTAGATCCTGCTAATGCTTTGGCCCATCGCGTCCTCGGAAACTGCTATTACAATATGGGCGAGCACGGGAAATCTCGTCAGGCGTTTGAAAAGTCGCTCAAATTAAACCCGATGGACATGGAACTTAGGGATTTTTTGGAAGGGTGGAAGTAACTGAAAGATTCTTCTGAGATTGAGGGCAACAAACCATGGCAAGAGGGGGCAGCTTTGAGTTGTGAATCATGAATAAGGCGGCATACAGTAGACGATATACGGGGGGGCAGGATTGTTGTGCGTCAATAACACAGAGCGGATGATAAGAATCCTCGGGCTAACCCTGCACCATGCGCGCTAGCGCGCTTAGGTACAGGGCAAACGCCCGCGGTATTCTTGTCCCGATGTGTGCGTCCGCTAAAGCGGACGATATATATATAACGCTTCCTCCACAAGCTTACGCTCGTGGTATTCGCGCGCAACGGAATAATGCATAGTTGGAAAGAAACAGCCGAGGTGCAGTTAAGGCAGTGTCGGAGTGCGTGTCTTTTGGCAGGGTTATTTCTGATTTGGCTTGTCCTGTCCTGTTCTGCGCGCGAGCACAGCAATCCTGTTGACCCCACCGCCATGCGCAGCCCAACGGCAACCCAGACCTTCACCCCTTCCCCTGATCCCAACACCGGTGTGGTATGGGAACTGGCCAATGGTGCGGTGTTTCCCGCTCGTTATTCTCACACCAGTGTGGTTCACAACGGCAAGCTGTGGGTGCTTGGTGGCTGGAACAGTATAGTAGACGAGCAAAACGATGTGTGGTATTCGGCAGATGGCGTGAATTGGACAGAGGCCACCGGCGCGGCTAATTGGTCCGCCAGATCGGGACATGCCAGCGCGGTGTACGATGGAAAAATATGGGTTGTTGGGGGATGGGATTTTTTTGGCAGCTATCTTAACGATGTCTGGTATTCCACGAACGGAGTGAATTGGACGCAGGCTACGGCAGCGGCGGCTTGGGGCGGACGTGGAATGCATACTTGTATCGTTTACAACTCTCTGCTCTGGGTGATGGGCGGCATTGACTTATCTCCTAGCGGTTATGCTAATGATGTATGGTATTCAGCAGACGGAATAAATTGGACGCAGGCCATTGCAGCGGCCAATTGGGGTGAACGGGGAGGACATGCCGTCGCTGTGTTCAATGGGGAAATGTGGGTTTTGGGAGGGACGGATGCCGTCTTCTCGAGATTGAATGATGTGTGGCATACAACGGACGGGGTGAATTGGACGCAGGCTACGGCAGCGGCGGCTTGGAGCGAACGCGCTACGCATATCTGCTTGAGCAAGGACAATAAGCTTTGGGTTATCGCCGGTGCGGACGCTGTTAACAGGAATGATGTCTGGTATTCCACGGACGGAGTGAATTGGACGCAGGCTACGGCCACAGCCGATTTTAGCGCTCGCGGCGGTTTGAGCGGGGTTGTCTTCAATAATAAGCCCTGGGCTATTGCCGGCTGGGACAGTTCGAGTCTTACTGATGTGTGGTACTCACCATAAAAAAACTGATGTGGCGCTCCTTTTAAACTCGGGGATAAGAGCAGGGCGCGGGAAGCATACGAGAGAGCGTTGCAGTTGAATCCTAATGATACAGAGTTAAAAACTTTCCTTGAACGGTGGGAATAAGAGCGGAATGATGGTTTCTATCGGCTCGTATGTTTACGTCATTGAAAAATATAAGGAAACACTGAAGCGGGGGAAGGTAATCGTCGTCAAATGAAAGCGCTGGTCGCTTCTGGGACAGATGGCGGTGGTGAAGTAGGCATAAGTATAAACAAACCTCATTCTTTACTTTTCACCGCGTACTTCCCGCATCTCCTTTTCCAGGAAACGCCGGATTTCCTCCTTCTTTGGCAGCTTGAGCTGATACTTTGAAACGAAAAGCCGGTTGTGAATGCCGGCAAGGGCGTATTCGACGAGGGTGTGATCCTTGTCGGTGCAGAGCAGGATGCCGACCGGTGGGTTGTCTCCTTTGGCCGTCATATTCTTCTTGAACCATGCCACGTAGGTGTTGAGCTGGCCCAGGTACTCGTGTTTGAATTCATCCACCTTCAGTTCGACTAGCACGTGACATTTCAAAATGCGGTGGTAGAATACAAGATCCACGAAGCCGCGCGTCTTGCCGATCAGGATACTTTTCTGCCGCGCCTCAAAGCAGAAGCCGTGCCCCAACTCCAGGAGGAATTCCTGTAATTTATCCAACAGGGCGTTTTCCAGGTTGGACTCGGACATTACTTCTTGCGACTTGATGCCGAGGAACTCAAAAACGTAGGGGTCGCGAACGGCCAATTTCGATTCGCCTTGCTCGGCTCCGGCTTTTACCAACGCGGCCAGCTTCTCCTTGTTTCGGGAGAGGCCCGATCGTTCATAAGTCAGGCTGGTGATCTGTCGCTTGAGGGTGCGGACAGACCAGTTTCCCCGCAAGCACTCAATCTCGTAAAAGGCACGCTTAAGTGGGTCCTCGATGTCGAGAATTTTCTCGAGGTGACTATAGGCGAGTCTGTTGATAAGTTCTTCCGGGGCGATGCGCAATTGTGGGGACGGTGTCCCCGTTTTTCCTCGCGTCTGTTTCCTGGTGGGGAGGATCTTTCTCAATTGTGGGGACAACGTCCGCACAATCTCGGGATACAGACGATAGAAACGAAGATAGCGGTAAAGCTGGCGGCGGTCGCAATTGCTCACCTTCAGGCCGGTAAGTTGTTTGGCCAGCTCGGCACAACGAGGGGGTCAAGTCTCCGCATTCCGCATTAATGTCTTGACAGAGGATGATGGGAAGAATAGTCTTGTTTTGCGAGGAGAGCTATGTCGAGACCAGTAAGGATAGAATACAAAGGGGCCTGTTATCACATTATTGCCCGGGGAATAGAACGAAGGAAAGTGTTCCTCCATCCTGAGGATAAACATCTCCTGCTTAAAATTCTGGCAGAGGTCAAGAAAACACACGGTTTGACAATACACGGATATTGCTTGATGGACAATCATTATCACTTGCAATTTGAGACGCCGCGAGGGAATTTATGTAAAGCAATGACAAGGTTGCAGGGGATCTACTGCAATAAATATAATGCGGTCAACAAAAGAAGCGGGCATGTTTTTGAGGGGAGGTACAAATCGTATTTAATAGATAAGATAGACTATTTACTTGAGGCGAATCGTTATCTGCATCTTAATCCCGTCAGAGCAAAAATAGTCGAAAGACCGGAGCAATACAGGTGGAGCAGTTATGGAGCGTTTATTGGTAAGACTAAGGAGAAACTAGTTGATCCAGAATGGATACTCAGCAGATTTGAGAGAAAGAAGCGGAAAGCCGAAAAAGAGTACCGGGAATACGTGCGGGAAAAGATTAATGACGGCAGTTACAACCCGTTCAAAGCGATGTATGGCGGATATATTTTGGGTAAA
>JAUXIB010000246.1 GCA_030621225.1 candidate division FCPU426 bacterium
CCATCTCATCTATTTCTTCCTCCGAAAGCCCGCTGGAGGCCTGGATCTTGATGCTCTGCTCCTTGCCGGTAGCCTTGTCCTTGGCCGAAACGGACAAAATACCATTAGCGTCAATATCAAAGGACACTTCTATTTGCGGCAGGCCGCGCGGCGCCGGCGGAATCCCATTAAGCTGAAAACGACCGATGGTCTTATTCGTCGCAGCCATCTCCCTTTCGCCCTGCAAAACGTGCACATCAACGGTGGGCTGATTATTTTCCGCGGTAGAAAAGACTTGGCTCTTCTTGGTAGGGATAGTGGTGTTGCGCTCGATCAACCTGGTAAAAACCCCGCCCAGCGTCTCGATCCCCAGAGAAAGCGGCGTAACATCCAGCAAGACGATGTCTTTTACATCACCGGCGAGCACACCCGCCTGGATCGCCGCGCCGACGGCCACCACTTCATCCGGATTAACGCCCTTATGCGGTTCCTTACCGAAGATCTCCTTGACCGTTTTGATCACCAAGGGAGTGCGAGTCATACCACCCACCAGCACCACCTCGTCGATATCCGAAGCCAAGATCCCAGCGTCTTTCATCGCCCGCTCACAGGGGCCCTGCGTACGCTCCACCAGATCCTCTATCATCTTCTCGTAACCGGAGCGCGTCAGCTTCATATTCAAATGCTTGGGACCGTTATCGTCCGCCGTTATAAAGGGAAGATTTATCTCCGTTTCCTTGCGGGTGGACAGCTCGCACTTCGCCTTCTCCGCCGCCTCCTTTAGCCGTTGCAAAACAAGCTGGTCCTTGGCCAAGTCAATGCCTTGATCCTTATTGAATTCACTGATTATCCAATCTATTATTCTTTGGTCGAAATCATCACCGCCCAGATGGGTGTCACCATTAGTCGATTTCACCTCAAAAACACCGTCCCCAATCTCCAAAACAGAAACGTCAAACGTCCCGCCTCCCAGATCATAAACCGCTATCTTCTCATTCTTTTTCTTATCCAGTCCATAAGCAAGCGAAGCCGCAGTCGGCTCGTTGATGATGCGCAGCACTTCCAGGCCGGCGATGGTCCCCGCGTCCTTGGTCGCCTGCCGTTGGCTGTCATTAAAATACGCGGGAACGGTGATCACGGCCTGCTTCACCTCCTCGCCCAGCTTATCCTCCACGGTGGATTTTATCTTAGCCAGAGTCATCGCCGAGATCTCCTGCGGCGTATACTCTTTCCCCTGAATTTCTACCGCGACGTTCCCGCCCTTGCCCTTCTTTATCTCATATGAAACAAGCTCCCGCTCGGAATCTATCTCGGAATATTTGCGCCCCATAAGACGCTTGATGGAAAAAATCGTGTCCTTCGGTTTGGTAACTGCCTGGCGCTTAGCCAGAGTGCCAACTGTCCGTTCCCCTTTCTCATCTATAGTCACAACCGAGGGGGTAGTACGATTCCCCTCCTCGTTCTCAATAACTTTAGGCTCCTTGCCATCCATCACCGCGACACAAGAATTCGTCGTTCCCAAGTCAATACCTATTACTTTCGCCATTCTTCCATCCTCCTTTTGTTTTTCCCACCTCTGGGGTGTACACCTCCGGGGTGTAACAAGTTAATATTCATTATTTATAAAGCAATCCCCATGCCAAAACGCTTCTTTGCGCATAAATACAATATTATCAAGATAATGTATTGATTGCCCTGCCGAAAGGTAGAACTTCTAAAAAGAAGAGTGTCTCATTTTGAAACACATACCGTTTTTTTCACCACAGAGACACGGAGAACACTGAGTTTTCACAGAGGACTTTCCTCTATGAACTCTGTAGTTAGATTACCATTCCTCCGTGGTCTCGTTTGCCTTCAAGCACTCCGTTGAAACCAATAATTGCTCCCCTACATAGCAACGGAGGGAGCCACCCACTAAAATGAAGAAGCCAGAATATCAGTTTACAATCATAACCTTCGTCCCCACCCCTATATACTCCCTCAACTCAACCACATCCTCCGCGTAAAGACGAATACATCCCAGGCTCGCCTTATTGCCCACAGATTTACTCTGATACGTTCCGTGAATGCCGAAACCGCCCCATTTATTCGACTGCAAACCAAAATAATACGGACCGTATATCTTCCGTTGCCGCGATCCCTGCTTGAAATAGTTTCTATGAGTAATTATAAACTCACCTTCCGGGGTACGCTTATCACCAATGCGCTGTTTGTCATTTCCATCCGGGTTTTTGCCAATGGCCACGTGGTATATTTTACGCACAATGCCTTTATCATCATACAGCTTCAAAACAAAACTAGATTTTTCTATGACTACCCTAGCCACCTTAAAACGTTCCGGCTCGTTCTCCGGCAATAGCCGCTCTACGTGTTCGACCAAATTTTTCAGGTCCCCCTCACGCCCCTCTAATTCATAAGCGCGGGAAAAAGCGTCATAGGCCCGACGATAGTCCTGCGAACGATAGTAAACCCCGCCTAACGCCTTATGAACTCCGGGATAGTCCTTATTATAGATCAAGGCGATCTTATACTGTAATATGGCCGCCTCTATATTGCCCTCTCTCACGTAGTAATCACCATATTGCTTATACCGCTCTGCCATCCCCATCTGATTCACCGCACCCAACGGCAGAAAGAGGAGTATCGCGAATATAACTATTAACCAACGGAATAATTTCATGGTTTTTTTCACCACAAAGCCACAAAGGACACAAAGACACGTCTTTTCCTGGATAACACCAACAAACCCGGTCCAAGCAGCCGATGAACTTCCACAGCAGCACCAATGATTTTTTCTGTAAGCTCATCCATCTTACTAGCCTTCAAACGTCCCGTTGAAACCAACGATTGCTCCTCTTATTGCGAAGAAAACGGTTAGTCTTTATCCAAAGGGTTTTTCGAGCCGTTCCTCTGTGTTCTCTGTGACCTCTGTGGCTTCCTGCCTTTAGCCGTTATCCAAGGAAGTTCCTTCGTGAACTTTGTGGCTTCGTGGTTAACTACCGTTAATCTTATATTCTCTGATCTTCCGCCACAAGGTCGACCTGGACACACCCAGTCTTTTCGCCGCATCGCCTTTATTGCCCTGTAAA
>JAUXIB010000239.1 GCA_030621225.1 candidate division FCPU426 bacterium
GGCAGAATAGTCTTTCTCCATGCTGAGAAACGACTGAATAGCAGACTGCGCGTGATTAACAGACATTATCAATTTCCGCGTTGAAAACTAGGCTTGACATCTTCTTACATAGCAGGCACCAAGTCACCAAGAAAAATTCCCTTGGTTAACGGTGAGACCACTCTCCGATGGGAGGGGAGCACTTGTTAGTCTTGGAAGGAACACTTGAAGGCAAACGGTAGGCACGAAGGAAAACAGAGGCACCAAGGAGTAGAACACATAAACCACGCTTTTTTGCACTTCGAAATTCAGAACTCATAATTCATAATTCCTTTGTGCCTCTTGTACCTTTGTGCCTCGCCTCGCCCTCAAACATTCCGCAAAGACCAAAAATGCTTCCCTGTTAACGAAGAACTACCGCTGTCGTTATCCAAAAAAGCCGTTCCTCTGTGTCCTCTGTAGTCTCTTTTGCCTTCAAGCGCTCCGGCGAAACCAATGATTGCTCCCCTGCTGGCGAAGAGTTCTCTCCGCCGTTATCCAAAGAGTTTTTTTGAACCGTTCCTCTGTGTCCTCTGTGACCTCTGTGGCTAAAGCCGTTAGCGTCGTGTCGTCGATTCGCTACGAACGTGGCCCAAACAACACCGTCCCTAATCTGACCATCGTGGCACCTTCCTCTACCGCCACTTGGTAATCACCGCTCATCCCCATAGAGAGCTGCTCAAGCGGCGCACGATACCAACCAGCCTGGTTTGCCGCCTTTTTCAACTCAGCCAGACGCCTGAAAAAAGGCCGCGCCTTCTCCGGGTCATCAAAGAACGGCGGCATGGTCATCAAGCCCTGTAGCTCTATCATCTCCAAACGATTCAGCTCTCCCAGAGTCTCTTCTAAATTACACTCGCTAAAACCACCCTTTGTCTCCTCGCCGGATATATTTATCTGAAGCAGCGCGCTGATCTTCTTTCCCTGGGTTTTCGCTTCCTCTTCTATCTTATGTGCCAAACGCAAACTATCCAGCGAATGGATCATCGCAAAAAGATTCAAAGCCTCTCGCGCCTTGTTTCGCTGCAAGTGCCCGATACAATGCCAGATGACATTTACACCCGCCAAGCTCTTCATATGCGTCTGCGCTTCCTGGACACGGTTCTCACCGAGCGTATTGACGCCGGCCTCTATTGCCTGCTGCAATTTTTCCGGAGGCTGAGTCTTCGCCGCGGCGACAATGACGACCTCCTCAGCATCACGCCCTGCCTTTCCCGCCGCCGCCGCGATGTTCTTTCTTATGTCCGCTAAATTATCTTTAATAATCATGCCACGCGTCCTGCGCCTTATATCCTATCCTGCTTGATTAATGAATAAATTACCCTTATTAAACTGCCAACAATCGTTCTCGACAGATTCTCATTCATGCTATTCATTCGAGACATGAATTTCAAACCAATCTATCCTCCCCCTTGAGGGGGGAGGAATAAGGTGGGGGTGATCAACCCATCGCCGGGGAGCCTTAAAAGGGATCCCATAAATTACCCCCCTCCCCTTTATCCCCTCCCTCCAGGGGAGGGGGTGAATAAAACAGCTATGAGTCAATATATAGCGCCAACCTCCGTGAATCCTCCATCGTCGCAGATAATAACCCAATCGTCGCTGTGTTTGTAGACATAAGAAATCTTGAACTTCCACCTATCCATAGGGATCTCGTACTTGGCTTCCAAGTAATCTGCAATTGGGGCTGTCAAAACTAGCTTGATCATTGCGGTTGCGTCTTCTTTCGTTTTAAACATCCCCTCCATCGTAACATTCACCTTACGTGTATTAGAATTCTTGAACACATTGTCAATTTTCAACCCAAGCATAATCAGGTATCCTTCTACACGGTCAATAATCTGTTCGCTAGTTAGTTTTGCTTTCTCATAGGTCACATGGTTGGTTCCCTTTGGTATAGAGGATGAAGACTGCTCCAACTTTCCTGTCTTTTTTTCTTTCGCTCCTTCTACCGTTTCGCCGCGCAAAACATTGAGCGCCTCTTTATCTATCTTCGCCTCCCGCCAATTCACTTCCCGCCATTCATAATCTACAACATCCCAATCACGGGGGTCAAAACGTTTGACCGATAGCTCTAGCTCCACCAGTGTCGGCTTCTCTCCCCCCAGGGACAACACCAACCGCTTACCGGTCTTCCCCTCTTCACGCTGGTTGTCACGCAAAGCGTTGATGCTGTTGCCGTCAGCACAGACCACCAGGTCTACCCCCGGCACATCCGTGGAAAGGCGGTCTGCCTTGTGCCCCGCCAACCGGGCCAAGGTCACCGTCAGACCGACACCGCCACGCAGGCGACTAAGCACATTACGATATCCTCGCACCGTACTAGTAGAGTCACGTAGTTTGAAATTCTGGTACCGGCCCTGATCAGTCGGTGATACTCCCATAAAAGTTATTTTCACCCCGCTTGATCGTAACACCCGATAAGGATAGAAAAAGCTGTTCCCGTTCCCATCGATGATATTTGAGGTGACCACTCCCGCGCCGATCTTCTTCATAAATGGTTTCAACACCGCAGGAACCACCGCAAGTTCCGCCTCCCCCAAAACGGCAACGCCAACCGGCAGCCCGGCCAGAAAACGCGCCATATTATCGGGGCTAGGTCCATCTTCCCACTCGCCCGGCCAATAGCCGCCAAGCAAAGCCACCACCACGTCACCTTCCTCCTGGCATGCTTTTACCGCACTCGCCAGCCGCGCCAAATCTTCTACACCGTCTGCCTCCGCGACCGCCGCCAGATCCGCCATCAACAACAATCGTAACTTCGCCTCACGCGGCGCCGCGAAAAGACTCGCTCCACAGATCACACAGATCACACAGGTTATATAGACTCGCATTTTTCTGTTCCTCCTGAAAGTATTTAACCGAATTGCGCCCCGGGATTCAAGTCCGCTGAACTGATCGCGTATTCCGGGTGCAACTCACATCCATAAGTATATCAGAAACCATTGATAGGAAAATAGGTAAGTTGGTTGTGTTGAGGTAGTACGAGCGGGATACCGGATACAGAATACCGGGGGTTGGATAAGAAATTCAAAAGTAAAAAGTAAAAAGGAGCTTGGCCTGGTAATGCGCGCAATACGCAATGCGATATACGATATGCGAACAACGCTTGTCCGCCATCATGTTCGCCCACACACCCCCAGCGCTGACGAATGGATATTTTTCTCACCTATAATTCCTGATATCCGCCGGGCCAAGAGGGCTTGCTAAGCGGATTTTGCTTGTAGCTTCGAAAAGAGATTCTTCTCAAGCCTTT
>JAUXIB010000107.1 GCA_030621225.1 candidate division FCPU426 bacterium
TGAAGGACAGCTCGGGGCGGCCCGCGCTGCGCGAGGCCAACACCATGCCGCAGTGGGCCGGTTCTTGTTGGTATTATCTGCGTTATATCGATCCAACTAATAGCAAGCAGGCCTGGGACAAGGAGAAGGAGAAGTACTGGATGCCGGTGGATTTATATATTGGCGGTGCGGAACATGCCGTGCTGCATCTTCTCTATGCTCGCTTTTGGCACAAAGTGCTTTATGACCTTGGCCTGGTTAGCACTAAGGAACCGTTCCAAAAACTGGTCAATCAGGGTATGATCCTGGGTGAGGACGGGGAGAAGATGAGCAAGTCACGGGGTAACGTGATCAATCCGGACCCCGTGGTGGAGAAATACGGCGCTGATGGGCTGCGCTTATATGAGATGTTTATGGGGCCGCTGGAGAAAGCAAAGCCGTGGTCCACCCGCGGCATAGAAGGTATGTCCCGCTTCCTTAACAGGATATGGCGCTTGCTGGCGGACGAAAACGGCGCGCTTTTGAGCAAGCTCGGGGACGCTGATGCTACGCAGCAGGAGGAGCGGGCTGTTAACCGTGTGATCGCCAAGGTGAGCAGTGATCTGGAGCGGATGCACTTTAACACGGCTATTTCGGCGATGATGGAATTCGTCAACGAGGCCTATACCTGGCCGGGGATTTCGCGCCTTACGGCGGAGCGGCTGGTACTGATCCTCGCTCCTTTTTGCCCGCACCTGTCTGAGGAGCTGTGGCAGATGCTGGGGCATGCGGAGAGCTTGAGTTGTCATCCCTGGCCCGAACACGATCCCGCTTTACTGAGTGAGAATGTTTTTACGCTTGTCGTCCAGGTCAACGGCAAGGTGCGAGATAAGTTATCTTGCCCGAAAGACTGTTCGCAAGATGATCAGATAGAAAAAGCGCTGGCCTGTGAGAAGATCGTGAAGTTTATCGCGGGCAAAGATATCGTCAAGAAGATATCGGTACCGGGTAGGCTTGTTAATTTAGTCGTCAAGTAAGGCGTCGTTCGTCTTTAGTCGTTAGTCTTTCGCAGGTATAACTAACGACCAACGACTAACGACAAGGGGATATGGGCAAAAAAAAATTCGGCCTGGTACTAGGCAGTGGCGTTGGCCATACTATAGCTGATGTTGGGGTGATCAAGGCTTTGCAGGAGGCCGGCATCGAGGCGGACCTGGTAGCCGGCACCTCCGGCGGCAGTATAGTCGGAGCTTTTTACGCGGCGGGGCTTCCTTATCGCCATATGGAGGAGTTTGCCAAGGGATTGCGCTGGCGGAAGCTTTTTCGTTTGCCAAAGCCTGACCGGGGCATTCTGAGTTCCCAGGCATTGGCAGAACACTTGGATAAGTTTTTGGCCGGCCGCAAGTTCCGGGACTTGAAAAGGCCGCTGTTTGTAGTTGCCAGTGATCTGGTTTCGGGCGAGCAGGTTGTGCTGGATTCTCCCGAAATGAAGGTGTCCCAGGCGGTGGCGGCAAGCTGCGCGGTGCCGGTCATATTCCGGCCGGTCGAGTATCAGGGCATGGTTTTGGTCGATGGGGCGGTGCGTAACAAGTTGCCGGTTGATGTGGCCAGAGAACGGGGCGCGGAATTCGTCTTGGCGATCGGGCCGCAGCAAAAGGATGAAGTGCCTGCCGGGGAGCTGGATAATATTTTTCAACTAGCTAATAGGCTTATCGGCTTGGTCGGGTTGGAGAAGGCGCGGCGTTCCGAACGGGAAGCGGATATGGTAGTGCGGATAAGTACTGAGGGCGTTAGTCCCTGGGATTTGAAGGCGGCCCTGGGTCTTATTGAAAACGCGGAAACGCAAATGAAGGCGAAGCTGCCGCTGCTAAGAAAAAAGCTGAAGGGCAAGTGGTGGCAGAGGCTATTGCGCTGGTCTGCTTCGTAGCTCGAAGTTCGGAGTTCGTAGCTCGATTTGCAAACAGCGTTGGCCATCAATGCTCAGGTGAGGTGCTTGTTTAGCGGCAGACGAGCTACTAGCTACTAGCTGCGATCTACGAACAAAAAAGGAGGGGGTTAACATGAGAAAAAAAACTATCGCATTAATTGCTTTGTCGTTTGTCCTGGTTTCCTGTGGTTATCAGGTACAGGATTATTTGCCAAGCAATGTAACCGCTGTTTACGTGCCTTTATTTCAGAACAACACTGACCGCTATGGTTTGGAGGAAAGGCTGACCGAAGAAGTGATCAAGAAGTTCCTGGTGGATGGCAGTCTCAAGGTGGAAAAGAAAACCAAGTCTCAAGCGATGCTGGAGGGAAGGATCACCCGTTATATGTTGATCCCACTGGTTTACGATGTTAATAATTTGGTAGAGGAATATAAGATGGTGTTGACGGTAAATTTGCGTCTGATAGACATGACGACCCGGGAGGTGCTCTGGGAAGAGCCGGAAGGCGATGCTGTGGAAATTTTCTATACTGCCTATAGCGAGGAAGCGCAGGCAAGAAATAGCGCTGAACTAGAGCCGGACGTGATGGAGCGGTTACTGCTGAGGATGGCTGAGAAAGTGGTGGAGCGGGTAGTGCGTGGTTGGTGGGTAGAGGAACAATTCTAACTAGTATCTAGTATCTGGTATTTAGTATTTAGTTACTAACCCTGAGCACTTCGACATGCTCAGCGTAAACCTTGTCGAGGGGCTAAGCTTTGGCAGGAAAGGTCTTTGCTATGCGTTGCTTATCGTTGTTACTGGCCTTGGTCATCACAAGTGCAGGCATTAGAGCCGAGCTCATCTGGTCGGATGGGACACGGGACGATGGGTCGAAAAAAATGGCTGGGTATGATATTTTTCGCAGCACCAGCGCCGCTCAAGTTGAGCGGCCGCTTGCGGCCAAGGAAGAACCGCTCGTGAAGCAAACGGGGGTCTATAGCTTTACCGCTTCACTGCTCACTACCTGCACTGGATTGGTGAATAATTATCCGCAGAACGCTGTTAACTACTTTTTCCCCGAGAAACACGAAGCAGTTTATTATTTTGCTTACATTTTAATTTCTCCACCGCATAGCGGAAGCCATCTGGTGCTCAACGAGTGGTATGATCCGGATGGTCAACGGATATGCTCGCTGGAAAAGCAGGTGGAAGTAGACTTGCGGAATAATTACATAACCCTTGCGGACGAAAGTTATCTTTTCCATCTTTTCATCAATAGCGTTGGCTTTAAGGAGCTGAGAAAAGATAACGGGCAAACCGCCTTGCCGGTGCGGAATGGACTATATTATATCAAGCTGCTTATTGATGGCCAGTTGGTGGGGACGACGTTCTTCCGCGTTATCAAGGGCGGCGGCGCGCATCCTATGGAAAAAATAGAGGAACTGCGCCAGTTCTTAAAGGATCGCGGCGCGTCCGGGAAGCGAAAATGAAGAAGGCTGATAAAAAAGGAATTGTTTACGACGCTTTTGTGTCGTTGCTCGACAGTGGCAAGACCAAGCCGCTTTATTTATTTTATGGCGATGATTTCCTTTTGCAGGAGGAGTGCCTGATAGAATTGCGCGCGCTGCTGGGCCAGGAATGGTTTTACCGCAGTTTTCGGGGCGATGAACAAGGCAATGGTCTGGGGCGGATGATGGAGGAGGCTAAAACCCAGGATTTTTTCAAAGCAAAAAGATTATTCTATCTGCGCCGGGCGGAAGCCGCGGCAGAGTGGGAATTGGAGTTATTGGCGGATTACCTGGAAGCCCCGGATGATAATTGTATTCTTTGTTTGAGCATGCCGCGTTCCAAACGCGGAAACAAAGAAAAGGACGAGTCCGCTGAGCCGGTCAGCAAGCAGGGGAAGGTGGCGGCGCAGATCAGGCGGCTGGCGGGCGAAAAGGGAGTATATGTCGATTTAAAGCCGCTAAAGGAACGGGCACTGGCTCCTTTGCTCAAACGAATAGCCGGCAGACACGGTCTTAGCTTTAGCGATGAAGCCGCCCATTACCTGATAATCAGCAGTGGTATGGAACCCCGTTATTTGCGGGACGAGCTGGATAAGCTGTCGCTTTTCTTTCAGGTAGAGCCCGGGAACAAACGCAGGATAAGTTTGGAAGAGGTGCGGGGTTACGTGAACGATATGCGGTCCGGCTCTGTTTTTGATTTTACTGACTGTTTAGCCCGGCGAGAACTGGCCAAAACATTGGCGGAATTATCATGTCTCAGTATTTCGGCAAAAGAAGCGCCGATGCTGGTGGGACTGATGGCGTATCGTTATCGTATATTGCGCTTGGTAACCGCCGCGAAACGGAAAGGGATGAAGGGCGCGGAATTATTGGAGTACCTTGGTATGTCGAGAAATCATGGTTGGCTGCTCGAGAGATATCAACGCCAGGCTGCCAAGTATACGGACGCGGAATACCAACAGGTACTGGAAAGACTGCTAAAGCTTGACCTGGGGCTTAAACGAAGCAAAGGTAAGCAGGAGCATCTATTTTTCTCTTTTGTGCAGGATATTATCTAATTTCCCTTGTCGGCAGTTGGCGAGGATTCTTTTTTCTCGGCGGCTACGGGCTTTTGCCGCATAAGACGAGAAATACGGCGTGCGGCGTTGCGTTTCTTGATTATACCTTTGCTTGCGGCACGGTCGGCTAATTTTACCGCCTTGCGGGTGAGCAGGTCTTTCTCTTCGGCTGAGGCATTGCGTGCTTTGCTGATGACGTGCCTTAATTCTGTTTTCACAGAGCGGTTGCGCAGGGTCTTTTTCTTAATACGACGAACATCCTTAATAGACGCTTTTATTATCGGCATTTTGCGATCCTTCCTTAAATGTATGAATGAAGTGAGCATAGTAGCTCTCTTGCGGGCTTATGTCAATGGTTAAAAAAACATTTCGCGGAGCACGCAGAACCCTTCGATAAACTCAGGGTAATAGTCTCGCGGAGTGCGCGGAAGCTGCATATCCAAGCTTTCCGCGGGAATCAACGAAATGGTTCTTTAAACGGTCTCAGGTTGAGAAAATGGCAAGACCCAACGAAGATCAAAGGACAGTAAGGGAATCGCTGAAAGTTGGCGCCGCGACGCTACTGTCGCGTTTTCTTGGGCTAGGTAGAGATATTTTGCTGGCCATAACTTTTGGTACCAGTTATATATTTGACGCCTGGGTGATGGCATTTACCATGCCCAACATGTTTCGTCGTCTTTTGGCGGAGGGCGCGGTTTCCGCCGCGTTTGTGCCGGAATTCTCGCGGCGCCTGGATCGGGAGGGGCGCAGCGGAGCCTGGCCGCTCTTGCGGGTCAGCTTGACCTTCGTTTTGATGGTCTCCAGCGCGATTACTTTTTTGATGATCTTGGGGGCGGAGCCTTTAGCTTCGTTACTGTGTTGGAGATTCGATGGCGGGGGAGAGGACTACGGATTATTGGTATTGCTTATACGTCTGGTCTTTCCGTTTTTAATTTTCATTAGTCTGGCGGCCCTCTTTATGGGAGCGTTGTATTCGCTGGGCCATTTTATTTTCCCTTCCTTGGCGCCCGCGGTTTTTAACGTAGTATGGATCGGCGGTATTCTAAGCGCGGCATACTGGTATCATGGCCCGCCTGAGAAAAAGATAATAATTATGGCCTCGGCGGTATTGGCGGGGGGGCTGGTGCAATTTCTGATGCAGTGGCCCAAGTTACGTGGTTACGGTTTTAAGGTCGGCTGGTCTTTAAACTGGCGCCAGCCGGGATTTCCGGAGATGTGCCGCTTGATGTTGCCGGTCCTGGCTGGGGTGGGGGTGGCGCTGGTCAATGTGATGGTTACCAGGGTGTTGGCTTACCGGCTGGGGCAGGGAGCGTTGTCCAGTCTGTACTTTGCGGATCGTTTGGTGCAGCTTCCCCTGGGGGTTTACGCGCTGTCATTCGCTACGGTTAGTCTGCCCTTGCTTTCAAAGCAAGCCGCGGCAGGGGATATGTTGGGATTGCGGCATAGTTTTCAGAAAAACTTGCGTCACGTCCTTTATATCATCCTGCCGGCCGCCGTCGGTTTAACGGTCTTGGGTCGGGAAATCATTTCCCTGTTTTTTCGGCATGGACGGTTTGACGTTTGCTCGCAGGAGATGAGTTTTGCGGCCTTGGCTTTTTTGGCGTTAGGTTTGCCATTCTTTTCGGCGCATCGGTTAGTGTTGCAGGTATTCTATGCTTTGCAGCAGATAAAGACCACAGTATACGTGGGCGCTCTGGCGGTTCTGGCCAACGCCGGTTTGGGGATCATTTTAATGGAGAAGATGGGTTTGGCCGGTATAGCCCTGGCGATTTCGCTGTCCACACTCTTAAATTATATGCTGCTGTATTATTTGGCCGGCAAACGAATCGGCACGTTGATCGATGGGGAAAGCTGGAAGATGTTCCTCCGCTGTGCGGTTTGCGCCGCCGGGACGGCGTGGTTTGCGCTATGGGCAAAAAAGACGTGCCTCTTAATGTTGGCTGGCGGCGGACTGCTGGGGGAGGGCGGGCGATTGTTGTTGGTGCTGGTATCATCCGCGGGCGTATATTTCCTGTTAACGTCGCTTGCTCGCGTCCCGGAGGCGGGTGAACTTTGGACGGCCTTGAGGGGCAGGAAAAAGCCCTGAATTATGAGTTATGAATTATGAATGCTGAATTACGAGTACCAAGTTCCATGTTCCAAGTACACATTTAGTATCTAGTTTTGCTCGCGGATTTTGCTGAACGAGCTACGAGCTGCGAGCTGCGAAGGAAAATGATCCAACCACACTATCGAGCGATACGACTTGTTCTGGGGCTGATCGCCATATTGGCCCTGTTTTCTTTTGGGCTGCCTGCGTCCTGGGAAGAAGGCGTTGATTTTGGTATCAAGGTTTGCCTGGCTTTTTTAGTGGGGGTGGTGCTTTTGGCCGGCAGGCCCTTACAGCGTATACGCAAACGCAGCCGCTGGTTTTATGCCTTGATCTTATTGGCGTCCTATCTAACGCTTAGCTATTATTTTAGTCCCGCCCGAGAACTTACACTGGACGCGCTTGGGTTTATTCTCGCGCCCTTGCTTGTTTATTTTGCCGCTGCCGTTCTTCCCGTTAATCCAGCGCGGATCTTAATGGTGTTACTGGCCGGGGCAGGCTTGTTCCTTTTTTTGGCGGCCATCGGGGTGGCGGAACCGCGCCCTGAACAATTGTTCCTATATTGTCTGATACTGCCTTTTTTGACCGCGGCAATATTTTCGCCTGGCTGGTCTTATAAGCTGCTGACGGGAGTTGGCTTTTTTGCGCTCGTTTTTATCTTCAGTCGCGACTGTAGCGGGTTACTGCCCGGTGCGATCAGCTTTGGCGGCGGGGAGCTGCTACTCCGTCCTTTTATGGGTTTTTCGCCGGGGTTGTCCGCGGCATTAGGTGAGGCGGGATATAGCTACCCGGAGTTGCTGTCTATGGTTGGTTTCGGGCGCTTGCTGGTAGAAATGGGATTGCTGGGGACCTTTAGTTTTACCTTGGTTATATACTTAACTATTCGAGACGGTTTTTCGGGGGTAAAAGTTTCGGGTTCACGGCGAGGGCTGCGATTTGGCTTGTTTTTGGGAACGGTATTCTTTTTTGTCGTGGCGATGTTAACTCCGGTGCGGCCGGGGCTGGCTGGTTGGCTGCTTTTCTACCTTGTGCTTGGTGTTTTAACGGCCTTGGGGCATTCGCGAGTGCCAGCGTCATCATCGGTGCGGGCGCGGCAGAAAAACAGATTGCCGTTTTGGCTGGCGCGTCCGCAAGGCGCTTCTTCCGATCAGATGTTTCGCTCGGCGGGACAAGCTATGGCGGTTTTCTTTTGTGTGGCGCTCTTCTTTTTGTCCGAGGGCCGCCGTGAGGTAGCCCGCTATTATTTGCAGGATGCCGGGACTGTCCGGGCCGAGCGTGAATTACGGTTGCTGCGGCGTGGTGCGGCCTGTCATAGCGGTGTATCGGAATTGAATCTACGGCTTGCCGCGGCGCTGGCGCGTGCGGCGGACTATACCACGGCGATCAGTCTTTACAAAGCAGAGTGTGGCGCGAAGCCCCTGGCGGCCCGGGCGCATGACGGACTGGGGGAACTCTACAGCCGGCGCGGACAGTTGAGCATGGCTTACTGGGAGGTATACCGCGCGCTGGTGATAGACAACGGGTTGGCGAATGCCTATTTGAACATGGGTGATATATTTAGTTCAAAGGGTGGCTTTGCCAGGGCACTGGGATATTACCGCCTTGGCTTGGAAAGAGATCCGGGAAATCCTCGCTTGCATTTTGCGGTTGCGGAGAGCCTTTATAATACGCGGCGGCTTGAGGCGGCGATATCGTCATATCGCAAGGCGGGGAGCTTGGATCCGGATATTACCAAAGTTGACTACAAGATAGGCCTCTGTAATTTTTACCTCGGTCGTGGCGAAGAAGCAGCCGCGGCGTTGAGGAGGTACCTGCGCCATGCGCCCGGGGACAAAAAGGCGCGGCTGTTGCTTGGTCGGTGTGATTACTGAAGTGCAAGGCTAGTAGCTCGTAGTTCGCAGCTCGTAGCTCGCTGTCTACTGACCACGGCGTTTGACCTTTGACGTT
>JAUXIB010000123.1 GCA_030621225.1 candidate division FCPU426 bacterium
CAGCATTCATAACTCAGAATTCAGAATTTATTATTGTGTACGGGCACGACATCCTCCTCCGCTAAAACTACGGCGAGACAGGCTGCCGCGCCCCTACTGTCTATCCATGTCCGATAACACTATGTGGTTATTTGCTTGACAGTGAAACACCATATATCGTATGCTGAGTTGGCCTGCTTTGTTCGTGGTTTAAAGCTGTAACTGGCGAGTTGACTTCTACTTATCGGGCGGCGAATGTTTGGGTTGGGGGGCGGGATGTCCCGGGCCCATAGAAGCTGCCCACCGTGGTAAACAGAACTTATGCCTAACACAGCCCACGGCAATAGCGGGCACTTGTTTTTTTAAACCTGTCATTGACCTGTATCTAGTCGTTGGTATTTAGTATTTGGTTGGTCCTTCGGACACTCCAATATATAATAACTTTTGGCCGGCGACTAAATACCAGATACTAACGACCAACGACTAATTGAATGCTTCCAAATCTTCCCGCTTCAGCTTCCTGCGGAGCATACCCCTGCCACGCAGCAAGCGCACACCGACGACATCAATCGATACTCCGAGGACGGCCGCGACTTGCTCATAAGACATTCCTTCAATATCGCGCAGGATGACAGGGCGACGATATTTGTCCGGCAACTCCTCAATAGCGTATGAGACAACACAACGCACCTCTTCGTCCGCCAATCGGGCCAGCGGATCTTTAACGCCCTGATCAGCAACGTCCTCCCCTTTATCGAGGGACACTTCACTTTTTCCCTTTTCCTTTTTCCTTTTTCCTTTTCTCAACCTTTCCAGACATTCGTTGAGCGCGATGCGGTATAGCCAGGAATAAACGGCTGATTCACCGCGGAACTTACCATAGGACCGGTAGGCCTTGAGGAAGACTTCCTGCGCGGCGTCCTCGGCCTCCGAAGGATTATTCAGCAGGCGGAAAGCCAAGCGAAATATCCTGTCCCTGAACTCAGAATAGACCTGTTCGAAAGAGGGGGTGCGGGATTTGTTTTCCGTCATCAGCCTACCCTCAACGCCAGTTCACCAGCGTTTTCGTCGCTACGGCGCCGCCAGCGCCGACAGTTATCGACGGAGGAGATTTAATGGTGTACCGCTCCATACGAAATTGCGCTTCCAATCGAAAGCTCCCATCGTCAGCCACCTCTAGCCGCCGCTTAATGATGGTCTTAGGAACTATCTTCCCCGGGCGTAGTTCCTGCTCCACCAGGCAGTCAACGCTTATATCCACCGTCCCCACGCCTGCGTCGAGGACCTGGCCAGTCACTACCAATGCTCCCTCCCGGACAAATGGCTCATCGAGGGTCACCCTCCCGCTCACAGCCTCATAGATGACGCTCTTCACTCGGACGTCTTCCTCCCCAGCGCTGATGCCCGACGGCTTGGCCAGAATTATATTCAAGCCGCGCTCTAACTTTAGCGCAAACTTAAACCGCCCTTTCTTGACCGCCACCTGGTGATAGGCGATGTTTTTCTCTTCGTTTGCCGACGCGCAAAAAAAATCAAAGGTATCCAGCAAGACCACGTCCAAAGCCTTTACAGCGGGATCACTCACTTCTCCCGTTAACTCTATCCGGCGCGTATTAACTTTCAGATCGTTCAACGAAGAGAAAACAACCGGCGAGGCGCTGCCCCAGTCCTGCAGCGATCGGCGAGAGGCATCCCGCTCGGATATCAGGTAAAGGACCCTTGCCGCCTGGTGTTTGCCGCCCAGCGTTGAGATCCTGATGATATTCAAGCCCGGAGCCAGTGTAACCTTCTCGCGAAACCGCCTGTTCTTGACCAGCAACGAGCGGGAAAAAGACTGCCGTCCAGCGGTGGCCAGAAAGGGCTCTACGGAAAGCCGCAGGCGCTCAATGGTCGAGAGCTCTACATTTCCCGCCACAACCACCTCCGCGTCAACGGTACTGCCGGCATGGGGACGGCCGATGGAAACGAGCGGCGAAGAAAAAAGCGGCGCCGAAGACAGGAGAAAAGCGGAATATACTAATGTGTATATAACTCTGTGCAAGATCAGTACTCGTAGCTAAGGCCGGCGATATAATAGGCGGAGTCATAATTATATGTGTAAAGCTTCTCATAGGAGGTATTGGACTTCACGCTGGCATAGCCGCCTGAGGCCGACACGCTGACACCGCGCCCGATGTCATAGGTCACGGCCAAGTTTGCCTCGTAAGTCTTGGAGCGCAGTTTCTTCTCCTCAAAAAAACCTTCCTTGTCCTGCAGCGGCCGGTTGGGATAAAACTTAGCTGAGAAACGCCCCCCCAGGCTGACAGCCAACCCAAGCGGCGTGAATTTATAAGTCAACACCGGTTTAACATCAAAACGATTATAATCATAGTAGCCCGCGATGAAAGCGACAGCGTCCGCGTCAAAGTAGTTCTGGCCGGAGCGCTTTATCTTCAGGCCCAGTTCCAGGTCCACGTAGGCATTCATGGTCTGCCCGCCGCTGAGGCTGCCCAGATGTTTGGCCGGGAGATCGCAACCCAGGTTACACTTGATTACGCTGGTCTTGTCCTCGCGCATTTCATTGGAATACTCCCCGGTCTCCAGCGCTACTTTTTGGTCCTGGTAACCCGAGAGCAGCAGATCATATCCCAGCCTGATGAAAACCTCTCGTTTGATAATGATATCCGCCGACATAAAAACCTTGTGATTATCGGTATCCATCAAATCCTCGCCCGAAAGGTCCAGTTGGAGTTTACTGGCCAGAGATTCATAGTTTGGAAAGCGCATCGTGTAATAACGGTAGCCGAGACTGAAGAGGCGCAGCGACTTATCCGCAAACTCCTTGCCCAACTCTACCTCGACATAGGGGCTGCCGTAGTCATACAACCCGTGGCTCCATTTCTCATTTTTGGTCTCACGCAGGTATTCCAGCATGTAACCACCGCTCAGTTTGAACACCCCGCCGCGGGCGTTTTTACCCATAAACTTCAGGGAGAACGCGTGGTCCATCACCTGTTGATAGAGGTAATCCTCGTCCTCAATCTCTATAGTCAGCGAACTGCCGATATAGGCGCCGCTATAACGCGGCAAAAGATAGACCCCGTCCTTTAGCCGCAGCGCCGGCACCAAATCCAGCGTGCAGTGACCGCCAAAAGAACTGGTCTTGCCCTGGTAAAAGGACTGGCCGCCCATCAAATCGGCATTAATAAGCGGTAAGAACTTGACCTCTGCGCCAACAGACGGCAGAAAAACGCTCGCCATAAAACAAACGGCAGAATAAAGCAGGAGCTTCTTCATGGTTATCCTCTGGCAATTATTCAGGTTTAATTAAAGATCAATGGCTACAGATAGATACTATGCAAGATACCGATAAATAGCAAACAAAAAAAGCAGTGAGCTACTTTACGCGAATAATTCAGTTAAAGTAACCCATTACCAAAAAAAGAAGCGCGGCTACTGCGCTTGTTCGCCGCGCCTCCCCTCTCCAACAACAGCCGGGGCGGAGGTCAACCCCGCCCCGGTCACGCTATGTTTAATACCCCACCTCTTCCGCCGGTCCCGGCGTGATCACGATATCGATCGTTTCCCCGTCGAATTCGCTGGCGCCGTGGATGATCTCACGGTTGCCGCGCCAGAAGGGTAGCCAATGACCAGGGTCGTCAGCGTCACGCTCCAGCACATGACCTTCATCATCTATCAGATAGCGGTCACGCGATATCCAGGTGCCGTCGGCGAAAACCAACTTGTCGCGGAGGTGGTGCTCGTTTGGTTCCCGTTCCCACTCATGTTTTGTAGGAAGGGCCAAAGCATCCTCCGTTCCCAGCCAGATAATCTGCCCCGTGACGCCTATGCGAGTGAGTGCATGGGTAAGAACGCTGTCGTCACGGTGGGGGTAGTAAATTTTAACCATACCCGGCAGGTTTAGGTCAATATCGTAATTAATCCGCTCGCGTTCTATCTTGCCGATGCCGTTTATGGTGAGCAGCTCGTTGTTGAATATGACGAGACACCATTCCCGCTCCCCGAGCTTCGCAAAGGTATAGAGCCAGCCGCCGTCCCGCGTGACGGTCAGACTGTTGTCGCCGGAGGTCGCCACACGCAAAACATTGGTGATGTAATACTCGGGACGCGGCCCGCCGCGACTGCCCCACATCCCGCGGCCGATGCCGCGCAGGTCCAGGGGCAGGTCCTGGTTAAAGGTGCCGGTCCAGTTCACCTGGTCAACACGATCGGCCAGGCCAGGACGGGTGTTGAGCACGACTACCCTGATCTGGTTGTCAGCCGGACGCGAGAGGTACTTCTCGACGCGCACGCGGTTGCCGCGCACATCGATCACCGTCCTGCCGCCCTCGCTATCCTCGGCCCGAAGCTCACGCGCACCATTCGCCTGGGACCTTTCAGCTTTGATGCCTTCGCGCGCCTCCCTGCGCAGCTCTTTGAGCTCGTCCTTCAGTTCGTCACGCGAAGCAAAAGACTGCGCGGTAAACACCAAAAGACCAACAACAACCGTAATCATCAGTTTCTTCATCATCTCATCCTCCCGGTTAATCATAGAAAACTAGTTAGTATTTCTTTAACTTGTCCATCCACTATTTCCTGCGCCCGGGCCTGATCGGTCATTATAACGACCGGCTCCCGCTCGATCAGTACCGGTTTTTCCTCACCCCTGGGAACCCATAAGAGCATCATCGCCAGGACGGCCGCCGCAGCCAGCGGCGCCCATATCCGAACCGGTAGCAGAGCTCTGATCTTGCCAAAAACAGAAGGCCTTTCCGCCAGACGGCGTTCAAAAGCCAGGTCAAAGTCGGCGGATAGCTCAGGGATATCAACTGAAGAGAAAATGCCCTGCATCTTCCGGGCGTACGAAACCAACTCTTCGCGTTCGCGGGCACAAGCAGGGCATTCTTTAACATGAAGCCGGATGGCCTTTTTTTGCTCTCCCGTTGCCAGGCTGTCCAGCTCGAGATTGATCAGTTTTTGGTTATCTTGGCAATTCATGGGTATTTGCTCTTTATAAGGTTAGATGACTTTTTTGATGTTTTTCTTACAGAAAAACCAAAAAAACTACTCGTATGGTGTGAGGTCGCGACAAGTGGAAATATTAGGGTCAACGTCTTTATCATATAAGTCGACACCGTCGTGTAAGGCGCCTGATCGAAGAGACAAATAATAACGAAGGCAAATACGTCCTACGCTATTGAAATTCTGCCGGTAATAGCTAGCGACAAGTTATCGCGTATAGCTCACCACCGAACGTGGCCTGGTAGACTACCCCGTCCCGCACCAGCGGACTGGACCATAAAGGGCCGGAAGGAATATATATCTCGTGGCTGATCTCCCGCTGGACAAGGTCCAACTTAAACACCCGGCTCCAGGCTCCCGCTAAGTAAAGGGAATCTCCCTGCACCGCCCCGGCGTGAATCGCGCTGCCCACCTCCAAGCTCCATATCTCCTTGCCGTCTTTGCGGGACAATGCGCTCAGCTTGCCGTTGTAATTGCCGATGATGACCAGATCTTTATAGGCCAGAGGACTGAAATAATCGGCATGCGGCAGCTCCGCCTCCCACACCTGGGTCCCGTCCGATTGCTTAAGCGCGTGGACCTTACCATCTTTGCCTGTGAGTATGACCAGCCCCTTGGTCAATAACGGATCCGCGGGGGCACAAGCCTGGTAAATGCTCTGCTGTAGCTGTGTTTTCCATATCTGAAGGCCGTTCGCAGTGACGCAGCGGACGCTGCCGTCTCGGCAAGCGAAAAATATCTTACTATCATCCTTTACCGCCATACCGGCCACGGGCAAGGCTGTTCCTGTATTCAATACCCGCGGCTCTGTCTTGCCCTGCATGTCCAGGACAATCAACCTTCCGTCATGGGTAGTGACGACCAATTTCTCGCCGGCCCGCTTAGGGCCGGAGGACACGCATACATCCAGCGCGACGTCCCTGCCGGGAAGATAGACGTCTCCCTGTTCGGTACAGTAGACCGGCTCGCCTTTGAATATTATCGGGGAGGAAACGATCCCCGCTGCAAGTGAACGGGACATCACCGTGGTGCCATCTGCCAGTCTCAAGCCATAAGCGTCGCCGCAGCTGTCCCCAAAATAGATATTTCCGCCGTCATACACCGGCGGAGCATAGAGCTGCCCTTTCGTCTTGATCAGCAGCTTTAGATCGGCATCCCCCTTTATTATCCCCGCTGCCTCCACTGCAGGAAGCGGTCCGGTCAACGGCTGCTCCAGTTTCTTCCTCGCATCCAGCCGGCCCTTTTTATCGAAGAGTTGTAGGTCACCATATGGCGTCTCTTTGCCCTGGCAATTATGATAGCTGACGCTGACGCTATCCCCCTCTATTTCAAACCTGGTGTAGTTCCCCCGATAACAGCAAGCCGCCATGCTAATCGCCATACCCTCGTATTTCCACATCCTGCCTCGGTGCCTGTGGCCGCAGAGCACCAGCTTGACCTTATGATCTTTCAACACCTCGTAGAGCTCGCGTTGATTGCGCATCGCGCCATCTCCACGGAAAACAGGATGGTGCAGGACCACTATGCAGTTCTTGTCCCCTGCCTGTCGTAGCGTGTCGCGCAGCCATTCCAGCTGGCAACCGTCGATATAAGCGTAGTGCTGCTTATGTATGCTGGCATCAAGGCCGATTACGCGCCAGTTTTCGATATCCAGGTAGCTGAAACGCTTGCCGACCTTTTGCTCGAAAAGGCATTTGCCCGAGGTGCCCGACCAGGCGGTCTCATGGTTTCCCGGCACAAACAGGGTCCGGCCGCGCTCCAGTTTTATCAGATCGTTGAAATGTTCATAGTGCACGTCTTGCCCGATCTCAACTAGGTCACCCGAAGCCACCACTATGTCCGCGTCCGCGGCAGCATTGATCTTTGCGATGACCTGCTGCACCATCGGGTGGCCGGGGACGTGTCCGCAATGCAGATCAGAAATATGATATAGGACGAAAGCGTCTGCTTGAAAAACGAAGGACAGACCAAAGAAAAAAACAAAGGCCAAACGATTGTTGCGTTCTCTAAACATAACAGATGTCATTGTATCACAACAAACACGGGGATACAAGGCAACCCTAGACCCGACAACGCTTCCGCAACTTTTTTGTAAATGGTCTTTAGAGCGAGGATGAGGGGTGTTTTTAAGGCGGAGAGTTTCGCCCTGGTGGTTTAAGCACCTCCTCACGGACGTAATTTCCGCCGTTTTTCCCTTGAGGACAGACCATCCCCCTGGGTGTGAACAGTGAATACTAATCGCAGGTCAACCAACAAGATGATATGCTAAGGAGGAACCGGCGAACAAGAAGATTGCCGAAACAAATCAGCAAGCAGAATCCGCGCCCAGTGACGGAGGGTGTGTTCCTTTCTGACCACAGATTTCAAATTCAGCCTGATAAAGGCATGAAACAAATGTTTCTTGTTTCTCCCGGCCGTCTTTTTGCCGTCGGATAGTAGTGGTCTCCAGTGACCGCACTACCCGCACCTCCCGTCCTAACTGCGTCCAAGAGGTGAAATGTTCGATGTCCCACCAGCGCAGCCTTTTACGGCCTTCATTAACAACCTCCGGTTCCATAGTCTCAAACAAACCACGGGCATCTACCAAAAGATCGCGGCGCTCATCTTTCAATACCGCGATAACATCCTTGCTGTGGGCCAAAACAAG